>NZ_JALJRJ010000016.1:0-183578 GCF_024519755.1 Micromonospora sp. Mcm103
GCGTGGTCGGCGACCTGTTCAAGGTCGTCCCGCAGGCCGCCGAGGAGATCCGCAAGCGCAAGTGAGCGTCGCGTGAAAGAAGGCCGCCGCCCGGTGCACCGGGCGGCGGCCTTTCCTCGTAGGGAGCTGATCGGCGGGCCGGGGAGCTGAGCCGGCCCGCCGATCAGCCCGTCAGGGTGCCCCTCAGCAGGCTGTCGCCGGAGTGGGCGGGCTTGTTGTCGTACTGCTCCGCGCTGACGTCGACCACGGTGTAGGTACGCAGGTCGACGTTCGGGGGGATCGGCAGGAGCGCGTCCCCTGATCCGTTGCTCAGCGTACCCACGGAGAACATCTTCATCGTGTTCGGATCGATCAGCCAGACCTCGTAGTACCCCGGAACGCTCGGGAGATTCGCCACGTGCAGATGCAACCGGTTGTCACCGAGCACCCGGGCGTCGCCGGAGGCGTCCTTCGGCGTCGAGCCGAACGCGGCGAGCGGCGCGCTGGCCACCACCGACGGCTGCGGATCGGCCGGCTCGCCGCCGCCACCGCCGAGCACCGCGGCCGTACCGGCCACGCCGATCACCGCGGCGGCGGTGGCGGTGACCGCCGTGGTCGCCCACCCCGGCCAGCGCCGGCTCCGCCGCGGACGACGTGCCACGACGGGTACGGCGGCCGGCTCCACCGGGTCGGCCGGGCGCGGCAGGCGCCGATCGGTCAACGCCGGCAGCTCCTCGGCGGCCCGGATCTCGGCCACGATGCTCTGCCAGATGTGCTCCGGCGGGTCGGGCAGCTCGGCCAGGCCCTGGGTGCCGGCGCCGAGCCCGGCGACGTGCTGGAGCGACTCCATCTCGCCCCGGCAGTGGTCGCAGGTGTCCAGATGGGTGGCCTCGCCGTCAGCCGCCTCGCTCTCACCGAGCGCCAGAAAGACCAGCCGGTCGTGGTCCAGGTGCTGCACCGTCCACCTCCCATCTGCGTTTCAGGCTCTGCATGCCGCGTCTGATGTGACTCTTGACGGTGCCGAGCGGCACTCCGGTCACCGCCGCGATCTGCTGGTGTGTCAGGTCGTCGTAGAACGCCAGCTCCAGCATCCGGCGTTGTTCGTCGGGGAGCCGGGCCAGCTCGTCGGCGACCACCAGCCGGTCGACCACCGTGTCCGGGTCGGGGCCGGTGGAGACCGGTTCCGGCAGTTGCTTCACCGTCTCGACCACCCGGGTCTCCCGGGCCGAGGCCCGGATCCGGTCGACCACCTTGCGCCGCCCGATTCCGAGCAGCCAGCCGACCAGTGAGCCTTTCGCCGGGTCGAACGTCTCCCGGCCGAGCCAGGCGGCGACGAACGTCGCCTGGGTCACGTCCTCGGCGTCACTGCGATTCACGAGCGTCGTGGTGGCCAGGTGCAGCACCGCTCGCCCGTACCTGTCGTACGCCTCTCGCAGGGCCGCCTCGTCGCCGTCGCGGAACCGGGTGGCGAGGTCGTCCTCGCCCGGCGGTTCGGGGCCCTGTCTGGCCGCCGTCACCGGGCGGCTCGCCTTCCGTGGGGCATGCCCGACTGTAACTCCCACAGCCCTCGCCCCACTCTCCCGGTGTGTCGGTCACGACCCTCGTCACCTCTCCTTCGTCGCCGGAGGGTCCGGCGGATGCGCCCGGAGACGGGAAAAAGAAATCGGATCCGGGCGCATCCGGGGGAGACGGAGCCGGCGTAACCCGTTCTGCAAGCCAGGCCTGACGAATCAGCACCAACCACCAGGAGGCAGACAATGCAGTACGCGATGTTCCGTCGGGTCGCCGCGGGCGGCGCGGTGGCCGCCCTCACCTTCGCCGGCGTCGGCGCCGCCACCATGAGCCCGGCCTACGCCGCCTCGTCGAAGGTCTCCGTGGTCCACGGCATCCCGGACACCCCGGTCGACGTGTACGTCAACGGCGAGAAGACGCTGAACAACTTCAAGCCCGGCGACGTGGCCGGCCCGCTCACCCTGCCCGAGGGGGAGTACGACATCGCCCTGACCAAGCCCGGTGAGGCGGTCGACAAGGCGATCCTGAAGGTGGACGACGCGAAGGTGCCGGGCGGGGCGAACATCAGCCTCGCCGCCCACCTGAGCGCCGCCGGCGAGCCGCAGATCACCCCGTTCGTCAACGACGTGTCCAAGGTGGGCGCCGGCAAGGCCCGGCTGATCGTCCGGCACACCGCCGCCGCCCCGGCCGTCGACGTGCGGGCCGGCGGCAAGCCGGTCTTCGAGGGCCTGACCAACCCGAAGGAGGCGAAGGCGGACGTGGCAGCCGGCTCGGTCAAGGCGGACGTGGTGCTCGCCGGCACCGACACCGTCGCCATCGGCCCGGCCGACCTGAACCTGAAGGAGGGCACCGCCACCATCGTCTACGCGATCGGCTCGGCCGAGGCGAAGAACCTGAGTGTGGTCGCCCAGACCATCAACGGCCTGCACTCGGCGCCGGGCGGCGTGCCCAGCGGCACCGGCGGCCAGGCCGGCACCGGCGTGGACACCTGGTGGTACGTGCTGGCCGGGGCCGGCGTGCTGCTCCTGGTCGGCGGCGGGGCGCGGGTGGCGGCAACCGCCCGGGCCGGTCGCCGGTGACGGTGCGCAACCGCGGGGCGCTGGCGGCGATGGCCGCCGGCGCCGCCGCGCTCATCCTGGCGACAGTGGTGGCGTGCGGATCCGAGCCCGCCGAGGACGTCGGCGGCGACGAGGTGACGGCCCTGGCCAGCGCCACGCCCACGCCGACACCGGCGGCGACCGGCGGCGGTTCGGTCCCGGTGAACCCGGGGACGCTGCCGGCCGGCAGCGAGATCGTGCCGCCGGTGAAGCTGAGCATCCCGCCGATCCGGGTCACCGCCACCGTGAACCCGGTGGGCGTCAACGAGCGCACCGACGAGTTCGAGGTGCCGCCCAGCGTGGACCAGGTCGGCTGGTACCGCTACGGCCCCGGCCTGGAGGCCGGCGCCGGCTCGGTGGTGATCGCCGGGCACGTGGACAGCGCCGAGCAGGGCAAGGGGGCGTTCTTCCGGTTGCGTGAGCTGGGCCAGGGGGACGAGCTGACCGCCACCGGCTCGGACGGCCGCGAGCGCGCCTACCGGGTGGTGGCCCGGGAGGAGTACCGGAAGTCGAAGATCCCGCTGGAGCGGTACTTCGCCCGCGACGGGAAGCCCCGTCTCACGCTGATCACCTGCGGCGGGCCGTTCGACGCGAAGACCCGCAGCTACCGGGACAACATCGTGATCACAGCCGTTCCCGCGTGATCACGGGCGTTCCGCGTGAGCGGCCGGACCGCCCCGGGTGGGACGGGGCGGTCCGGCCCCCGGCGCCGGGTACGCAGGCCGTTAGGCTGAACCGTGATGGCATACCTTGATCACGCGGCGACGACCCCGATGCTGGACGAGGCACTCGAGGCGTACGTCGCCGTCGCCCGCGAGGTGGGCAACGCGTCGTCGTTGCACGCGGCGGGTCGCCGGGCCCGGCGACGGGTGGAGGAGTCCCGCGAGCGGGTGGCCGCCGCGCTCGGTGCCCGCCCCTCCGAGGTGATCTTCACAGGCGGCGGCACGGAGAGCGACAACCTCGCCGTGAAGGGCGTCTTCTGGGCCCGCCGCGACGCCCGGGCCGAGCGGGTCCGGGTCGTCTCCAGCGCGGTCGAGCACCACGCCGTCCTCGACGCGGTGGACTGGCTGGTCGAGCACGAGGGCGCGGAGGCCGGCTGGCTCCCGGTCGACGCGGCCGGGCGGCTCGACCCGGAGCGCCTGCGCGCCGAGCTGGCCGAGCACGGCGAGCGCGTCGCGGTGGTCACCGCCATGTGGGCGAACAACGAGGTGGGCAGCGTCCAGCCGGTGGCCGAGCTGGCCGCCGTCGCCGCCGAGCACGGGGTGCCGTTCCACACCGACGCCATCCAGGCGGTCGGGCAGGTACCTGTCGACTTCGCCGCCAGCGGCGTGTCGGCGCTCACCGTGACCGGGCACAAGCTCGGCGGCCCGACCGGCGTGGGCGCGCTGCTGCTGGCCCGCGACGTCCCGGCCACCCCGCTGCTGCACGGCGGCGGCCAGGAACGCGACGTACGCTCCGGGACGCTCGACACCGCGGGCATCGTCGCGTTCGCGGTCGCCGTCGAGGCCGCGGTGAAGGGCCAGCAGGAGTACGCGGCCCGCGTCGCCGCGCTCCGCGACGAGCTGGTCGAGCGGGTCCGGCAGGCCGTCCCCGAGGTGATCTTCAACGGTGACCCGGCCGACCGGCTCCCCGGCAACGCGCACTTCTCCTTCCCCGGCTGCGAGGGAGACGCGCTGCTGCTGCTCCTGGACGCCCAGGGCATCGCCTGCTCGACCGGATCGGCCTGCTCGGCCGGCGTGGCCCAGCCCTCGCACGTCCTGCTGGCGATGGGCGCCGACGACGACCGGGCCCGGTCCTCGCTGCGCTTCACGCTCGGCCACACGAGCACCGGCGCGGACGTGGACGCGCTGATCGCCGCGCTCCCGGCGGCGGTGGAGCGGGCCCGCCGCGCGGCCGCCCTCCGTACGCCCCGCTGACCCGGATACCCTCGGTGAGGACGAGGGGAGTGGGCCGGTGAGGGTTCTGGCGGCGATGTCGGGCGGGGTGGACTCCGCCGTCGCGGCGGCGCGGGCGGTGGAGGCCGGGCACGACGTGACGGGCGTACACCTGGCGCTGGCCCGTAACCCGCAGACGTACCGCACCGGCGCCCGGGGCTGCTGCACGCTGGAGGACTCCCGGGACGCCCGGCGCGCCGCCGACGTACTCGGCATCCCGTTCTACGTGTGGGACATGGCCGACCGGTTCCACGACGACGTGGTGGACGACTTCGTGGCCGAGTACGCCGCCGGGCGTACCCCGAATCCCTGCCTGCGCTGCAACGAGAAGATCAAGTTCGCGGCGGTGCTGGACCGGGCCGTGGCCCTGGGCTTCGACGCGGTGGTGACCGGCCACCACGCCCGGCTCGGCGCCGACGGCCTGCTGCGGCGCAGCGTGGACGCGGCCAAGGACCAGTCGTACGTGCTGGCGGTGCTGACCCGCGCGCAGCTCGACCGGTCGATCTTCCCGCTCGGTGACTCGACGAAGGCCGAGGTGCGCGCGGAGGCCGCCCGGCGCGGCCTCGCCGTGGCCGACAAGCCGGACTCGCACGACATCTGCTTCATCGCCGACGGCGACACCCGCGGCTTCCTGGCCGAGCGGCTCGGTGAGGCGCCGGGCCAGGTGGTGGACGCGCTCACCGGCGCGGTGGTGGGCAGCCACAGCGGCGCTTACCAGTACACCGTCGGGCAGCGGCGCGGCCTGCACCTGGATCGGCCGGCGCCGGACGGCCGGCCCCGCTACGTGCTGTCCATCACCCCGACCACGAACACGGTGACAGTCGGCCCGGCCGAGGCGCTGGAGGTCTCCGACGTCCGCGCGACCCGCCCGGTGTGGACCGGCGGGCCGCGCCCGGACGGGCCGGTCGAGTGCGAGGTGCAGCTGCGGGCGCACGGCGACGTGGTGCCGGCCGCCGTCGAGGTGGACGCCGACGGCCTGCGCGCGTCGCTGCGCCGCCCGGTCCGGGGTGTCGCCGCCGGCCAGGCGATCGTGGCCTACCGGCCGGACCCGGCCGGCGACGTGGTCCTCGGCTCCGCCACCATCACCGCCGCCTGACCTCGAACCGGCAGCGGATAGGCTGCGGCCGTGACTGAGCAGGCGTGGCCCTGGCCCACCGGTGCGGCGACCGGCATCGGGTCGCTGCCCGGCACCGACATCGCCGAGGCGCAGCGGATCGTGCTCGGCGAACTTCCCGCCCTGCCGCACCTGCCCGAGCTGCCCGCCCGCGGACCGGGCGCGGACCTGGTCGGCCGCACCGCCGGCCTGCTCGTCGAACTGCCCGTCGAGCTGTACGCGGCCCGCTGGCGGATCGCCCCGCGCCCCGGCCGTGACCTGCGCCGCGCCCGCGACCTGATGGAACGCGACCTCGACCAGCTCGCCGAGCAGGCCGAGGAGTACGCCGGACCGGTAAAGGTCCAGGCGGCCGGCCCGTTCACCCTCGCCGCCGCGCTGGAGCTGCCGATCGGCGGCCGGATGCTGCGCGACCCGGGCGCGGTACGCGACCTCGCCGGCTCGCTCGGCGAAGGGCTGCGCGGGCACGTCGAGGCGGTGACCCGGCGGCTGCCCCGCGCCTCGGTGCTGCTCCAGCTCGACGAGCCCTCCCTGCCGACCGTGCTGGCCGGGCGGGTGCCCACCGAGAGCGGCTTCGGCACCCACCGTCCGGTGGAGACCGAGGTGGCGCGGGCGCTGCTGCGCGACGTGATCGAGGCGGCCGGCGTACCGGCGCTCGTGCACTGCTGCGCGCCGGACGTACCGCTGGAGCTGATCCGCTCCGCCGGCGCGGTGGGCGTCGCGCTCGACCTGTCGCTGGTCACCGACCTCGACCCGCTCGGCGAGGCGATCGACGCCGGGCTCGGGCTGCTGGCCGGCGCCGCGCCGACGCTGCCGCCGCCGTCCGGCCGGGCGCCGACGTCGGCCCAGGTCGCCGACCGGGTGCGGCGGGTCTGGGACCAGCTCGGCTTCCCCCGCCGCCGGCTGGCCGAGCAGGTGGTGGTCACTCCCGCGTGCGGCCTGGCCGGCGCCACCCCGGGGTACGCCCGCGCGGTGCTCACCGCCTGCCGCGACGCGGGCCGGCGGCTCGCCGAGGACTGACGTTTTTCCGTCGTACCCGCCGGGCACGATGACCGGCATGATTGGACGACTGCGTTCCACGGTGATCGACTGTCCCGATCCGCGCGCGCTCGCCGCCTTCTACTCCGAGCTGCTCGGCCTGCCCGTGGTGGAGGAGAACTCCGACGGCGACGAGTGGGTGGTGCTCGGCGGCCCACCCGGGCATCAGCCGCGGGTGGCCTTGCAACGGGCGCCCGGCCTGCGCACCCCCGACTGGCCCGATCCGGCCCGGCCGCAGCAGTTCCACCTCGACGTGAGCGTCGACGACATCGAGGCGGCCGAAAAGGCGGTGCTGGCGCTCGGCGCACGGCGGCTGCCGGGTGAGGGGGAGGGCTTCCGGGTCTACGCCGACCCGGTCGGCCACCCGTTCTGCCTCTGCTGGGACTGATCTTCCGCGGCTTGCGTGGTGGAGGCATGATCGCCACCGTGACCGCCTCCACCGCCACCGGCCGCGCCGCCGGTTCGCTGTTCGGCCTGGCCTACGGCGACGCCCTGGGCAAGCCGACCGAGTTCCTCACCGTCACCGAGATCGTCCGGCGCTACGGTCCAGCCGGTCCGCGCGAGCTGACCGGCGACCCGGCCCTGGTCACCGACGACACCCAGATGGCGCTCGCCGTGGCGTGGGCGCTGCACGACGCGCCCGAGTACACGGCCGAGGCGGTGGAGCCGCTGCTGCGGCAGCGCTTCGTCGACTGGTCGATCAGCCCGGAGAACAACCGCGCCCCCGGCATGACCTGCCTGCGGGCCTGCGCCGAGCTGGCCCGGGGCGCCCGCTGGCAGCAGGCCACGGTCGCCGGCTCGAAGGGCTGCGGCGCGAACATGCGCGTCACCCCGGTCGGGCTGCTCGACGTCGACCTGGACACGATGGCCGGGCTGGCCCAGCTCCAGGCCGGCCTGACCCACGGCCACCCGACCGGGCTGGCGGCGAGCGAGCTGACCGCGTACGCGGTGCGGCTGCTGCGCGACGGCGCGGCGCTGCCGGAACTGCCCGGCCTGCTCACCGAGCGGGCCCGGGAGCAGCGCACCGTCTACCGGGACGACTGGCTCGGTGACCTGTGGCAGCGGCCCGGCGAGAGCAGCGCGGCCGAGTTCGTCGCCCGGGGCTGGGACGACTGCCTGTACGTGCTCGGCCGGCTGGAGGCGGCGCTGGCCCGCCCGGACGACGGCGGCGACCCGTGCCGGTTCACCGGCGAGGGGTGGATCGCCGAGGAGGCGCTCGCCACCGCGCTGCTCTGCGCGCTGCGCCACCGCGACGACCCGGTCGGCGCGCTGGCCCGTGGTGCCACCACGGCCGGTGACTCGGACTCCATCGCCGCGCTGGCCGGCGCGTTCGTCGGCGCCGCGTACGGCACGGCCGCCTGGCCCGCCGGGTGGGCCGGCCGGATCGAGTACGCGGGCCAGCTCACCGCGCTCGCCGCCGCGTTCGACCGGGAGGCGCCGCGCTGAGGTGCGGACGCCGCCGGGGTCAGCCGGTGAGGTGGCTCAGCCGGCGGACGCCACGCCACAGGTCCGGGTCGCAGGTGCCGGCCCGGTCGGCGAACGCGCTCAGCGACACCGGGATCGGCTCGCTCACGTCGAGGTAGCTGTCGTGGTCGGCGCCCGGATCCCAGTCCCGGGTCGGGATCGGCAGGTGGTCGTCCCGGTCCGACTTGTCCTGGCTGGTGATCTTCAGTACCTCGGCGTCCCGGCCGTCGACGCGCAGCACCAGGCAGGGGCGCACCTTCGAACCGGTCCCGTCGGCGTAGGGCACGTCGGCCCACCAGATCTCCCCGGGCCGGGGCTCGTTCCGGTCCGCCCGCCCGGCGCCACGCGGCCTCGGCGGCGTCGCGGTGCGGTCACCCCGCGGCCCGGTGCCGGTCCGGTCACGCCTCCTGTCCGCCCGGTCGCGCGTCCCGGCGCGGTCGGCCGCGCGGCGGCGCCACTCGTTCCACAGCCAGCCGGCCGCGACGCAGGCCACGATCACCAGCGCCCAGACCACCCCGTCGCGCATCCGCCGCCCGCCTCCCGACCGTTGTCGCCCACTACCGCCGACGCGATCGTCGCACGGCCGGGGCGGACCCGCCGGGTGGCGCGGCGGGCACCGGTCCGCCCTGCTCGGCGCGGGTGACCGGACGACTGTCACAGCCGACCGCTACGGTTCTCGGGTAGCACCGACACGGGAGGTCGACAGCGGTGTCCGAAGGCGGCGGCGTGTCCGAAGAAGCGGTTCCCCCAGCGGTCGACGCCGCCCAGGACGCGGCGGCGGGTGCCGAGCCGACCCCGGCGGCCCGGGAGCGGCACGCCACGCTCAGCCAGGAGCTGACCGAACACCAGTACCGCTACTACGTCCTCGACGCGCCGACCGTCACCGACGCCGAGTTCGACAAGCAACTGCGGGAGCTCGAGGCGCTGGAGGCCGAATACCCGGCGCTGCGCACCCCCGACTCGCCCACCCAGCGGGTCGGCGGCACCTTCTCCACCGACTTCACCCCGGTCGCGCACGCCGAACGGATGCTCTCGCTCGACAACGCCTTCGCCGACGAGGAACTGGCCGCCTGGTCCGAGCGGGTCGAGCGGGACGCCGGCGGCCCGGTGCCCTACCTGTGCGAGCTGAAGGTCGACGGGCTCGCCATCAACCTGACCTACGAGAAGGGCCGGCTGGTGCGCGCCGCCACCCGGGGCGACGGCCGCACCGGCGAGGACGTCACCGCCAACGTGCGCAGCATCAAGGGCGTGCCGGCCCGGCTGACCCCGGCCGACGACTTCCCGGACGTGCCCGACCTCCTGGAGGTGCGCGGCGAGATCTACTTCCCGGTGGCCGCGTTCGCCGACCTGAACGCGAGCCTGGTCGAGCAGGGCAAGGCGCCGTTCGCCAACCCGCGCAACGCCGCCGCCGGCAGCCTGCGGCAGAAGGACCCCCGCGTGACCGCCTCCCGCCCGCTGCGCCTGGTGGTGCACGGCATCGGTGCGCGCACCGGGTTCCGGCCGGCCGCGCAGTCCGAGTCGTACGCCGCGCTCAAGGCGTGGGGGCTGCCCACCAGCGACCGGTGGCGGGTGGTGGACGACCTGGCCGGCGTCGCGGAATACATCGCCTACTACGGCAAGCACCGGCACGACGTCGAGCACGAGATCGACGGCGTGGTGGTCAAGGTCGACCCGGTCTCCATCCAGGGCCGCCTCGGCTCGACCAGCCGCGCGCCCCGCTGGGCGATCGCCTTCAAATACCCGCCGGAGGAGGTGAACACCAAGCTGCTCGACATCGAGGTGGAGGTCGGGCGCACCGGCCGGGTCACCCCGCGCGCCGTGCTCGAACCGGTCCGGGTGGCCGGCTCCACCGTCGCCTACGCCACCCTGCACAACGCCCGCGAGGTCGAGCGCAAGGGCGTGCTCATCGGCGACACGGTGGTGCTGCGCAAGGCCGGCGACGTGATCCCCGAGGTGCTCGGCCCGGTGGTCGAGCTGCGCCCGGCCGACGCCCGCCCGTTCGTCATGCCGACCACCTGCCCGGCCTGCGGCACTCCGCTCGCGCCGGCCAAGGAGAGCGACGTCGACATCCGCTGCCCCAACGGGCGGGCCTGCCCCGGTCAGATCCGCGAGCGGGTCTTCTACCTGGCCAGCCGCAAGGTGCTCGACATCGAGGTGCTCGGCGAGAGGGGCGCGGCGGCGCTGCTGGACGCCCAGATCATCACCAACGAGGGCGACCTGTTCCAGCTCGACGCCGAGCAGTTGAGCCGGTCGCCGTTCTTCGTCAACAAGGACGGCAGCCTGGGCAGCAACGCCACCAAGTTGCTCGACAACCTCGCCGAGGCCAAGGAACGCGACCTGTGGCGCGTGCTGGTGGCACTGTCCATCCGGCACGTCGGCCCGACCGCCGCCCAGGCGCTCGCCCGGCACTTCCGTTCGGTCGCCGCGATCGAGGCCGCCGGTGAGGAGGAGCTGTCCTCGGTGGACGGCGTCGGCCCGACCATCGCGGCGAGCGTGAAGGAGTGGTTCGCCGTCGACTGGCACCGCGACGTGGTGCGCAAATGGGCCGAGGCGGGCGTACGGATGGCCGAGGAGGCCGCCGACGAGGGGCCGCGACCGCTCGACGGCGTCACGGTGGTGGTCACCGGCACGCTGAGCGGGTTCAGCCGCGACCAGGCGGCCGAGGCGATCCAGGTCCGGGGCGGCAAGGTGACCGGCTCGGTCTCCAAGAAGACCGGTTTCGTGGTGGTCGGCGACAACCCCGGCTCCAAGGCCGACAAGGCCGCCACCCTGAAACTGCCGATCCTCGACGAGGACGGCTTCCGGGTGCTGCTCGACTCCGGCCCGGAGGCGGCCCGCGAGGTGGCCCGGGTGGAGGACTGACGGGGCTGGTCACGGCGATCGTTCGCGGATACCAAGTTAATTACGACTCCGACCGATTCGTGACTGTCGTGTCGGGGAAATCGCCTCGGAGGGCGTTTCATTGGCGTACGACGCGTGACGGCGCGCGCCAGGACATTCCCCGGGAGGTGCGATGGAGACCGGCGACCCGCGTAACTCCGTCCCGCCCGGGCGGAGCGGGCCGTTCTTCGGCTTCGTCGCCGCGATCGGCGCGGTCGCCCTGCTGGTCTCGGCCGGGCCGCTCGTCGCGCTCACCGACCGGCTGACCGAACTGCCGGCCGCGTTCTGGACCATGGCGGTGCTCGCCGTCGCCTGCGACGCCCGCCCGTTCGTCCCGCCCGGCCGCCGGCAGACGTCTGCGGTGTTCCCGTCGACCTGCTTCACCTTCGCGATCCTGCTCGGCTGGGGCTTCGGCCCGGCCGTCGCGGTGCAGGCCGTCGCCGTGGCGGTCAGCGGCTGGCGACTCGGGTACGCCCCCTGGCGCACCGGCTTCAACGCCGCGCAGTACGCGTGCGCGCTCGCCGCCGCGTACGCGGTCACCCGGCTCGGTCCGGGCGAGCTGTTCGGCGGCGGCCGGCTGCACTGGACCGACGTGGCGGCGGTGGGCGGCGCGACGCTCGCCTGGTTCGTGGTCAACTACGGGCTGGTCAGCTCCGCGGTCCGGCTGCGTTTCGGCGACAGGTGGTGGCCGAGCGTCCGCAGCGGCCTGGCGTACGAGCTGCTGTCCACCGGTTCGCTGCTGCTGCTCGCGCCGGTGCTGGTGGCCGCCGCCCGGGCCAGCGCGGCGCTGATCCCGCTGGTGCTGGTGCCGCTGTTCGCCGTCTACCGGATGGCCCGGCTCTCCGAGGAACGGGAACAGCTCGCCGACGTGGACCCGCTCACCGGGCTGCCCAACCGCAAGGCGCTGCTGACCGAGGTGGCCGAGCAGGTGCACCTGCACGGCGAGCGGGCCGCTCGGGGTGCGCCGGACGCGCACCTGGCGCTGCTGCTGCTCGACCTCGACCGGTTCAAGCACGTCAACGACGCGCTCGGGCACGCGGTGGGGGACCGCCTGCTGGTCGAGGTGAGCGCCCGGCTGATGGGCGCCGTGGGCGCCGGTGACATGGTGGCGCGGCTCGGCGGCGACGAGTTCGCCATCGTCGTACCCCGGCTCGCCGACATCGACCAGGCCCGCGAGCGGGCCGACCGGGTGGTCGCCGCGCTCGCCGAACCGGTGCCGCTGGACGGGCTGCCGCTGGACGTGGGCGGCGCCATCGGCATCGCGCTCTACCCCGACCACGGCGAGGACTTCGCCACCCTGATGCGTCACGCCGACGTGGCCATGTACGACGCGAAGCACCGCAACGACACGGTGGCGGTGTACGCGCCGGAGTCCGACCACAACTCGGCCGAGCGCCTCAGTCTGCTGGCCGACCTGCGCCGGGTGCTGGAGTCCGGCCCGTCCGCGCAGGGCGGGGAGACGGTGGGCGTACGCGGGGGTGACGGCGCGGCCCTGACCCCGGCGCTGCCGGTGCGGGCCGACCGCACGGCCCGCAACCAGCGCCCGGCGCGCGACGGCGGCCGGGGACGGTCCGGCGACGGGCCGAACCGGTGGCTGCGGCGACGCCGCGACCGCGCGGAGGAGCGGCACGACGACGACCTGATCGAGCAGATCCTCACCGGCGCCGACCCGATCCGCCGCCGGGCCGCCCGGGCCGGCGCCGGCCCGGGCGCGGGTCCGCTCGTGGTCGGCGACGCGGAGTTCGCGCCGGAGACCGCCGACGCCGACGTCACCCAGGACGCGGAGGCGGCCGTGAGCACCGGCGCGCCGGGCGTCATCGGGCCGACCGCCGACGGGAGCATCGTGGCCGAGGCGGACGAGCCGGCCGGGCACCCGGGTGAGATCACCATGTACTACCAGCCGCAGATCGCCATCGCCACCGGCGAGGTGGTGGGTGTCGAGGCGCTGCTGCGCTGGCGGCACCCGCGCCGGGGCATGGTCGACCCGGGCGAGCTGATCCAGGTCGCCGAGCAGAGCGCGGTGATGCGGCTGCTCACCCGCCGCGTGGTCGACGACGTGGTGGAGCAGCTCGCCAAGTGGTCCGCGGCCGGGCTCACGCTGCGGGCCGCGCTCAACGTCAGCGTCCGGGACCTGCACACCGGCGAGATCGCCGACCAGATCGCCGACCGGCTGACCCGGTACGGCGTGCCGCCCGAGCGCCTCCAGGTGGAGATCACCGAGGGGGCGCTGATGGCCGACCCGCGACGGGTGCTCGCCAGCATCACCCAACTGCACCGCATCGGCGTCGGCATCGCGCTCGACGACTTCGGCACCGGCTACTCGTCGCTGCAACACCTGCGCCGGCTCCCGCTGTCCGAGGTGAAGGTGGACAGGTCGTTCGTCCTCGGGATGGCCGAGGACCCGGACGACGCGGCGATCGTCCGCTCGATGATCGAGCTGGCCGGCGCGCTCGGGCTGCGGGTGGTGGCCGAGGGCGTGGAGGACGAGCGCACCTGGCGGCTGCTGCACGCCGCCGGGTGCGACGTGGCGCAGGGCTGGTTCCACGCCCGGCCGATGCCGGCCGAGGACCTGGTGGCCTGGCTGTCCCGCTACCGTCCGGTGCGCCCGGCGGAGGCGGTGAGCCGCGGCGGTCCGGCGCCGGAGGGGGAGTCGAAGGCGTCGTCGTGACGGCGGGACAATAGACTCGCTCCGGTCACCGCGCGTCATCGAGCACGCCTGCACGCGCGGCCGGTCCGTCGCAGACGTCTCAGGACAGCCACGAAGGGGGCACTGATGGCCGCCATCTCCCGCGAGGAGGTCGCGCACCTCGCGCGACTGTCGCGGCTCGCCGTCACGGATGAGGAACTGGACACCTTCGCCGGCCAGCTGGATGTGATCCTCCAGTCGGTCGCGCAGGTCGGCGAGGTCGCCGCGGCGGACATCCCGCCGACGTCCCACTCCGTGCCGCTGACGAACGTGCTCCGCGAGGACGTGGTGCGGCCGGGCCTGACCCCGCAGGAGGCGCTGTCGGGCGCCCCCGACGCCGAGGAGCAGCGGTTCCGCGTCCCGCGGATCCTGGACGAGGATGTGGCCTCATGAGCGAGCGCAGCGAGCGAATCATCAGGCTCAGCGTGGTTGTCGGTCGTGACGGCACGGAGCGAAGCGGAGTGCCGGCATGACCGACCTGACGAAGCTGAGTGCTGTTGAGATCGCCGGGCTGGTGGCGAGCGGCGAGACCTCCGCGGTCGAAGTCACCCAGGCGCACCTGGACCGCATCGCCGCCGTCGACGACCGGGTGCACGCGTTCCTGCACGTCGACACCGAGGGGGCGCTGGCGGCCGCGCGTGCCGTGGACGAGCGCCGCGCCGCCGGTGACGAGCTGGGCCCGCTCGCCGGTGTGCCGGTCGCGGTGAAGGACGTGCTCACCACCAAGGGCGTGCCGACCACTGTCGGGTCGAAGATCCTGGAGGGCTGGCGCCCGCCGTACGACGCGACGATCGTCGAGCGGCTGCGCGACGCCGGCACGGTGATGCTCGGCAAGACGAACATGGACGAGTTCGCGATGGGCTCCTCCACCGAATACTCCGCGTACGGGCCGACCCGTAACCCGTGGGACACCGACCGGATCCCGGGCGGCTCCGGCGGTGGCAGCGCGGCGGCGCTGGCCGCGTACGAGGCGCCGCTGTCGATCGGCTCGGACACCGGCGGCTCGATCCGCCAGCCCGGCGCGGTCACCGGCACCGTCGGCGCGAAGCCCACCTACGGCGGCACCTCCCGCTACGGCCTGGTCGCGTTCTCGTCGTCGCTGGACACGCCCGGCCCGTGCGCGCGTACCGTGCTCGACGCCGCGTTGCTGCACCAGGTGATCGGCGGTCACGACCCACGCGACTCCACCTCGATCCCGGCCCCGGTGCCGGACGTGGTGGCCGCGGCGCGGCTCGGCGCCACCGGCGACCTGACCGGCGTGAAGCTCGGCGTGGTCACCGAGTTCACCGGCGAGGGCGCGGAGCCGGGCGTGATGGCCGCGTTCCGCGAGTCGGTCGAGGCGCTGGCGAAGCTGGGCGCCGAGATCGTCGAGATCTCCTGCCCGCACTTCAAGTACGCGCTGCCGGCGTACTACCTGATCGCGCCCAGCGAGTGCTCCTCCAACCTGGCCCGGTTCGACGGCGTCCGGTTCGGCCTGCGGGTCGGCGACGACGGCAACCGGTCGCTGGAGGAGGTCATGTCGCTGACCCGCGAGGCCGGCTTCGGCCCCGAGGTCAAGCGGCGCATCATGATCGGCACGTACGCGCTCTCGTCGGGCTACTACGACGCCTACTACGGCCAGGCACAGAAGGTCCGCACGCTCATCACGCGGGACTTCACCAGCGCGTTCGAGCAGGTCGACGCGCTGATCTCGCCGACCACGCCGTTCGTGGCGTTCCCGATCGGGTCGCGTACCGCCGACCCGTACCAGATGTACCTGGCCGACCTGTTCACCATCCCGACGAACCTGTACGGCGGCCCGGCCATCTCGGTGCCGTGCGGCCTGTCCGAGGGGCTGCCGGTCGGCTTCCAGATCATGGCGCCGACCATGGCCGACGATCGGATGTACCGGGTCGCCGCCGCGCTGGAGGGCGCCGTCGGCACGCTCACCCCGCCGGCGCTCTGAACCACGGGTACGGAGGCGGCCGGGCCGCCTCCGTACCGACACGGTGATCACCGATCAGTGGATTGCCCGGGGTCACTGGCACTGGTCGAATAGACTCCGAGTCTGCTGGTTCGACTGGACTGCGGCCCGCTGGCGGACGCGAGCGGTTCCGACCGAGAGCTGGATGTGCGATGGGGACACTTCGCCCGGTCATGGCCCTGACGATGGTCGTCGCGCTGCTGCTGGGCGCCGGGCAACCGGCCGCCGCGCAACCGGCCACCGCCGCCACCGAGGCCGTCACCATCACCTCGGGCAAGCCCCGGTCGGTCATGGTCATCGGGCAGGTCTACGCGATCCACACCGTCGAGGCGACTGGTGGCACGGCGCCGTACCGGTTGTCGGTGGCCTCGGGCAGTCTGCCGCCGGGGATGCTCGTGGTCGGTACGTCCCTCGGTGGCGCGCCGACGACGCCCGGCACGTACACGTTCACGCTGCGGATGACCGACCAGAACGACCTGTTCGGCGAGCAGACGGCGACCATCGAGGTACGCGAGCAGAAGGTCGTCATCACGTCGGGCAAGCCCCGGTCGCCCATGTACCTCGGCCGGGTGTACGCGATCCACACGGTCGAGGCGACGGGTGGCACCGCGCCGTACCGGTTGTCGGTGGCCTCGGGCGGTCTGCCGCCGGGGATGCTCGTGGTGGGGACGTCGCTCGGTGGTGCGCCGACCACGCCCGGCACGTACACGTTCACGCTGCGGATGACCGACAAGAACGACCGCTTCGACGAGCAGAACGTCACAGTCGTCGTCGCCGAGGCGGCGACCGCGTTCACCTCCGGCGAACCGCCCGCCGCCACCGTCGGTAAGCCGTACTCCTTCCGGTTCACCGCCGACGGCGACTCGGACATCGCGTTCGCCCTGGCCGCCGGGGCCCTGCCGGACGGTCTCACCCTCGACGAGGCGGGCAAGCTCAGCGGCACCCCGGGCAGCGCCGGCACGTTCACCTTCACCGTCGCGGCGAAGGGATACAGCACCAGCGCCACGAAGCAGGTGTCGCTGACCGTCGCCGCGCGGCCCCAGAGCACCCCGACGGCGTCCCCGACCGGCTCGACGCCCGACCCGGCCGACCCGACTGCGACGCCGACGCCGAGCGACCCGGCCGCCACGCCGTCGGAGAGCAGCAGCACCCCGGCGCCCCAGCCGACGCCCTCGCCGTCGAAGGTGAGCGGCGCGTGGCTGCCGATCACCGGGCCGGGTTCGCCGCTCGTCCTGCTGCTGTTGAGCGTCGTGGCCTTCTCCGTCGGCGGCATCCTGCTCGTGCTCGCGTACAACCGGCGGCGGACCTTCACCACACCCGAGTGACACCCGGCCCGGGCCCGGTCGTCGTGGCGGGCCTGGTGCGGTGATCTCGAAGCCCGGCAGCGGGGTGGCTCGGCCAGCCGATTAGGCTGGAACGGTTCTGTCCGGATCGCGCCTGGAGCTCAGATGACGACGACACTGCCCGCGTACGACGAGGTCGTCGCGCGCTTCGAACCGGTGATCGGCCTGGAGACCCACGTCGAGCTGGGCACGAACACCAAGATGTGGTGCGGCTGCCCGACCGATTTCGGCGGCGAGCCGAACACCCGGGTCTGCCCGGTCTGCCTCGGCCTGCCCGGATCGCTGCCGGTGGCGAACAAGGCCGCCATCGAGGCGACCATCCGGATCGGGCTGGCGCTGAACTGCTCGATCGCCGAGTGGTGCCGGTTCGCCCGGAAGAACTACTTCTACCCGGACATGCCGAAGAACTTCCAGATCAGCCAGTACGACGAGCCGCTGTGCTTCGACGGCTACCTGGACGTCGAGGTCAACGGCGAGCTGGTGCGCATCGGCATCGAGCGGGTGCACCTGGAGGAGGACACCGGCAAGACGCTGCACGTCGGCGGCGCCACCGGTCGCATCCACGGCGCCACCGAGTCGCTCGTCGACTACAACCGGGCCGGCATCCCGCTCGTCGAGATCGTCACCAAGCCCATCCCCGGCACCGGCGCGCTCGCGCCCGAGGTCGCCCGCGCGTACGTCACCGAGCTGCGTGACGTGATCCGCTCCCTCGGCGTCTCCGACGTGCGGATGGAGGAGGGCTCGCTGCGCTGCGACGTCAACACCTCCCTGAACCGGCCGGGCGAGGAGTGGGGCACCCGCACCGAGACCAAGAACGTCAACTCGCTGCGCTCGGTCGAGCGGGCGGTGCGCTCGGAGATGCTGCGTCAGGCGTCCGTGCTGGAGGCCGGTGGCCGGATCACCCAGGAGACCCGGCACTTCCACGAGGACACCGGCGACACCACGTCGGGCCGGTCCAAGGAGACCGCCACCGACTACCGGTACTTCCCGGAGCCGGACCTGGTGCCGCTCGCCCCGGACACCGCGTGGGTGGCCGAGCTGAAGGCCGCCCTGCCGGAGCTGCCGCGGCTGCGCCGCAAGCGGATCCAGCAGGAGTGGGGCCTGTCCGACCTCGACATGCAGTCGGTGGTCAACGCCGGCGCGGTCGAGCTGATCGAGGCGACGGTGGCCGCCGGTGCCACCCCTGCCGCCGCCCGCAAGTGGTGGCTGGGCGAGCTGTCCCGCCGCGCCAACGAGACCGGCGTGGAACTGGCCGACGTGGGTGCCACTCCGGCGCAGGTCGCCGAGCTGCAGGGCCTCGTCGACGCCGGCAAGCTCAACGACAAGCTGGCTCGTACCGTGCTCGAGGGCGTGGTGGCCGGTGAGGGCTCGCCGACCGAGATCATGACCAACCGCAACCTGGAGGTCGTCTCGGACACCGGCGCGCTCACCGCCGCAGTGGACGAGGCGATCGCCGCCAACCCGGACGTCGCCGACAAGATCCGCAGCGGCAAGGTCGCGGCGGCCGGCGCGCTGGTCGGCGCGGTCATGAAGACCACCCGCGGCCAGGCGGACGCGAAGACCGTCCGCGAGCTGATCCTGGCGCGCCTCGGCGCCTGACGTGTTGTAAGGAAGGGCCCCTTCTTAACGCCTGGTGCATGGGAAGGGGCCCTTCCTAACGCCTCGCCACCCCTCCCCGGACAGGGCGTCAACGGCGACGCCCGGATGGAGTCACCGTGAACCAGCACGACCTCGACGTCCTCGACGAGATCCAGCGCCGGGTGCTCTGGCTCGCCACCCGCATCGTCGACGCGGCCAACCACGACCGCGACACCGGTGACGGGGTGAAGGTCGGCGGCCACCAGGCGTCAAGCGCCTCCCTGGTCACCGCGATGACAGCGCTCTGGTTCCACCACCTCGACGCCGAGGACCGGGTGGCGGTGAAGCCGCACGCCTCGCCGGTGTTCCACGCGATCCAGTACCTGCTCGGCAACCTCGACAAGTCGTACCTGCCGAAGCTGCGGGCACGCGGCGGGCTCCAGTCGTACCCGTCGCGTACCAAGGACCCGGACGAGGTGGACTTCTCCACCGGCTCGGTCGGCCTGGGCGCTGCCGCGCCGCTGTTCGCCGCCGTAACCCGCCGCTACGTCGACGCGCACTTCGGCCCGCGCCCGCACTCCCGGTTCGTCGCCATCATCGGTGACGCCGAGCTGGACGAGGGCAACATCTGGGAGGCGGTCGCCGACCCGGCCACCACCGGACTCGGCAACGTGATGTGGCTCGTCGACTTCAACCGCCAGTCACTGGACCGGGTCGTCCCCGGCATCCGCATCAACCAGTGGCGCGGTCAGTTCGAGGCGGCCGGCTGGCACGTCGTGGAGGTCAAGTACGGCCGTAGGCTCGCCGAGGCGTACGCCCGGCCGGGTGGCGCGGCGCTGCGCGACTGGATCGACCGGATGCCCAACGAGCAGTACCAGTCGCTGTTCGGGCTGGCCGGGCCGGCGCTGCGCAAGCAGTTCCTGGACGGCGCGCCGGCCGAGGTGGCCGCGTTCGTCGCCGACATCGGCGACGACGAGCTGGGCCCGCTCGTCACCGACCTGGGCGGGCACGACGCGCAGGCGATGCTCGACGCGTACGCCCAGTGCGACGCGGTCACCGACCGGCCCAGCGTCGTGTTCGCGTACACGGTGAAGGGCTGGGGTCTGCCGATCGCCGGCAACCCGCGCAACCACTCGGCGCTGCTCACCACCGAGCAGATCGACGCGCTGCGCGCCGCGCACGGCCTGACCGTCGAGACCGAGTGGGACCGCCTCGACCCGGCGACCCCGGCCGGCATCCGGGCCGGCGAGCGCCGGGAGGCGCTGTCCCGCCGGCCGCGCGAGCGTGCGCTGGGCGTCACCGTTCCGGAGACCACGAGGGTACGCGCGAACAAGCCCGTCTCCACCCAGGAGGTCTTCGGCCGGGTGCTGGTCGACCTGGCACGCGATCCGCAGGTGGCGCCCTACCTGGTGACCACCGCGCCGGACGTGGCCACCTCGACGAACCTGGCCGGGTTCATCAACAAGACGGGCGTGTTCGCCCCGACCGAGCAGCGTTCCTGGACCGAGGACCGGATGCTGCGCTGGACCGAGAGCCCCGCCGGGCAGCACATCGAGCTGGGCATCTCGGAGATGAACCTGTTCCTGCTGCTGGGCCAGCTCGGCCTGTCGTGGGACCTGTCCGGCCAGCCGCTGCTGCCGGTGGGCACCGTCTACGACCCGTTCGTGCTGCGCGGTCTCGACGCGTTCCTCTACGGCACGTACTCCGGTTCCCGGTTCGTGGTGGCCGGCACCCCGTCCGGCATCACGCTGGCCCCGGAGGGCGGCGCGCACCAGTCCACCATCACCGCGTCGGTCGGCCTGGAGCTGCCCGGGGTGACGTTCCTGGAGCCCGCGTACGCCGGCAGCCTCGACTGGCTGCTCTGCGACGCGCTCGGGCAGATCGCCGGCGGCGCCGCTCCGGCCGCCACCGCCGCGCCGGCCGAGGACGGGGCGTACTACTTCCGGCTCAGCACCCGGCCGATCGACCAGGCGCCGTTCGAGGCGGCCCGGGCGCGGCTCGGGGACGCGGTGCTGCGGCGGCAGGTGGTGGCCGGCGCGTACCGGCTCGTCGACGCGCACCAGGCGTACCCCGATCTGGCTGACGCCCCGGTCGTGCAGCTCGCCGCCTCCGGCGCGGTGCTGCCGGAGGTCCTGGCGGCCGCCGCGGAGCTGGCGGAGGAGGGCGTCGCCGCGCACGTGGTCGACGTGACCAGCCTGGACCGGCTCTACCGTGCGTGGCAGCGGACGCTGCGCCAGGGCGTGCGGACCGCGACCGTGCCGAGCGTGCCCGGCGCGCTGCGGTCGGCGTTCGCCGACCGGGTGCCGGTGGTCACCGTGCACGACGCCGCGTCGCACGCGATGGCCTGGCTCGGCTCGGCGGTCGGCGCCCCGGCGGTGCCGCTCGGCGTGGACGAGTTCGGCCAGTCCGGCAGCGTCCGGGAGCTGTACGAGCTGCACGACCTGCTGCCCGGCAGCATCGTCAACGCCGCGCTGGCCGCGATCGCGCTGCGCTGAGGCGCGCGTCCGTTGCGCTGACCGCACTCCGCCACGGGGCCGGCCGGACAGCCCGGGCGGTGGCTGGTTTTCCCTCACGGAACGTGACGGCTGGATTGGCTGCGGAGAGTAACCGCCTCTGGCGGCCTCGGGATCCACCTCTCGGCCACTTTGCTCTGCAGCCACATCCGCATCGCCGCCCTGAGCTGGGGCGGAGTGGGGTGCCCACCGCTCTGCATCCACCCAGGCGGCGACTCTCGGTGCCTGCTGCGCCGATGGGTGCAGAGCAAAGTCGGCGGCGGGGCACTCCCGTGCCGGACGGGCTTCGTGACGCCGAGTAACCGGGTGTCAGTGCGGCAGAGCGCCCGACTGAATGACCGCGAGGGGAGGCGGCGAGAAAGCGGGGCGGTCAGCTCGTGGGGGTGGGGCTCAGTGTGGTCGTACCCGGTGACGGCGACTCCGACGGGCCGCGGGTCGGGGTCGGGGTGACCGGGACCTGGTCGCCCTTGGCCGGGTCGCGGATGACGTGCCGCTCCAGGTTGACCTGCGACTGTCCGGTGCCGCCCACGGTGATGTCGTCGTACGCCTGGAGCAGCTTCTGCTGGTCGAAGTAGAGCACCGTCATGGTGAGCGGGGTCGGCTTCTCGCCCTCCAGGCCGCGCAGCCCGGCACCGCCGGTGGAGCCCTGCACCATCAGCGTGGTCGGCTGCTTGCCCTCGACCTGCGGCAGTTTCGACACCTGCCGGGAGTGGGTGTGCCCGGAGAGCACCAGCGGGCAGGTGCCGGAGAGCGGGCCGGCCGAGGCGGGGTCGTGGATGAGCGCGATGTCGACCTTGCGCGGCGACTTCCCGATCGTGGCGGCGAGCTGTTCACCGGCGCCGATCACCTGGTCGGCGACGGCCGAGGTGAGGCCGCTGCCGGCCGGTGAGGTCTCCTTGTCCGGCGTGAAGCGGGGGTCGCCGATGCCGGCGATGGTCAGCCCGCCCACCGTCGTGACCGAGTTGTTCAGCACGATCGCGTTCGGCTGCTGCGCCACCGCGGCGGCGGTACGCGGCGAGTCGTGGTTGCCGCGGATGAACACGTACGGCTTCTTGAGCAGGCCGATCGACCCGACGAACGACGCCTCCGGCTCGCTGCCCCAGTCGGTCATGTCGCCGGTGTCGACCACCACGTCGATGCCGAACTGCTCGACCACGGTACGGATCAGCTGCCAGCCGGTCGGGTTGAGGTGGATGTCCGACACGTGCAGCACCCGGGTGGTGCCGGGCGACGGCTGCACCACGGGCAGCGCCGAGACCGTGGTGTAGAGCTTGCTGACGTTGCCGACCAGCCGTTGGAGCTGCTCGGCGTACTTGGTGTAGTCGTTGGCGATCCGCCGCGCGTCACCGACGATCGCCGGCGCGTTGACGAGCAGGCCCTCGTACCGCGGCTCCTCGATCGCCTGCGGGCGCAGCGTGCTCGCGGCCACCCCCAGGCTGCCGGCGGTCACGACCAGCGCCAGACCGCCGGCCCACGCGGTGCGCCGGACGTCCCGGAAGACGAGCGCGGCCAGCAGCAGCGTGGCCAGCACGGCCGAGGCGAGCGTACGCAGCCCGAGCCGCATCACGCCGTCGCGGACGTCCTGGACGGCCGACTGGCTGGCCCGGCTGATGCTGGCCGGGTCGTCGATGAGCGCCTCGGTGCGCCCCTGGTCCAGCGAGCCCACCTCGACGGTGAGGTACGCCGGGCCGTCGTGACTGTCCAGCAGCAGCGCCCCCAGCGGCGGGATGTCGACTGTGGTGCCGCCGGACAGCGACGGGCTGAGCTTCAGCTCGGCCCGGAACGGGCCGATGTCGGTGCCGACGTGGCCGCCCGCGTACGTGCCGATCACGATGCCGCCCAGCGTGACCGCGAGCAGAGCCAGCACGACACCCAGCCGGCGCAGCCGGTGGCCGGGCCGCCACGCCGTCAGGCGGCGGGCGCGCCCGCGCTCCGGAGACGTCTCGTCCCCGGTGCGGTGCTGTTCGTTCTCGTGGCCGTCCATGCTGAGATTCTGACCTGCCCCCTGCGCGATCTTGACAAACCCGGCCGGCCGGATCAGCTCCGGCCGGCACCACCGTCGGCGAAGACGAGCCGCAGGAGGCGGTCGTCCTCGGCGGTGGGCGTACCCCGCCCGTCCCGGTTCGACGTGCTCACCCACAGCGAGCCGTCGGGCGCCGCCGCGACGGCCCGTAGCCGACCGTACCGGCCGTTGAGCAGGTCGCGCGGCTGACCGAGGACGGTGCCGTTACCGGCCAGCTCCACCAGCCAGAGCCGCTGGCCGCGCAGGCAGGCGGCGACGAGCAGACGGTCCGCTGCCGCCAGGCCGGAGCAGGAGGCGTCACCGGTGGGCCACTGCGTGATCGGGTTCACGTAGCGCCTGTCGTCGCCGCGCCCCTCGACCCGGGGCCACCCGTAGTTGCCGCCCTTGTCGATCTGGTTGATCTCGTCCCAGGTGTTCTGGCCGAACTCCACCGCGTACATCTTCTTGTCCGGCGTCCAGGCGAAGCCCTGGACGTTGCGGTGACCGGTCGACCAGACCGGCGACCCGGCGGTGGGGTTGCCCGGCGCCGGTCTGCCGTCCGGCGTGATCCGCAGGATCTTGCCGCCGAGGCTCTTGGCGTCCTGGGCGTTCTCGGTGCGCCCGGCGTCGCCGGTGCTCGCGTAGAGGTGACCGTCCGGGCCGAAGCCCAGCCCGCCGCCGTTGTGCGTACCGGACTTCGGGATGCCGGTCAGGATCGGCTTCGGCGCCTGCCCGAGCTGCATCTTCGCGATCCGGTTGTCGTCCTCGGCCGTGTAGTAGACGAAGACCGTGCGGTCCTTGGCGTACGCGGGGGAGACCGCGATGCCGAGCAGGCCGCCCTCGCCGCCGGCGGCGACGTCCGGCACGGTCTGCACCGGCCGTACGGCCAGCCCGTCCGGGCCGGACTCCGGGCCGACCTGGAGGATCCGCCCCTTGTCCCGCTCGGTGACCAGCGCGCCGCCGTCGGGGAGGAACGCGATGCCCCACGGCACCTCCAGGCCCTTGGCCAGCACGGTGGCGACCACCTGCTGGCCGGCCCCGCCGGGGCTCGCGGTGCCGGACGGTGTGGGCAGGTTGGGCGGGGCGCCGGCCGGGTCCGGCTCGGGCTCGCCGAGGGCGCAGCCGGCGGTGCCCAGCAGCAGCGCCGCGCAGGACGCCGCCAGCGCCGTCCGGAGGCGGCGGACACGGGGGTACGCAAGACGCGGGCTCACCCGCCCCAGCCTAGCCGGGCGGACCGGCGAACCGGGCGCGTCGCGCGCACCCCTGTCCGCCTCCGGCCGTTCGGGGGAGGGCCGGTTCAGCCGGCCCGCAGCGCGAGCATGGCGACGTCGTCCTCGCGCCGGTGCGCGGCGGCGAGCAGCCGGTCGCAGAGCAGGTCCAGCGGTACGCCCGGTCCGCCGGCCCGGAGGTGGGCGAGCAACTCGGCCTGGCCCTCGTCGATCGGCTGGTCCCGGCGCTCGATCAGCCCGTCGGTGTGCAGCAGCAGCGTGTCGCCCGGTGCCAGGGTCAGCGTCCGGCCGGTACGCCGGGGCGGCCGGGCCAGCCCGAGCAGCGGTCCGCGGCCGTCCGCCACCGAGACCGTGCCGTCGGCGCGGACCAGCAGCGGCGGCGGATGCCCCGCGTTGCACCAGGAGACCGTCAGCCCGCCGGCGGCCGGACGGACCCGGGCCAGCACGGCGGTCGCCACGGTGGGCACCCGCAGCCCGCCCATGGCCCGGTCCAGGTGGGCCACCAGATCCTCCACCGGGTCGTTACGCCCGTACGCGTTGCCACGCACCAGGTTGCGCAACTGGCCCATGGTGGCCGCCGCCTCGATGTCGTGCCCGGCGACGTCGCCGATCGCGGCGATCAACTCGCCGTCGGGCTGGACGAACGCGTCGTACCAGTCGCCGCCCACCTCCACCCGGTCGGCGGCCGGCAGGTAGCGGGCGGCCAGCTCGATCCCCGGCACGGCCGGCAGGGTCGGCAGCATGCTGTGCTGGAGCACCTCGGCGACGTGGCGCTGCTCGCCGTAGAGGCGGCTGTTGCCGACCGCCTGTCCGGCGCGTACCCCGATGTCCTGCGCGGTGCGCAGGTCGCTCGGGTCGAAACCGCGCCGCCCCGGACGGTTGACCAGCGTGACCGCCCCGATCACCCGGTCCCCGGCGGCGGTGATCGGCACGGTCAGGTGGGAACCGATGCCGAGCCGCTCGGCGAGCGGCACCAGCTCCGGGCGTGTCGTGCCGCGCGCCAGGTCGTCCAGGCCGGCCACGGCCCGCACCACCGGCCGCCCGGTACGCAGCACCGACCGGATCTGCGACTCCGCGCTGAGGCCTGTGGTCAGCAACTCGGCGAAGCGGGCCAGGTCGGCCTCACGCTCGGCGTCCCGGTGCACGCCGGTGACGGTGCGCGGCCGGCCCGCCGGGTCGACGAGCGTGATCAGGCACCAGTCGGCGAGCAGCGGCACCATCGCGTGCCCGAGCCGGTCCACAGCGGTGGCCACGTCGAGCGTGCCGCCGAGCATCTCGCTCATCCCGGCCAGCATGGCGAGCCGGTCGTGTGCCTCCTCCGTGCGGCGGCGGGCCTGCTCGGCGCCCCGGACCGCGATGCGCAACCGCAGCTCCGAGGAGCACGCGGCGGCCAGGTCGGCGAGCGTCCGCAACTGCTCCTTCGTCCAGGCCCGGGGCTTGCTGTCGATCGCGCAGAGCGAGCCGAGCACCCGCCCCTCCAGGTCGGTCAGCGGCATGCCCGCGTACGCCACCACGCCCAGATCCTCGATCGCCAGGTTGAGGCGTACGCGCGGGTAGAGGCGGGCGTCGGGCAGCACCAGCGGCCTCTCGATGTCGACGACGTGCTGGCAGAACGAGTGGGTCAGCGGCGTCTCCCGGCGGGCCGCCCACGGCTCCGGCAGCCCGGTCGCGCCGGGGAAGAACTGACGGTCCGCGTCCACCAGGGAGACGAGCGCGACGGGTACGTCCAGCAGGTCGCCGACCAGCCGCGCGAACCTGTCGAACGACTCGTCGGGTACGGCGTCGAGCCGCGTCTCGTCGAGTGAGCGCAACCGGTCGGGATCGGCGAGCGCCGGAATCGGCACGGACACCCGTCCCCGGCCGTCCTCGCTCATCGCCACCGCCCTCAGCAAGCGGAACACCCGACCGGCATCCCGTTCTCGGTTATACCCCGCCGGACCGCCACTCCATTCCCGGCGCGGTGTTCGTCACGGGTCACGCCGCGCCGGCCGGTCCGGGGCCGATATCGTCGGCGGTCGTGAAGGTATGGATCCCGCACCCCGAAGGCCGCCGGCTGCTCGGCGAGCCGCCGCCCGGCGTCACCGTGGAGGTGCTGGACGACCCGCACCGGCTCCCGTCGTCCCCGGCCGGGGTGCGGTTCTGGGTGCCGCCGTTCCTGTCCGGCCCGGACGCCGGCGCGCTCCTCGCCGAGCTGCCCGACGTCGAGGTGGTGCAACTGCTCTCCGCCGGAGCGGACGCCTGGGTGGGACGGATGCCCGGCGGCGTGACCCTCTGCGACGCCCGGGGCGTGCACGACTCGCCCACCGCCGAGTGGGTGGTCGCCGCGATCCTCGCCTCGCTGCGCGGGTTCGCGCCGCTGGCGCGGGCGCAGGCGCGGCGCGAGTGGGCGTACGACGAGGTGGCGCCCACCGACGAGCTGGCCGGCAAGCGGGTGCTCATCGTCGGCGCCGGCTCGATCGGCACCGCGGTCCGCGACCGGCTCGTCCCGTTCGAGGTGAGCTTCACGCTCGTGGCCCGTACGCCGCGCCCCGACCAGGGCGTGCACGGGGTCGACGAGCTGCCCGCGCTGCTGCCGGAGGCGGACGTGGTGGTGCTCCTGGTGCCGCTGACCGAGCAGACCCGGGGCATGGTCGACGAACGTTTCCTCGCCGCGATGCCGGACGGCGCGCTGCTCGTCAACGCCGCCCGCGGGCCGGTGGCCCGTACCTCGGCGCTGGTGGCCGAGCTGACCTCGGGCCGTCTGCGCGCCGCGATGGACGTCACCGACCCGGAACCGCTGCCCGCCGACCATCCCCTGTGGGAACTGCCGAACGTGCTGCTCACCCCGCACGTCGCCGGCTCGGTACGCGGGCTGCTGCCCCGCGCGTACCGCCTGGTGGGCGAGCAGTTGCGCCGGTACGTGGCAGGCGAGGAGCTGACGAACCGGGTGGTCGACGGCTACTGATCGCCGGCTTACTGATCGCCGTCGGCGTCCGGTAGTTCCTGCCCGGTGACGGCGATCAGCCGGGACAGTTCGGTGGCGCGTACCGCCGGCAGCATCACCACCTCGCCGTCGTCGAGCCGGGCCATCGCCCGGCCGCGGGAATCACCGGCGAGTTCGGCGACCCGGTTCCACGGCACCCGGCGCTGCCCGACGAGCGCCCGCAGCCGCAGCTCCCGGGCGTCGGCGTCGGTGCCGGCCCGCCACGCCCAGACCGCGACGGCGAGCGGTACGAGCAGCACCCAGAGCAGCCACCAGCGGGCGGAGGCCAGGGGCAGCGCGCCGATGAAGGCGACGATCGCGGCGACCAGGATGGCCTGGTTGTGACGGAAACGGACGGTATCGGCGCGGCTCACCTCCCGATGATCCCACCCGGCCGGTCCCCGCCACCCCGCGGGCGTCCCCACCCCCCGGTCAAGCGACCCGCCCTCGGCCTGGCCGCTGGAGATCTTGGAGGCGTTGGGCCCCTCCGCGGGCCGTTTCCTTCCAAGATCTCGGGCGGAGGGGGCGACGCGCGACCCGACGCGTCGATCTCGAGGGTGATCCGATCCAAGAAGACCGTTGATGTGACGGATGTCACTGGCTGGGTGACGTCACCGGGCGCTTCCGGGATCGTTTCTAGGCGTGGCCGCAGCGGTCCCCGCCGATGCGTTCCCGTACCGCCCCGACCCCGCACGTCGTACCGCGTACCGCAACCGCACCGCCCCCGTGCCCCCTCACGAAGGCGACCGCCGTGCCCGTCCCCCCTCCCGCCGTTCCCCGTCGGCGATCAGTCCTGCCTGATGTCGCCGTGTCGCTCACCGGCACGGCCTCTGTCCTCGCCGGCGTCGCCGGTGCCCTGCCCGGCCCCGCTGCCGCCGCGCTCGCCGTCGCGGGAGGCTTCGCCCTCGCCTGCGTCCGGCTCGCCTGGCTGGCCGGAGCCGCCACACCGCCCGACCGTCCCGCACTGCCCGACCATCCGGCACCGACCGGCCATTCCGAATCGACCGACCGTCCCGCGCCGACCGGCCACCGCGCGCCGACAGGCCGGCCCGCGCCGGCAGACGGGGCTCGGGGCCTCGCTGTGCCGCACGGCGCGACGGCGCTCGGCCCGAGGACCGGGCGGCGGGCTCGCCGGGCGGCCCTGTCCCGCCGGGTCGCCGCCATCCTGGACGGTGCCGTCCTGGTCGCCGGGCTCACCGTCGCGGTGCTGCCGCTGAGCGACGCCGCGCACCGGCTGCCGATCGCGCTGGCCGGGCTGTGCCTCGCCGGGGCACTGCACGTGACGGCGCTGCTGCGCCTGCCCGGCCGATCCCGGCTGTCCGGCCCGGAGCTGGTGCGCCGTACCGTCGACGTGCTCGCGCTCGGCGTGAGCCTGGTCTTCGCGGGCTGGACGCTGCTGCCGGGCGGCCCGGTCCCGGCCGTCGCCGCAATGGTGGCGGCGGGCGGCGCGGTGGTGCTCGCCGTGCTCGCGGTGGCCGCCGTCGCCGAACGCCGGCGCCGGCCCGGTGCCGCGCGCTGCCACGCCGGTTCCGCGCTGACGCTCGGCGGGCTGACGCTACTGGTGGTGCTGCTGGTCTACGGTGCGCCGGACCGGGCGCTGCCGCTCGTCGCGGCGCCGCTGGTGGCGGGGGCGCTGCTCACCGCCGCCGGCGCCCGGCGTACCTCCGGGGGTGAACGACCGGGCCGGGACGTGGCGCCTGCCGCGTGGCCGCGCCTCACCGCGCCGGCCGGGATCGCCGCGCTGGCCGCCGGGATCCACCTGATGACGGCGGGGGAGTTCAGCACCGCCGCGATGGCCCTGGGTCTGGCCGTCGTTCCGCCGATCATGGCGGGTGAGCTGCTCGCCGCCGCCGACCAGCGTCGCCGCGTGCAACGGCTCGCGGCTCGCGAGGCGTGGTTGCGGCGCCGGCTCGGACCGGACGCCCGGGCGGCCGAGCCCGTGCCGCTGACGCGCGCCGAACTGGTCCGGGCGATGGCGGAACGCAGTGGCGGCGCGCTGCTCGTCGTCGACCTGCACGGTACGGGTGGCGCGGTGCCGGAGGGACCGATGCTGACCGAGGCCGCACGCCGGTTGCGAGCGGGCGCCGAGACGCAGGATCTGGTCGCCCGGCTCGGCGACACCGAGTACGCGGTGCTCACCGACCGCGGGCCGGTGCTCGCGTACGCGCTCGGTCTGCGGCTGCTCGCGGCGCTGGCCGAGCCGTACCCCCGGCCCGGAGGTCTCGCCCGGTTGAGGGTGAGCGTCGGGCTGGCCGAGACCAGCGGCGGCGATCCGGAGGACGTGCTGCGCCAGGCGGACCTGGCCCGCCGCCGGGCGGTGCAGCTCGGCCGGGACCGGGTCGAGTGGTACGACGCCTACCTGGAGGAGCAGCTGGTCCGCCGCCTGGATCTGGAGCGGGAGCTGCCCGGCGCGGTGGCGCGCGGTGAGCTGGACCTGGTCTACCAGCCGGTGGTGGCGCTCGCCGACCGGATGCCCGTGGGCACCGAGGCGTTGCTGCGCTGGCGCAGCCCGGCGCTGGGCACCGTGCTGCCGGCCGAGCTGCTGCCGGTGGCGGCCGACCTCGACCTGACCGGCGAGATCGGGCGGTGGGTGCTGGACCGGGCCTGCCGCCAGCTCGCCGCGTGGTCGGAGGGCGGCCGCGATCTGTGGATGGCGGTGAACGTGACGCCGCGCGAGCTGGCCGCACCGGACTTCGTGGCGCGTACCGCTACCGCGCTGGCCGCGTACGACGTGGTGCCGGAACGGCTGGTGGTGGAGGTGGCCGAGCCGGTGGTGGGCGCGGAGCCGTCCACAGTGGTGGCCCGGCTGGCCGGTCTGCGGTCGATCGGCGTGCGGATCGCGCTGGACGACTTCCGGGCCGAGCACGCCTCGCTCGCGCAGCTCCGCCGGCTGCCGATCGACCTGCTCAAGGTGGGCCCGCACCTGGTCGGCCCGGGCGGGGACGGGCAGCGTCCGCTGATCGACGTGGTGGCGAACCTGGCCGACCGGCTCGGCGTGGAGCTGGTGGTCGAGGAACTGGAGTCGGAGGCCCAGGTGGCGGGCGCGCGGCGGGCCGGCTGCCGGTACGGTCAGGGCTTCGCGCTGGCCCGGCCGGCGACCGCCGAACGGGTCGAGGCGTGGTTCGAGGAGTACCCGTCCACCGCGCGGTGAGCTGAACCGGTTCAGCGGTTCGTCGTACGCGGTGGGGCGGTGCTGCCGCGCGGCGTCAGATGCGCGGTCTCGTCCTGCACGACGGCGGCCGGCTCGCCCGCGATCACGGCCAGGAGCTGGCGGGCGGCGTGCGCGCCGTACGCCGGGATGTCCCGGCCCAGCGCGGTGAGCGGCGGGTGCACCAGCCGGCAGAGCGGCGAGTCGTCCCAGGCCACGATGGACAGGTCGCCCGGCACGGTGAGGCCCATCTCCTGGGCCACCGAGAGCCCGGCGATCGCCATCACGTCGTTGTCGTAGATCACCGCGGTGGGGCGGCCGGCGGAGCTGAGCAGCCGCCGGGTGGCCCGCGCGCCCTCCTCGCCGGTGTAGTCGGACCAGACGGTGGTCGCCTCGTCCAGCCCGAGCCGCCGGCACACGCCGGTGAACGCCTCGGTGCGGATCTCGGTGTGCAGCAGCGACTGCAGCCCGCCGACCCGGGCGATGCGCCGGTGGCCGAGCGCGACCAGATACTCCACGGTTTCGACGAGGGCCGCCGCGTCGTCGGCCCAGACGCTCGCCAGGCCCCCGGTGTGCCCGGGTCCGCCGATCACCACCGCCGGCAGTTGCAGTTCCTCCAGCGCCGGCACGCGCCGGTCGTCGGTGCGCAGGTCGCAGACGAGCACGCCGTCCACCCGGCGTTCGGCCCACCACCGCCGGTAGACGGCGATCTCGGCCTCCTGGTCGCTGACTACCTGGAGCGTGAGCGCGTACGAGCGGGCCGACAGTTCGGCCTCGACGCCGCTGATCAGCTCCATGAAGAACGGCTCGATGCCGAGTATCCGGGCGGGGCGGCACAGCGCCAGCCCGACCGCCTTGGCGGTGGCGCCGGACAACGCGCGGGCGGCGCTGCTCGGGCGGAACCCGATCTCGGCGGCGATGGCGAGGATCCGCTGCCGGGTCGCCTCGGAGACACCGGGCTGGCCGTTCAGGGCGTACGACACCGCGCCCTTGGAGACCCCGGCGCGCCGGGCGACGTCGGCGATGGTCGGCCGCTTCACCGAAGCGTTCCTCCACTGTGTCCGGCCCTCGCGGGCGCTTCCGGTCGCCGGATCACCGGCGTCTGGTGACGCTACTGCACGCGCTGCCGGGCCCGGGTGCCGCCGGCGGCGCCGGTGGACCGCATCCGGCGGCAGTCGCTTGTGCGGTTCAGCTTAGAGCGCGGACCCGCCGACGACCGCCCGGAGCGTGGTCGTGAGCGGCGGCGAGGTTACCGGACCGGCACCTCGGTAACCGACCGTTGACAGTCATGAATGAGGACCGTACGGTGGCGTCACTTATCCGGTTCAGTCAACGTCTCTCGATATTCGGGAGCGTTCCCATACGGCGCGGAGGATGAGATGAGACGGTCCTGGACGCACCTGGCGCGGGTGGCCGCCGTCGGTGCCGTCAGCCTGGTCATGATCGCCGCCTGCAGCGGCAGGAGCACCACCGGCGGCTCGGACTCGGCCGGTGGTCAGGTCACGCTGAAAATCAACTTCTGGGGCGACTTCGGGCTTCAGGATCTGAAGGCCAAGTACGAGGCCGAGCACCCGAACGTCAAGATCCAGCTCAACTCGGGCGAGTACAACGCCCAGCACGAGGACCTGCAGAAGAAGCTCGTCGCCGGCAACGGCGCGCCCGACATCGCGGCGATCGACGAGGGCTTCATGGTCCAGTTCCGCAGCCAGTCCGACAAGTTCGTCAACCTGCTCGACAAGGGTGCCGGCTCGTACGAGAGCAAGTACCTGCCCTGGAAGTGGAAGCAGTCGCTGTCGGCGGACGGCAAGACGCAGATCGGCCTCGGCACCGACGTCGGCGGCCTGGCCATGTGCTACCGCACCGACCTGTTCAAGGCCGCCGGCCTGCCCACCGAACGCGACCAGGTGTCAGCGCTCTGGCCCACCTGGGACAGGTTCATCGAGGTCGGCCAGCAGTACACCGCCAAGACGAAGAAGAAGTTCATCGACGCCGGCACCAACCTGTTCAACCCGATCCTCGGCCAGCAGCCGGTCGGGTTCTACGACGAGCAGGACCAGCTCCGGATGGAGCAGGGCCCGAAGGTCGCGTTCGACTACACGGTCAAGGCGGTCGGCGCCGGGCTGTCGGCCAACCTGGTCAGCTTCCAGGCCGACTGGGACAAGGGCTTCACCAGCGGTGCGTTCGCGGTGCTCGCCTGCCCGGCCTGGATGCTCGGCCACATCAAGGACACCGCACCGGGCACCGAGGGCAAGTGGGACATCGCCGCGGTACCGGGTGGCGGCGGCAACTGGGGTGGCTCCTTCCTGACGCTGCCCAAGCAGGGCAAGAACGTCGACGAGGCGTACAAGCTGCTGACCTGGCTGGTCGCGCCGGAGCAGCAGATCGAGATCTTCAAGAAGGTCGGCAACCTGCCGTCGCAGCCGGCGCTCTACAGCGACCCGGCGATCGCCGACTTCAAGAACCCGTTCTTCAACGACGCCCCGGTCGGCCAGATCTTCCCGAAGATGGCGCAGGGCCTCACCCCGCAGTACCTGGGCCGCAAGAACGGCCCGACCCGGGTGGCGGTCGAGAACGTCATCCGGCGGGTGGAGAACAAGTCGCTCAAGTCCGACGCCGCCTGGAACGAGGCGGTCAAGGAGGCCGAGAAGGCCGCCAAGTCCTGACGTGTCACAGGTGACGGGGCGGCCCGGTCCGCCCCGTCACCGTCCGATCTCCCGGCTCTGGAGTGAACAGATGTCCAGCACCCGTGCCGCGCCCGCGCCACCAGGCCGTCCACCCGCGCGCAAGCCCGGCCGTACCGGCGCCGGCGACCGGCGGATGAGCTGGCGCGACCGGCTGTACCGCTTCGACATGCGCTACATGCCGTACCTGATGATCGCGCCGTTCTTCCTGCTCTTCCTCGTGTTCGGGCTGTTCCCGCTGCTGTTCAACGCGGTCGTGTCGCTGCGCAACTACCGCCTCGACGACCCGACGCTGCCGTACTGGGCGGGCACCGAGAACTTCAGCCGCCTGTTCGCCGACGAGGACTTCTGGAACGCCCTGGCAAACACGTTCGGCATCTTCCTGCTCTCCACCGTGCCGCAACTGCTGCTCGCGCTGCTCGTCGCGTCGCTGCTCAACCGCAGGCTGCGGGCGCAGACGTGGTGGCGGGTGGGCGTGCTGCTGCCGTACGTGACACCGATCGTGGCCTCGACGATGGTGTTCAGCGTCTTCTTCTCCCGCGACTTCGGCATGGCGAACTGGGCGCTGGGCCTGCTCGGCATCGGCGGCCCGGAGGACCCGATCGACTGGCGGGCGGACAAGCTGCACGCCTGGATCGCCATCGCCACCATGGTCAACTGGAAGTGGATCGGCTACAACGCGCTGCTCTACCTGGCCGCCATGCAGTCCATTCCGCGCGACGTCTACGAGGCCGCGGCGATCGACGGCGCCGGCCCGTGGAAGCAGCTCTGGCGGATCACCGTGCCGATGATCCAGCCGGTGGTCCTGTTCACCGTCATCCTGTCCACCATCGGCGGGTTGCAGCTGTTCACCGAGCCGATGTTGTTCGACCCGAACGCGCAGGCCGCGACCGGCGGGCCGGACGGGGAGTGGCAGACCATCGCCCAGCTCATCTACAAGGTCGGCTGGAAGGACCTCAACCTCGGGTACGCGGCCGCCATGTCGTGGGCGCTGTTCCTGATCATCCTGATCGTGGCCGGCGTCAACTACCTGCTGACCAACCGACTCTCCGGAGGCCGCCGGTGACGACGCGACGCGTGGTGGCCCGGGCGCCACAGGACACCCCGGCCGGGCTCTGGACCTACCTGCTGCTCGCGGTGAGCATGCTGTTCGCCGCGTTCCCGCTCTACTGGATGTTCGTCATCGCCACCAGCGACGACGAGGCGCTGGCGAAGCTGCCACCCGCTGTGGTCCCCGGCGACCGCTTCCTCACGAACGTCGACGAGGTCTTCTCCCTCCAGGACGTCTACTTCGCCGCGTCACTGGTCAACAGCGTCATCGTCTCCGCCGTCGTGACCGCCTCGGTGCTGTTCTTCTGCTCGCTGGCCGGCTTCGCGTTCGCCAAGCTGCGCTTCAAAGGCAGCCGCGCGCTGATGCTGTTCGTGGTGCTCACCCTGACCGTGCCCAACCAGCTCGGCATCGTCGCGCTCTACATCGTGATGGGCAAGCTCGGCTGGAACGGCACGCTGCTCGCCGTCATCGCGCCCGGCCTGGTCACCGCGTTCGGCGTGTTCTACATGCGGCAGTTCATCGTGAACACCGTCCCGGACGAGCTGATCGAGTCGGCCCGGGTCGACGGCGCCACGACCATGCGGGTGTACGCGACGATCGTGCTCCCGGCGATCCGCCCGGCGCTGGCGGTGCTCGGCCTGCTCACGTTCGTGGCGACCTGGAACGACTTCCAGTGGCCGCTGATCACGCTCAGCGGCACCGACTACCCGACGTCGATGGTGGCGGTCTCCGACCTCGCAAGCGGCAACTACGTGATCTACCGGCGGGTGCTCGCTGGTGCGTTCATCGCCACCGTCCCCCTGCTGGTCATGCTGTTCATCGGTGGACGTCAGATCGTCCGCGGAATCATGGAAGGCGCGGTGAAGTCGTGAGCCGTCGAACGCTGCTGCACGAGGGATGGACGCTGCGGGCCGAGCCCGGTCCGGCGGTGCCGCCGGAGATCGCCGGGACGGCCGTGCCGGCCACGGTCCCGGGTTGCGTGCACACCGACCTGCTGGCGGCGGGCCTCATCCCCGACCCGTACCTGGACGACAACGAGAACCGCCTCACCTGGATCGGCCGCACCGACTGGGTCTACGAGACCACGTTCGCCGGGCGACCCGGTGACGACGACCGGGTCGACCTGGTCTGCGCCGGGCTCGACACCGTCGCCACCGTGACGCTCAACGGCGTCGAGGTCGGCCGCACCGAGAACCAGCACCGCTCGTACCGCTTCGACGTCCGCGCGCTGCTGCGCCCGGACGGCAACACCCTGGCCGTACGCTTCGCCTCCCCGTACCGGTATGCCGAGGCGCACCGGGACCGGCTCGGCGATCGGCCCAACGCGTACCCGGAGCCGTTCCACTTCATCCGCAAGACCGCCTGCAACTTCGGCTGGGACTGGGGGCCGACGCTCGTCACCGCCGGCATCTGGCGCGACATCGGCCTGCACACCTGGTCCACCGCCCGGCTCGCGTCGGTCCGGCCGCTCGTGACGGTGGCCGACGGAGTCGGCCGGGTCGAGCTGCACGTGCAGGTCGAGCGGGCCGGCGACGAGCCGCTGACCGTCCGCGCCGCCGTCGCCGGGGTCAGCGGCGAGGTCGCCGTACCGGCGGGGGAGCGGACCGCCGTCGTGACGCTCACCGTCGCGGACCCCGCGCTGTGGTGGCCGATCGGGTACGGCGACCAGCCGCGCTACGACCTCGACGTCACCCTGCACGGCGCCGACGGCCGGGAGCTGGACGCCGCCGCCCGGCGGATCGGGTTCCGCTCGGTCCGGCTCGACACCACACCCGACGCGCACGGCACCCCGTTCACGCTGCACGTCAACGACGTGCCGGTGTTCGTCAAGGGCGTCAACTGGATCCCCGACGACGCGTTCGGAAACCGGGTCACCCGGGAGCGCCTGGCGCATCGGTTCGGCCAAGCGGCCGGCGCAAACGTCAACCTGCTGCGCGTCTGGGGCGGCGGCCGGTACGAGTCGGACGACTTCTACGACCTCGCCGACGAGATCGGGTTGCTGGTGCAGCAGGACTTCCTGTTCGCCTGCGCGGCGTACCCGGAGGAGGAGCCGTTCCGCACCGAGGTCGAGGCGGAGGCGCGCGAGCAGGTGACCCGCCTCGCCGGGCACCCGTCGCTGGTGCTCTGGACCGGCAACAACGAGAACATCTGGGGCTGGCACGACTGGGACTGGCAGGAGCCCCTGGACGGGCGTACCTGGGGGCGCGGCTACTACCTTGACCTGCTGCCGGGGATCGTCGGCGAGCTGGACCCGACGGTCCCGTACTGGCCGGGGAGCCCCTGGTCCGGCAGCGAGGACGTGCATCCCAACGACCCGGCGCACGGCACCACGCACATCTGGGACGTGTGGAACACCGACGACTACACGCGCTACCGGGAGTACGTGCCCCGGTTCGTGGCCGAGTTCGGCTACCAGGCGCCGCCCGCGTACGCGACGCTGCGCCGGTCCCTCTCCGACGATCCGCTCGCGCACGACTCGCCGGGCATGGCACACCATCAGAAGGCCGCGGACGGGGACGGCAAGCTCCGGCGCGGGCTCGACGCCCACCTGCCGCCACCCGCCGACTTCGACGACTGGCACTACCTCACCCAGCTCAACCAGGCCCGCGCCATCCAGCTCGGCGTCGAGCACTTCCGCTCGCACCGGCCGGTCTGTACCGGCACCGTCGTGTGGCAGCTGAACGACTGCTGGCCGGTCACGTCGTGGTCGGCGATCGACGGCGACGGCCGCCGCAAACCCCTCTGGTACGCGCTGCGCCGCGCCTACGCCGACCGGCTGCTGACGGTGCAGCCGCGCGACGGCGGGCTGGCGCTGGTGGCGGTGAACGAGACCGCCCAGTCGTGGAGCGGGCCGGCCACCGTCACCCGGCTGGCCCTCACCGGGGAGCCGAGGGCGAAGACCTCGGTCGACCTCGACGTCCCGGCGTACTCCTCGGTCGTGGTGGAACTCCCGGCGGAGCTGGCGCGGCCGGACGACGGCCGCGCGGAACTGCTCGTCGCGGACGCCGGGGACGCCGCGGAGCGCGCGCTGTGGTTCTTCGCCGAGGACCGCGACGTGCGGTGGCCGGCGGCGCAGTGGGACGCGACCGCCGAGCCGGTCGACGGCGGCCGGCGGATCAGGGTGACCGCCCGGACCGTGCTGCGCGACCTGACGCTGTTCCCGGATCGCCTCGATCCGGCCGCGCAGGTGGACCGGGCCCTGGTGACGCTGCTGCCGGGGGAGAGCGCGACGTTCACCGTGTACGCGCCGGGCCCGCTCGACGCCGACGCGCTCACCCGCCGCCCGGTGCTGCGCTGCGTCAACGACCTCGTCTGAGGGGTCACACCCCATCTCCGTCGATTTGAAGATTTCTGCAAGTGCTAAAGTCTTCAGAGTCGTCGGAGGGGTGAGTCATGTCGGTGCCGCTGTACCAGGCCAAGGCGGAGCTGTTCCGCACCCTCGGGCACCCGGTGCGCATCCGGGTGCTCGAACTGCTCCAGGACGGGCCGAAGCCGGTACGCGACCTGCTGGCCGCCATCGACGTGGAGGCGTCGAACCTCTCCCAGCAGCTCGCCGTGCTGCGCCGCGCCGGCATGGTCACCTCGTACCGGGACGGCCCGCTGGTCATGTACGCGCTCAGCACCCCCGACGTGGCCGACCTGCTCGCCGCCGGACGACGCATCCTCGGCGCGGTCCTCACCGACCGGGACGCGCTGCTGGACGAGCTGCGGGCCTCCGGGACGGACCGGTGAGTGCGGCGGCCCTTCGCGCCGGTGACGCCGTCCGGCAGGCGGGCCGGCTGTTCCGCGGGCTGCTGCCCGGCCGGGCCGACTGGGCGGCAGCGCGCCGCTCACCCCGGCGCGACCTGCTCGCCGGGCTCACCGTCGCCGTGGTGGCGCTGCCCCTGGCGCTCGCCTTCGGCGTCACCTCCGGGCTCGGCGCGCAGGCCGGCCTGGTCACCGCCGTCGTCGCCGGAGCCGTCGCGGCGGTCTTCGGCGGCTCCAACCTCCAGGTCTCCGGTCCCACCGGGGCCATGACTGTGGTGCTGGTGCCCGTGGTGCAGCAGTTCGGCGCCGGTGGCGTGCTGATGGTCGGCGCGCTGGCCGGGCTGATCCTGATCGCGCTCGCAGTGGCCCGCCTCGGCCGGTACGTCCGCTACCTGCCGTCCCCGGTGATCGAGGGCTTCACCGCCGGCATCGCCGTGGTCATCGCGCTGCAACAGGTGCCGGCCGCGCTCGGCGTCACCGGCGCGCACGGCGAGAAGGTGTGGGCGGTCGCAGCCGACGCGGTCGCCCGGTTCGCCGCGCAGCCCCGGCCCGCCGCGATCGCTGTGGCGCTCGGTGTGGCGGCGCTGATGCTGCTCGGCGGCCGGTGGCGGCCCGCCGTGCCGTTCTCCCTGGTCGGAGTGGCCGCTGCGACGCTGCTCGCCGAGCTGACCCCGATCGAGCTGGCCCGGATCGGCGAGCTGCCGCAGGGGCTGCCCGCGCCGTCGCTGGACTTCGTGGACCTCGGTGCGCTGGGCGTACTGCTGCCGAGCGCCCTCGCCGTGGCCGCGCTCGCCGCCCTGGAGAGCCTGCTCTCCGCCACGGTGGCCGACGGCATGACGGTCGGCGAGCGGCACGACCCGGACCGGGAACTGTTCGGCCAGGGCCTGGCCAACCTCGCCTCCCCGGTCTTCGGCGGCATCCCGGCGACCGCCGCCATCGCCCGTACCGCGGTGAACGTCCGCGCCGGGGCGTCCTCGAAGCTCGCCGCGCTCACCCATGCGGTGGCCCTCGCCGCGATCGTGCTCGCCGCGGCCCCGCTCGTCGGCCGCATCCCGCTGGCCGCCCTGGCCGGGGTGCTGCTCGCCACCACGGTACGGATGGTGGAGGCGGCCTCCCTGCTCGCGCTGATGCGGGCCACCCGCGCCGACGCGGTGGTGCTGGTGCTGACGTTCGCCGTCACTGTCATCTGGGACCTGGTGACCGCGGTGGTCGTCGGGCTCGCCGTCGCGGCGGTCCTGGCGCTGCGCGCGGTGGCCCGCAGCGCCAAGCTGGAACAGGTGCCGCTGGACACCGGCGAGCACAGCGCCGAGGAGCACGCGCTGCTCGCCGAGCACATCGTCGCGTACCGGCTGGACGGGCCGCTGTTCTTCGCCGCCGCGCACACCTTCCTGCTGGAACTGGCCGAGGTGGCCGACGTGCGGGTGGTGATCCTGCGCATGTCCCGCGTCTCCACCGTCGACGCGACGGGCGCGCAGGTGCTCGGCGACGCCATCGCCCGGTTGCGCGCCCGGGGGATCACGGTGCTGCTCTCCGGCATCACGCCGGGCCACGACCAGGTGCTCAGCACGCTCGGCGTCGCCGACGAGCTGCGCCGCGAGGGCCTGGTGTTCGCGGACACCCCGGCCGCCATCGCGTACGCCCGGGGTGTCGCCCTCGCCGCGAGCCCGGCCTAGGCTGCGGTCCCTTCGAGTGCCGCCCGCGCCGTGAGTGGAACGTCATGGGTGTCTACGGCATCGTTTGACACCCATGACGTTCCACCGGACGCGGCTGTGCAGGCCGAGAGCGCTAGTTGGGCAGGGCGGCGAGGCCGGCCAGCAGTTCCCACCGCTCCGCCTCGGTGAGGACCGCGTACGCCGGCTCGTCGCGGCGGTCGGTGTCCGCCTCGATCGCCGCGCGCTCCGGCCCGTCCGGCAGCGTACGGATCTCGTCGGCGGTCAGCCCGGCGGCCCGCCACGCGGCCCGGTGCGCGTCGGCGCGATGATGGCGCAGCGAGCCCAGCCGGGTGACGAGCAGCAGCGCCGGGGAGGCGCCCTCCGGCTCGTACGGCGGGGACATCGCCCGGAACACCGGCCCGCCGGTGGCCTGCGCGTGCGTCAGCACCCGGCCGACCAGGTCGGCGAGGCGGGGCACGATGCTCAGGCCGGGCAGCACGCCGGGCAGCGTCGACCACAGTTCCTCGGCTGCCTCACCGCTGGCCCGCTGGGCGAACAGCGTCAGCTCGCGGCCCAGGTCGGTGAGGTGCCAGGCGCCGTCGGCGTCCCGGACGACGATGCCCTGCTCCAGTTCCTCGTCCATGCTGCCGGACGTGTAGATCAGGCCGTCGGCCAGCGCCTCGGCGGGCATCGGCCGGGCCAGCACACCGGAGAAGAAGCTGTTCTCCGCGCCGAGTGTGCAGCCCCGCTCGGCGTAGAAGGCCTCCATCCGGGCGCGGGCTCCCCAGCGGGCGCCCACGTACACCCGGTCGATCGCGGGCCGGACCAGTCGCGCGTAGCTCACCGTCGTCTCCACGCCGCCGGACCCTACCGGCGGCGGGCGTCGCGCGGGGCCCTGCCGCAGAGCCCCGCGTTGCTCACTCCGGGACGCGACGGTAGGCGCCGTCGCTGGCCGAGGTCGCCATCGACGCGTACGCGCGCAGCGCCGCCGACACCGGGCGCTGCCGGTCGACCGGCGTGTACGGGCGGTCCCGCTTCTCCTCGGCCACCCGGCGTGCCTCCAGCTCGTCGGCGGGCACGTTCAGCTCGATCGACCGGCCCGGGATGTCGATGACGATCTCGTCGCCGTCGCGGACCAGCGCGATCAGGCCGCCGGACGCCGCCTCCGGGGAGACGTGCCCGATGGACAGGCCGGAGGTGCCGCCGGAGAACCGGCCGTCGGTGAGCAGCGCGCAGGAACGGCCCAGCCCACGGCCCTTGAGGAACGAGGTGGGGTAGAGCATCTCCTGCATGCCGGGGCCGCCCTTCGGGCCCTCGTACCGGATCACCACCACGTCCCCGGCGACGATCTCCTTGGCGAGGATCGCGGTCACCGCGTCGTCCTGCGACTCGTAGACCTTGGCCGGGCCGCGGAACGTCAGGCACTCCTCGGGCACACCGGCGGTCTTCACCACGCAGCCGGCCGGCGCGAGGTTGCCGTGCAGGATGGCCAGGCCGCCGTCCGCGCTGTACGCGTGCTCCCGGTCCCTGATGCAGCCGCCGGCCGCGTCGGTGTCCAGCGACGACCAGCGGTTGGTGGTGGAGAACGGCTCGGTGGTGCGCACGCCGCCCGGGGCGGCGTGGAACAGCTCGATCGCCTCCGGCCGGGCCGCGCCGCCGCGCACGTCCCAGTCGGCCAGCCACTTGTCGAGGCTGGGGGAGTGCACCGACCGCACGTCGCGGTGCAGCAGCCCGGCGCGGTCCAGCTCACCGAGGATGGCCGGGATGCCGCCGGCCCGGTGCACGTCCTCCATGTGGTAGTTCGGGGAGTTCGGCGCGACCTTGGCCAGGCACGGCACGCGGCGGGAGATCGCGTCGATGTCGGCGACGCCGAAGTCCAGTTCCGCCTCGCGGGCGGCGGCGAGCAGGTGCAGCACGGTGTTCGTGGAGCCGCCCATCGCCACGTCGAGGGCGATCGCGTTCTCGAACGCCTCCCGGCCGGCGATCGAGCGCGGCAGCACCGAGGCGTCGTCGTTCTCGTACCACTGCTTGGCGATCTCGACGACGGTGCGCCCGGCCTCGACGAACAGCGACCGCCGCGCGGCGTGGGTGGCGAGCGTGGATCCGTTGCCGGGCAGCGCCAGGCCGATGGCCTCGGTGAGGCAGTTCATCGAGTTGGCGGTGAACATGCCGGAGCAGGAGCCGCAGGTCGGGCACGCGGAGCGCTCGATCTCGCCGAGCTGGTCGTCGGTGACCGCCTCGTTGGAGGAGGCGATCATCGCGTCGATCAGGTCGATCTTGGAGTGCACCACGCCCTCGATCGCCACCGTCTTGCCGGCCTCCATCGGGCCGCCGGAGACGAAGACGGTGGGGATGTTGAGCCGCAGCGCGGCGAGCAGCATCCCCGGCGTGATCTTGTCGCAGTTGGAGATGCAGACCAGGGCGTCCGCGCAGTGCGCGTTGACCATGTACTCCACCGCGTCGGCGATCAGCTCCCGGCTGGGCAGCGAGTAGAGCATGCCGCCGTGGCCCATGGCGATGCCGTCGTCCACGGCGATCGTGTTGAACTCCCGGCCGACGCCGCCGGCCTCGGCCACCGCGTCGGCGACCAGGCCGCCGAGGTCCTTGAGGTGGACGTGACCGGGTACGAACTGGGTGAAACTGTTCGCGATGGCGACGATCGGCTTGCCGAAGTCGTCGTCGGTCATCCCGGTGGCCCGCCAGAGGGCCCGGGCGCCGGCCATCGTCCGACCGTGGGTGGAGGTCCTCGACCGCAGCTCAGGCATGACAACCAGTCTGACACCATCCGCGCGGCGACCCCGCCGCGCGCACCCTGTGTCCCAACAGTTGCACACCCGGTGCCCCACGGGAGGCGCTCATCCGGCAGAGTTGACGCGTGCAGTCGTCCCCGGGGATGGTCACCGTCGCGGTGTTGAGCGGGATCGCCGCGGCCGGCGCCGCCGTGCTGCTCGCCGCCTCGGTGCGGCGCCGCACCGGCCCCCGCCGACCGGCTCACCTGCTGCTCGCGGTCGCCGCCGGGGCCGCCCTGTTCAGCCTCCTGGTCGGCCTCGGCGGTCTGCTGGCCGCCGGTGACCACTGGGCGCACCGGCAGGGCCAGCGGACCGGATGGGCGATCCTGGTCGCCGTCGGCACGACGCTCGCCGCGCTCGGTCTCGGTGCCGCCGTACTGCGGCTGCCCGGCGCCGCCGCGTCCCGGGCGGCCACCGCCCGGCTGCTGCTCGACGGCCTGATCATGGGCAGCGCGCTCTGGTTCGTCGGCTGGGTGGCGATCAGCGAGCCGACCCGGCTGCTCGGCGACGCCACCCCGGTCGCCTGCCTGCCGATCGTGCTGGCCACCGTCAGCGCGGCGCTCACCACCGGGCTCACCGTGATCGTCGTGCTGCGGGTCGCGCCGCCGCGCGGGTGGCTCACGCTGCTCGCGGCCGGCGCGACAGCGGTGACGGCCGGCGGGCTGGCCGTGTCCGCCGGGCTCTGCCAGGCCGGCCCGGGCATGGTGCTCACCGGCGCGGTGCTGACCGCCGCCGGGCTGATGGCCACGGCCGTGGCCGGGCGCCGCGCCGACCTGACGCAGCTCGACGTCGACTTCATCCGCCGCGACGGCGAGTACGCCTTCGTGCCGATGTTCGCCATGGCGGCCTCCGCGATGTACCACCTGGTGCAGGGCGGCGGGTTCGACGGGTACGCGATCGTGGCCGGCACGGTCGAGGGGTTCGCGCTGGTGACCCGGCAATATCTGGCCCTGAACGACGTCCGCGGCTACGCGATCCGGCTCGCCGAGCGCGAGGCGCACTTCCGCGAGCTGGCGCACACCGACCCGCTGACCGGGCTGGCGAACCGGCGCGGACTGCTGCGTGCCCTGCACCGCAGCGCCGAGGCGGGCGTGCCGTGCGTGCTGCTCGGGCTCGACCTGGACGGCTTCAAGAACGTTAACGACATGCGCGGGCACGACGTCGGCGACGCGGTGCTGGTCGAGGTGGGGCGGCGGCTGCGGGGCAACCTGCGCCCGGGCGACCTGGCCGCCCGGCTCGGCGGTGACGAGTTCGCGGTGCTGATGCACGGTGCGGCCGACCCCGGCCCGGTCGCCGACCGCCTGCTCGGGGTGCTCGGCCGCCCGTACGAGCAGGGGGACGGGCCGGTCTTCCTGTCGGTGAGCATCGGGGTGGCCGCCGGGCAGCGGGAGCAGGACGTCGAGTTGCTGCTGCGCAACGCCGACCTGGCGCTGCGCTACGCCAAGCAGCGGGGCAAGAACCGGATCGAGCGCTACGACGCCACGTACGACCAGTTGCTGAGCCGGCGCACCCGGATGGAGCACGAGCTGCGCGGCGCGATCGAGCGCGACGAGCTGCGGCTGGTCTTCCAGCCGGTGGCCTCGCTGCCGTCGGTGCGGCCGGTCGGCGCGGAGGCGCTGCTGCGCTGGCGGCACCCGGAGCTGGGCAACGTCCGGCCGGACGAGTTCATCCCGCTCGCCGAGGAGTGCGGGATGATCGCCAAGCTCGGCGCGTGGGTGCTGCACCAGGCCTGCTTCCAGCTCTCCCGCTGGCTGGCCGACGGGCACGACGTCTGGGTGTCGGTGAACGTGTCGCCGCGCGAGCTGCACGCCCCGGAGTACGTGGTCCAGGTCGCCGACGCGCTGCGCGCGCACCACGTGCCGCCGCAGCGGCTGGTGCTGGAGGTGACCGAGCACGCGGTCGCCACCGACCTGGACGAGCTGATCCGGCGGCTCACCGCGCTGCGGCTGACCGGGGTGCGGATCGCGCTGGACGACTTCGGCGCCGGCTATTCGTCGCTCGGCCAGCTGCGGCGGCTGCCGATCGACATCCTGAAGATCGACCACAGTCTGGTCGCCGAGCACGAGCCGGTCCGGCCGGTCGGGCGGGACGGCCCGGCGTTCGCCCCGATGGTCGACATCGTCATGCGCCTGGGTCACCAGCTAGGGCTGGAGGTGATCGCCGAGGGCGTCACCAACCCGACCGAGCTGGCCGCGGTGGTGGCCGCCGGGTGCCGGTTCGGCCAGGGCGCGCTGTTCGGCTGGGGCGTACCGGCCGAGCACCTGGAGGCGATGCTGGAGGCGGCCACCGCGCCGGGCAACCGGTATACCGCGATGCCGCCGGCGCCGCCGCCCGCGCCGGCGCGCGCCCCGTCGCCGCTGCTGCCGAGGCTGCGCAACAATCCGCCCGCCGCGGTGCCCGCGCAGCGTCCCCCGATGGAGGGATCTTCGCAGGTGGCACCGGTCGTGGAGGGGCTGTCGGTGACCGACACGCCCACGTCCGTGAACCAAAATGTGGGATCAGTTGACTCATCGCGTGAGATGCGTCAGGCTTAGCCGCATGTCGTCGAACCGGTCGCCGCGAGTACTTACCTGAGCGCACTCTCCCACCGAGAGTGCGCTGGCCCCGTGCATCCTGCACGTGGGCTTTTTTGTTGCCGTCGGACCATCGCCGGGACCTCGCCGTCCCATCCTGAGAAGCGCGTCACCCACTCACTTCCGAAGGCTTGAACCGCCATGACGAGACCCACGCCAGAGACCCTCGCCCACTCCGCCCGCCGTGCCCGCTCCGGCACCGGCGCGGCCGGTGACTCCGACCCCGCCGCCCGCCCCGGCCGTACCGTCCCGGCGGCCGCCACCACCGAGACGCCCGTACGGGAGCCCGCCACCGCGCAGGTCTCGGGCGCCGGTTCGCTCGTGCGGTCGCTGGAGGCGCTCGGCGTCGACGTGGTCTTCGGCATTCCGGGCGGCGCGATCCTGCCCGCCTACGACCCGCTCTACGACTCCACGGTCCGGCACATCCTGGTCCGCCACGAGCAGGGCGCCGGGCACGCGGCCACCGGCTACGCGCAGGCCACCGGCCGGGTCGGCGTGTGCATCGCCACCTCCGGTCCGGGCGCGACGAACCTGGTGACGCCGATCGCGGACGCGTACATGGACTCGGTCCCGATGGTGGCGATCACCGGGCAGGTGGCCCGGCCGTCGATCGGCACCGACGCCTTCCAGGAGGCGGACATCCAGGGCATCACGCTGCCGATCACCAAGCACAACTTCCTGGTGCAGACCGCCGACGAGATCCCCCGCGTGCTGGCCGAGGCGTTCCACCTGGCCGCGACCGGCCGCCCCGGCCCGGTGCTCGTCGACATCCCCAAGGACGTGCTCCAGGCGCCGGCGACCTTCTCCTGGCCGCCCACGCTCGACCTGCCCGGCTACCGGCCGACGCTGCACCCGCACGGCAAGCAGATCCGCGAGGCGGCCCGGCTGATGACCGGCGCCCGCCGCCCGGTCCTCTACGTCGGCGGCGGCGTGCTCAAGGCCGGCGCCACCGAGGGGCTGCGCAAGCTGGCCGAGCAGACCGGCATCCCGGTGGTCACCACGCTGATGGCGCTGGGCGCGTTCCCCGACTCGCACCGTCAGCACCTGGGCATGCCCGGCATGCACGGCACCGTCGCCGCGGTCTACGGCTTGCAGAAGGCCGACCTGATCGTGGCGCTGGGTGCCCGCTTCGACGACCGGGTGACCGGCAAGCTGGACTCGTTCGCGCCGGACGCGACCGTCGTGCACGCCGACATCGACCCGGCCGAGATCGGCAAGAACCGGCACGCCGACGTCCCGATCGTGGGCGACGCGCGGCACGTGATCGACGAGCTGATCGCCGCCGTGACCGCCGAGCAGGCCGCGCACCCGCCGGCCGACCTGACCGACTGGTGGGCCCAGCTCGACGACCTGCGCGAGCGCTACCCGCTCGGCTTCGAGGAGCCGGCCGACGGCACGCTCTCCCCGCAGTACGTGATCAAGCGGCTGGGCGAGATCGCCGGCCCGGACGCGGTCTACGTGGCGGGCGTCGGCCAGCACCAGATGTGGGCCAGCCAGTTCATCTCGTACGAGAAGCCGCACACCTGGCTCAACTCCGGTGGCCTGGGCACGATGGGCTACGCCGTCCCGGCCGCGATGGGCGCCAAGGTCGGCAAGCCGGACACCACGGTGTGGGCGGTCGACGGCGACGGCTGCTTCCAGATGACCAACCAGGAGCTGGCGACCTGCGCGCTGGAGGGCATCCCGATCAAGGTCGCCGTGATCAACAACGGCAACCTGGGCATGGTGCGGCAGTGGCAGACCCTGTTCTACGGGGAGCGCTACTCCAACACCGAGCTGGGCACCCACAAGCACCGCATCCCGGACTTCGTCAAGCTCGCCGAGGCGCTCGGCTGCGTCGGTCTGCGCTGCGAGAACGCCGCCGACGTGGACAAGACCATCGAGGCGGCCATGGCGATCAACGACGCGCCGGTGGTCATCGACTTCGTGGTCGGCAAGGACGCGATGGTCTGGCCGATGGTCGCCGCCGGCACCAGCAACGACGAGATCATGTTCGCCAGGGGTGTGCGCCCCGCGTTCGACGAGGACGAACTCTAAATGACTATGCACACGCTGTCCGTGCTGGTGGAGAACAAGCCGGGTGTCCTGGCCCGGGTCTCCGGGCTGTTCTCCCGGCGCGGGTTCAACATCGACAGCCTCGCCGTGGGCGAGACCGAGAACCCGGACGTCTCCCGCATCACCATCGTGGTCAACGCCGAGTCCTCGCCGCTGGAGCAGGTGACCAAGCAGCTCAACAAGCTGGTGAACGTCCTCAAGATCGTGGAGCTGGACCCGCAGGTGTCGGTGGCACGCGAGCTGCTGCTGGTCAAGGTCCGCGCGGACCGCGCGGCCCGGGCCCAGGTGCTGGAGACGGTCGGCCTGTTCCGCGCCCGGGTTGTCGACGTCGCGCCGGACACGCTGACCATCGAGGCGACCGGCACGCCGGACAAGCTCGACGCGCTGCTGCGCGACCTGGAGCCGTTCGGCATCAAGGAGATGGTCCAGTCCGGCACCGTGGCGATCGGGCGGGGTTCGCGGGCCATCACCGCCGGCCCGGCCCTGCGCGCCGCCTGATCCGTACCCACAAGTTTTTCGACGGGCCGACGGGCACCGCCGTACGAAAGGGAAGTCAATGAGCGTTGAGGTGTTCTACGACGACGACGCCGACCTGGGCCTGATCCAGGGCCGCAAGGTCGCCGTGATCGGGTACGGCAGCCAGGGCCACGCGCACGCGCTGTCGCTGCGCGACTCCGGCGTCGACGTGGTGATCGGCCTGCCCGCCGGGTCGAAGAGCCGGCCGAAGGCGGAGGAGCAGGGCCTGCGGGTGCTCACCCCGGCCGAGGCGGCGGCCGAGGCCGACGTGATCATGATCCTGGCGCCGGACACCGCCCAGCGGCACATCTACGCCGAGTCCATCGCGCCGAACCTGGCCGCGGGCAAGGCGCTGTTCTTCGGGCACGGCTTCAACATCCGGTACGGCCTGATCAAGCCCCCGGCCGACGTGGACGTGGCGATGGTCGCCCCGAAGGGCCCCGGTCACCTGGTCCGCCGCCAGTACGTCGACGGCAAGGGCGTGCCCTGCCTGGTCGCGGTCGAGCAGGACGCCAGCGGCAACGCGTTCGGCCTGGCCCTGGCGTACGCCAAGGCGATCGGCGGCACCCGGGCCGGCGCGATCCGGACCACGTTCACCGAGGAGACCGAGACCGACCTGTTCGGCGAGCAGGCGGTGCTGTGCGGTGGCGCGGCGGCGCTGGTGCAGACCGGTTTCGAGGTGCTCACCGAGGCCGGCTACGCGCCCGAGGTGGCCTACTTCGAGTGCCTGCACGAGCTGAAGCTCATCGTCGACCTGATGTACGAGGGCGGCATCGCCCGGATGCGCTACAGCATCTCCGACACCGCCGAGTACGGCGACCTGTCCCGCGGCCCGCGCGTCATCGACTCCCGGGTCAAGGACGAGATGCGCAAGATCCTCGGCGAGATCCAGTCCGGCGAGTTCGCCCGCGAGTGGGTGGCCGAGGACGAGGCCGGCCGGCCGAACTTCGCCAAGTGGCGGGCCGAGGGCGCGGCGCACCCGATCGAGGAGACCGGGCAGAAGCTGCGGGCCATGATGAGCTGGGTCGACCGGCCGATCACCGAGACCGCCTGATCTCTTCCTCGTGCGGCCCGCGGCCCGACGCTCTCCCCGGCGTCGGGCCGCGGGCCGTCACGACGGATCGGAGCGACCGGCGCCGACCGTCTCCTGAACGGCCGCGATCTCGTCCCGGACCCGCTCCGCCTCGGCCCTGCGGTCCAGACGCGACAGCGTGAGCCCGAGGTTGCGCAGCGGGGTGAGCAGCTCCGCCCGGTCGATCCGGTCCGGGTCGGCGCGCAGCAGGTCGAGGCACTCCCGGTAGATCCCCACCGCCTCCTCCAGCCGGTCGAGGGCGTGCACCCGGTTGCCCAGGTTGCACAGGGCTTCCGCCAACCCGAGCCGGGTCGCCACCGGGTCGACGCCGAACAGCTCGCGGCGCACGGTCACGCACTCGCGCAGCAGATCGGCCGACCCGCGCGGGTCACCGGCCAGGTTCACCGCGCCCGCGAGCGTGAAGAGGCACCGCCCGAGCAGGTCCCGGTACGCCGGGTCGCCGCCGGCCAGCAACCGGGCCAGCTCGACCGCCTTCCGTCCGGCCGCCAGGCCGTCTCCGTCCCGCCCGGTGCTCGTCGCGCCTCCGCCTGCCAGGCCGTCCTCGGCCGGTCCGTCCGGCGGCGCTGTCCCGCGCCGGCCTGGTGCCTCCGCCGGCGAACCGCCGGAGCCCGTCGTCAATTCGTCCACTGTCAGCGCGCAGCGGATCAGCAGGGCGCGGGCCAGCCGGGGACGCCAGACCTCCGGCAGCCGCCCGGCGTTCTCCCGGCAGAGCGGAAGTAACTCGGCCAGCAGGATGTCGACCGCAGCCCGGTCTTCGGCCGCGGCCCGCAGCTCGAGCCTGTCCAACAGGGCCTGGGCCAGCACGTCGTCGTGGCCGTTGCGGGCGAGCGCCGCCGCCTCGGTCAGGTGCGCGGCCGCGTCGTCCGGCCGGCCGGCCCGCGCGGTGAGGTCGCCGAGGACGAGCAGCCCGTGGGCCAGTGCGGCCCCGGCGCGCGGCGTTCCGGCCGTCACCATCGCCCGCTGCCGGCCGACGGCCTGCTCCGCGAGCCGCACGGCCGCCTCCGGGTCGTCCAGCTGCGCCCGGCACTCCGCTTCGATCAGCATGGCCCGGGCCAGCAGCTGTCGCCCCGACCGGGGCTGGATCCCGCTCCACAGCTCCACGTCGACGCGGGATTCCTTGATCAACTCGAGGGCCTCGCGTGCCGCACCGGTGGCCGCCAGGCCCTGGGCGAGGTCCGTCGCGGCGGACGCGCCGATGCCTGTCCACTGGATCCGCCGATAGGCGGAAAGACCGCGATGCAGCTCCAGCGCCTCTCGCCGGACCGTGTTCGCCTCCTCCGTCCGGCCCAGCGACTCCTTGCCCTCACCGATCGTCAGCAGGGCCCGCGCCAACCGCATCCGCTCCGGCGGCCGCAATGCCCCGCAGGCGCGCCAGGTCGCTCGGGCCCGCAGCGCCAGACTGAGCGCCTCCCGCACCTCCCCGCACAGGTGGAGGTTCAGCGCGAGGAGCCCGCGGGCGGTGGCGAGCACCACCAGTTCCGGCCGGTCGTCGGTGTCCTCGACGTACCCGATGGCCTCCCGGAGCTGGCCGATCGCCTCGGCGACGGGAACGGTGTCGGGCGCGGCGGCCCGGGCCACCAGCGCCCGGGCCAGGGCGACCCGGTGCTGGTCCGGCCGCTCGGCGGCCAGCCGCCGGCAGAGCGTCACCGCCTCCTCGGCGGCCGCCGTGCGCCGGGCGGTCGAACCCGGCAGCCCGCTCACCATCTGAGACCGGGTGATCAGGACCTCGGCCAACCGTGGCCCCCACCGGTGCGGGCCCAGTCGGGCCATCGGCCGTAACAGCGCGATCCGGACCATTACCGACATCTGCGGCTCCCTCCCCGTGCGGGTGCTGCCTCCGTTGTACGGGGAGCCCGCCAGTCGCCGCGTCCGGTGAACGGGGGATGACAGGCGTGCGACGGGGCTGTGTGAGGGCCCTCACCCCGCAGTCCGGGACACGCCGGGCGGGCGGCCCCCTACCATCCTTGGTGTGGTGCCCGAGCGCACCCGACGGCCGTGGCACGGATCGGCGCAGGGCGCAGCGCGGCGTCCCGGCGCCCCAGGCCGAACCATTACCGAGCGTCTACGAGGACCGATGAATCCTGTCGTACTGATCGCCGAAGAACTCGCCCCCGCCGCCATCGAGGTGCTCGCGCACGACTTCGACGTGCGCCACGTGGACGGCACCGACCGCCCCGCTCTGCTCTCCGCCCTCTCCGAGGCCGACGCGGTGATCGTACGCAGCGCCACCCAGATCGACGCCGAGGCGATCGCCGCCGCGCCGCGGCTGAAGGTGGTCGCCCGGGCCGGCGTCGGCCTGGACAACGTCGAGGTGCCGGCCGCCACCGCCCGCGGCGTCATGGTCGTCAACGCGCCCACCTCGAACATCGTCTCCGCCGCCGAGCAGGCCGTCGCGCTGCTGCTCGCGGTCGCCCGCAACACCGCCAGCGCCAGTGCCGCGCTCAAGGCGGGGGAGTGGAAGCGGTCCAAGTACACCGGCGTCGAGATCCAGGGCAAGACCGTGGGCGTGGTCGGCCTCGGCCGCATCGGCGTGCTCTTCGCGCAGCGCATCGCCGCATTCGGCACCCGGCTGATCGCGTACGACCCGTACATCCAGCCGGCCCGCGCCGCCCAGCTCGGCGTCCGCCTGGTCGGGCTGGAGGAGCTGCTGCGGGAGAGCGACTTCATCTCGATCCACCTGCCGAAGACGCCGGAGACGGTCGGCCTGATCGGCGAGAAGGAGCTGGCGATCGTCAAGCCGGGCGTCCGGATCGTCAACGCCGCCCGCGGCGGCCTGGTCGACGAGCAGGCGCTCGCCGACGCGATCGCGGAGGGCCGGGTCGCCGGCGCCGGTGTCGACGTGTACGCCAAGGAGCCGTGCACCTCCTCGCCGCTGTTCGCCTTCGACAACGTGGTGGCCACCCCGCACCTGGGCGCCTCCACGAACGAGGCGCAGGACAAGGCCGGTCTCGCGGTGGCCAAGAGCGTCAAGCTCGCGCTGCAGGGCGAGTTCGTCCCGGACGCGGTGAACGTGCAGGCCGGCGGCGTGGTCGCCGAGGACGTCCGCCCGCTGCTGCCGCTGGCCGAGCGGCTGGGCCGGGCGTTCACCGCCCTGGCCGGCGGGGTGGCCGCCAGCGTCACCGTCGAGGTGCGCGGCGAGATCGCCGCCCACGACGTGTCGGTGCTCAAGCTCGCCGCGACCAAGGGCCTGTTCAGCTCCGTGGTGGAGGAGCAGGTCACCTACGTCAACGCGCCGCACCTGGCCGCCGAGCGGGGCGTCGAGGTCACGCTCGCCACGCCGGGCGAGACCGTCGACCACCCGAACCTGGTGACCGTACGCGGGGCGCTGCCGGACGGGCGTACCGTCCGCGTCTCCGGCACCGTGGCGCACACCGGCACCCGGGACGTGTTCAAGCTGACCGAGGTGGACGGTTTCGACGTGGAGATCGGCGCGGAGGGCATCCTGGTCTTCCTGCGCTACGCCGACCGGCCCGGCGTGGTCGGCACCGTCGGCACGCTGCTCGGCGAGGCCGGCGTCAACATCGCCGCCATGCAGGTGGCCCGCCGCGAGGCCGGTGGCGAGACGCTGATGACGCTCACCGTCGACCAGGCGCTCGGCGCCGACCTGCTCACCTCCGCGGCCGACTCGATCGGCGCGGTCGCGGCCAGCGCGGCCGACCTGCGCGACGTGTAGTCCGGACAGGACACATCGGGGCCCGGCCGGATCGGCCGGGCCCTTCGTCGTCCCGGTGGGTCAGGAACGGACGCGGGCCGGTGGCGGGTAGACCGAGCCGTCCTGCGCGTCGAAGAGCATCAGGTCGTGCTCGCCGGCCAGCCGCTCGATGTCCAGCAGCACCTGGTCCGGGCAGGTCGGATACAGGTTCATCTCGATGTGGTCGGCGGCCGTGTGCAGCGGCGCCACCTCCCACGGCGTACCGGGCCGGGCCGGGCGGTCCGGATAGCTCGCCGTGATCGCCCGGTAGAAGGCGACGAGTCGCGGGTCGGGGTGCTGCTCGCCGTGCCAGCCCTCGCGGCACTGCTGCACCGCCGCCCGCACCTGCTCCGGTGTCGCCCCGTCCGGCAGGGCCCACACGCTCAGATCGAAACTCACGGCGGACAGCGTGCCATCCCGCGCCGGGCCCGTCACCTCTGCCCCACCGTGCGTTCACCGCTGATTGCCGACATCGTCCACCCGGCGTCCGCTGTGGAGACTCTTGCGTCGAGTTGCGTCGATTCGCTAGCGTACCGATGCGGTTTCCGCTGAGTCGATCCCCGGCCCGTCTTCGGGTGGCGCGGTCGGGCGCCCGGCCCCTCGGCCCGCACCCCTCGATTGCGCGAGCCACGCGCACTCGTCGCTGACCGGCCCTCACGGTCGTTGCCGAGACCGTGGGGGCCGATCGCGCTCCGCAACAGGCAGCAGATCAGCGCCGGTGGTGCGCGAACAGCGGGCGGTAGTCCGTGTCGTGGCGGAACCAGGCCAGCCCGGCCGGTCCGGCGGCGTACAGGGCGGTGGCGTAGGCGTCGGCGACGGCGAGGTTCGGTCCGAGCACGGTGGCGGCCACCAGCCGGTCGGTCGGCTCGCCGGTGTGCGGGTCGACGACGTGCCCGCGCCGGCCGGTGACGCCGGAGGTGCCGACCGCGCCCGTCGTCATCTCCAGCACGACGGGTGTCCGGCGGGTGTCGGTGGGGTGGTGCACGGCGACGCGCCACGGTCCGCCGTGGGCGGCGTGTCCGCGTACCGTCAGGTCGGCGCCGCTGAGCACGGCGTAGTCGTGGATGCCGGCGGCGCGCAACCGCGCCGCGGCCCGCTCCACCGCCCAGCCGCCGAGCAGGCCGCCCGGGTCGAAGCCGCCGGGCACGGCCCAGGCGTCGAACCAGCCGTCGGTGGCCGCCCGCATGGCGGCGCAGAGGTCGATCAGGTCGGCCAGCGGAGGGTACGAGTCGGGGCTGATCTCGTCGCGGCGCAGCCGGGAGACGAGGCTGTCCGGCCGGTTCGGGCCGTAGGTGAGGTCGACGGCGCGCAGCTCGGCGACGGCGTCGCGCAGCGCCTCGCTGACCGCCCGGTGGCCGAACCACTCCGGCGCGTTGAGCAGCATCGTGTAGTCGGCGGTCGAGGTGGTGACTGTGTGCCGGACGCTGATCCGCCCGGACGCGGAGGTGCCGGCCCGCTCGACGCGGTGCTTCGTGGCACCCAGGTGCAGGTCCGGCCGGAGCGGGCGGAACGCGGACTGGTCGACCCAGCGGGTACGTGGTTGTTCGTCCGCCCAGTGGGCCCGCCGGTGCTCGATCCGCATGACACCTGCCCCCTCGGTGGTCGCCGCCGCGTCGCGGCGGTGCCGGATTCCGGGCCCCCGTCGACCCGGTGAATCCGACCCTAAGCAGTGGAGATGACCGCAGCATGAGTGCCGGCTGGGAGCCTCCTGTGATTCGCCGTCCCGGATGATGGAAGATTCGTACCGGGGGCCGGGACGGCGACGTACGGTTGCGCCTAACGACGAGACGAGGAGCGCCAGGTGGCACACATCGCGGTGGTGGCCGGCGACGGCATCGGACCCGAGGTGGTCGCGCAGGCCCGCAAGGTCCTCGACGCGGTGGTGCCCGGGATCGAGGCCACCGAGTACGACCTGGGCGCGGCACGTTACCACCGCACCGGCGAGGTGCTGCCCGACTCCGTCCTCGACGAGCTGGCCGGCCACGACGCCATCCTGCTCGGCGCGGTGGGCGACCCCACCGTGCCGCCGGGAGTGCTGGAGCGCGGTCTGCTGCTCAAGCTCCGGTTCGCCTTCGACCAGTACGTCAACCTGCGCCCGTCCCGGCTCTGGCCCGGTGTGGCCGGTCCGCTGGCCGCGGTCAAGCCCGGCGAGGTCGACCTCGTGGTGGTCCGCGAGGGCACCGAGGGGCTGTACGCGGGCGCCGGCGGCGCGCTGCACCGGGACACCCCGGCCGAGGTGGCCACCGAGGAGAGCCTGAACACCCGGCACGGCGTCGAGCGGGTGATCCGCGACGCGTTCGCCCGGGCCGGCCGCCGGGAGCGGCGCAAGGTCACGCTCGTGCACAAGACGAACGTGCTCACCCACGCCGGGTCGCTGTGGGCGCGCGCCTTCGCCGCGGTGGCCGCCGAGCACCCGGACGTGACCACCGAATACCAGCACATCGACGCCGCCGCGATGTTCCTGGTGACGAACCCGTCGCGGTACGACGTGGTGGTCACCGACAACCTGTTCGGCGACATCCTCACCGACATCGCCGCCGCCGTGACCGGTGGCATCGGGCTCGCGGCCAGCGGCTGCATCAACCCCGAAGGGCGCTACCCGTCGATGTTCGAGCCGGTGCACGGCTCGGCGCCGGACATCGCCGGCCAGGGCGTCGCCGACCCGGTCGCAGCGGTGCTGTCCGCCGCGCTGCTGCTCGACCAGCTCGGCCACCCCGACGCCGCCGCCCGGGTCACCGCCGCGGTCGGCGCCGAGCTGGCCGCGCGCACGCCGGGGACGCCGCTGCGCACCGAGGAGGTCGGCGACCGGCTCGCCGCGTACGCCGTAGCCTGACCGGGCCGACCCTGCCGGCGGCCCGGTACCGGGCCGCCAGACCCGTCACCGGGCCACCCCGACCGTCCGGCGCGTCGTCTCCGCCGGGGCGGAGCTATCCGCTGAACGACCGTTCGGGGTAAGTTTTCTGGCACCAGTGACGTCGGCGTGCGATCCCGCATGCCGTCAACCCGCAGGGAGGTCAGCGCGATGAGCGGTGGTGACATGCTCGATTTCGAGATCCGTCCGAATCCCGCGCCGGTATCCGCCGCCGACCGGGCCGCCCTGCTGGCGAACCCCGGCTTCGGCCGGGTCTTCACCGATCACATGGTCACGATCCGCTACGCCGAGGGCAAGGGCTGGTACGACGCCCGTCTGGAGGCGCGGGCGCCGATCCCGATGGACCCGGCCGCGGCGGTGCTGCACTACGCGCAGGAGATCTTCGAGGGGCTGAAGGCGTACCGCACCGGTGACGCGGTGACGATGTTCCGTCCCGAGGCCAACGCGGCCCGGTTCGCCGCGTCGGCCCGCCGGCTGGCCATGCCGGAGCTGCCGGAGGCGACGTTCGTGGAGTCGCTGCGCCGCCTGGTCGAGATCGACCAGGCGTGGATCCCGGAGCACGAGGACGCCAGCCTCTACCTGCGGCCGTTCATGTTCGCCAGCGAGGTCTTCCTCGGCGTCCGCCCGGCCAACGAATACCTCTACTGCGTGATCGCCTCGCCGGCCGGCGCGTACTTCGCCGGTGGCGTGAAGCCGGTGACGGTCTGGGTGTCGCCGGACTACACCCGGGCCGCGCCCGGCGGCACCGGCGCGGCCAAGTGCGGCGGCAACTACGCCGCCTCGCTCGCCGCGCAGGCCGAGGCGATCGAGGCCGGCTGCGACCAGGTGGTGTTCCTGGACGCGGTCGAACGGCGGTACGTCGACGAACTGGGCGGCATGAACGTCTTCTTCGTCTACGACGACGGCAGCATCGTCACCCCGCCGCTGGGCGGCACGATCCTGCCGGGCATCACCCGCGACGCGATCCTCACCCTCGCCGCCGAGGCCGGGCACGAGGTGCGGGAGGCGCCGGTCAGCTTCGACGACTGGCGGGCCGACGCGGCGAGCGGCCGGCTGCGCGAGGTGTTCGCCTGCGGCACCGCCGCCGTGATCACCCCGATCGGTGGCGTGCGCTTCCCCGACGGCGAGTTCCTCATCGGCGGCGGCGAGCCGGGCCGGGCCACGATGGCGTTGCGGCAGAAGCTCGTCGACATCCAGCGCGGCCGCGCCGCCGACCCGCACGGCTGGGTCACCCGGGTCCTCTGACGGCCCTTCGCGGTGATCGAGGGGTTCGCTCCTCGATCACCGCGGGGCAGGTCAGTCCAGCAGGTGGGTGCGCAGGGACTCCAGCTGCGCGTCGGTGACGCCGGCGTGGGTCAGGTAGCCCTCGACGGAGCCGTAGCCGGTGCGCAACTCCGTGAGGAACAGCTCCATCGTCTCGGCCGGTGACTCCAGGAACGGCGGCGGTGGTTCCTCCGCGTCCGGCAGCGTGGCCCGGACCCACTCGGTGAAGCGCCGCGACGCGGCGGTGCTGAGCGCGTAGTCGGCTACCACGTCGTCGTCGGGCACCCCGAGCACGGAGAGCGTGAGCGTGCAGACGATGCCGGTGCGGTCCTTGCCGGCGACGCAGTGCACCACCACCGGGGCGTTGGCGCTGTCCGCGATCAACCCGACCGCCTCGGCGAGCCCGGCGGTGCCGGTACGCGCCAGGTCGGCGTACCGGTCGGCCAGGTAGCGGGCCAGGCTCACGCCGGAGGCGTCGAACCGGTTCGCGCCCCAGTCGGCGTGCTCGGGGTGGATGTGCCGGTAGGTCAGCCCGTCGTAGTCGGGCACCCGCCCGTCGCGTTCCACCTCGGACGGCCGGCGCAGGTCGATGACGGTACGGATGCCGAGCGCGGTGAACGCGCTCCGGTCGGTCTCGTCGATGCGGTGCAGCGAGTCGGAGCGGTAGAGCCGGCCGCGGCGGACGGTGCGCCCGTCCCGAGCGGCGTATCCGCCGACGTCGCGGAAGTTGAACAGGGTGGGGAAGGGGCTCTGCGGGGCGTCCACATCCGACACGGTACGGCCGGCGGGGCGTTCGCGCGTCCCCGCCGGCCGTCGCCGAGTTGTCAGGCGCGCGGCGGCACGTCCGGCGGCAGTGCCGAGTGGCTCTCGCCGTAGTAGCCGCCCAGCCGGTCCCGGTAGCCGGGGTCGGCGTGGCTGGACTCGTCGTACTCCGGGGCGGCCTTGATCTGGTCCTTCTCCCGGTCGACGTGCACGGTGCGGGCGTCGTGGTCGACGTGGTTCACGGTCCCGGCCGGGAGCATCACCTTCTTGCCGAAGATCCACGGCCCGGTGTCCACAACCAGGTAGCTGTCGTCCACCTCGTGGCTCGCCCGGTCGATCTTGCCGATGGCGCCGTCGGTGGCCTCGACCTTGTAGCCGGTCAGGTCGGCGCTCGCCACACCCGCCTCGTCGCGGTAGCGCCACGGGTCGAAGGCGCCCGCCGGGGCGCCCCCGGCGACCGTGCCCCGGCCGTCGTCGAGGATCGGCTCGGTGCCGCCGTGCGTGGCGCGCGGGTCCAGTCCGTCCATGTGCCGCCTCCCGTCCCAGGGCCGCGGCCGTCGCGGCGCCGTCGTCAGTCGGGAGGGTTACCCACCCTGTCCGGGCACCAACCCGCCGGCGGCCGGCCCGCCGACGCCGAGGGGCCGGCGCCACGGTGGTGACGCCGGCCCCTCGGGTCGTCGGCCCGCGCGGTGCCGGTCGGGCACGTGCGGGCCGGTGGATCAGGCCAGTGCGGCCTCCGCGTCCAGGGTCACCGCGGCGGCGTGGACGACGGCGGCGATCCGCAGCCCCTCGTGCACCTGCTCACGGCTGAACCCGGCGGCGCGCAGCGTCTTCTCGTGCGACTCCAGGCAGACACCGCAGCCGGTGATCGCCGAGACGGCGAGGCACCACAGCTCGAAGTCGGTCTTCTCCACGCCGGGGCGGGCGATGATCTGCATCCGCAGCCGGGCCGGCAGCGACGCGTACTGCTCGTCGCCGATCAGGTGCTTGGCCCGGTAGTAGACGTTGTTCATCGCCATGACCGCCGCCGCGCCCTTGGCCGCCGCGACCGCCTCGGGCGTGAGGTGACCGGCCGCCTCGGCGGCGATCTCCCGCAGCACCACCGGGTTGCGGGCCGCCACCGCGCAGGCCAGGGCGGTGCCCCACGCCTGCTCCGGCTTCAGCGTCGAGGTGGTGATGGTGGAGCCGAGGTTGAGCCGGATGTCCTTGGCGTACTCGGGCAGGCCCGCCTTGATCGCGTCCAGACCCATGGTCAGGCCCCGGCGCCGGCGAGGAGGGCGTTGGCGTCGAGCGTCGCGCCGCCGGAGGTCCAGTTGCACGGGCACAGCTCGTCGGTCTGGAGCGCGTCGAGCACCCGCAGCACCTCGGAGACGTTGCGGCCGACCGAACCGGCGGTCACCATGACGAACTGGATCTCGTTGTTCGGGTCCACGATGAAGGTGGCCCGCTGCGCGACACCGTCGGCGCCGAGCACGCCGCAGGCGGAGGTCAGCTCACGCTTGATGTCGCTGAGCATCGGGAACGGCAGCTCGCGCAGGTCCGGGTGGTCCTTGCGCCAGGCGTAGTGGACGAACTCGTTGTCGACGGAGACGCCGAGCACCTGGGCGTCGCGGTCGGCGAACTCGCCGTTGAGGCGACCGAACTCGGCGATCTCGGTGGGGCAGACGAAGGTGAAGTCCTTCGGCCAGAAGAACACGACGCGCCACTGGCCCTCGTGGGACTTGTGGTTGATCGTCTCGAACGCCTTGTCGGCGTCGAGCGACACGCAGGCGGTGAGTTCGTACTCGGGGAAGTGGTCACCGACAGTGAGCACGGGTCCTCCTTGGGCGTGGCTCGGCAGCACCGCCGGGCCAGTAACTGGATCAGTTCAAGATTCTTCCGCAGCTCCGTTTGTGCTCGTGGCGGGCGGTGGCCCGGTGTGAAGGCGATCACCAGGGTGGTCCTCGTCCCGGAATATGGGTTTCGCCTCCCAAAACCGGGGGCGGGGTGGCAGAGTACGGGTCGTGACCAGCTTCGTCCTGATCATTAGCAGCTAGCGCGCCGGCCCTTCCCCCGCCGAGCGCGCAGACCTCCCGCATCCGCGGGGGGTCTTTTTGTTTGCTCCCCAGGGCACGAGAAGAGGACTCCGATGACGTTCCAGGTGTACGACACGACGCTGCGCGACGGCGCGCAGCGCGAAGGGCTCACGTACTCGGTGGTCGACAAGCTGGCGGTGGCCCGCCTGCTCGACGACCTCGGAGTCGGCTTCATCGAGGGCGGCTGGCCGGGCGCGGTGCCCAAGGACACCGAGTTCTTCCGCCGCGCCCGCACCGAGCTGGAGCTGCGGCACGCGATCCTGGTCGCCTTCGGGGCCACCCGCAAGGCCGGCCTCGCGGTCGAGGACGACCCGCAGGTGCGCGGCCTGCTCGACGCACAGACCCCGGCCGTGGCCCTGGTCGCCAAGGCGGACCTGCGGCACGTGGAGCGCGCGCTGCGCACCACCGCCGAGGAGAACCTCGCCATGATCCGCGACACCGTGTCGTACCTGGTGGCGCAGGGGCGGCGCGTCTTCGTCGACGGGGAGCACTGCTTCGACGGGTTCCGGTTCGATCCGGGCTACACCTCGGCCGTGGCGGAGACCGCGCTGGCCGCCGGCGCCGAGCGGTTCGTGCTCTGCGACACCAACGGCGGCATGCTGCCCTCCCAGGTCACCGCCGTGGTCGAGCAACTGGTGGCGCGGACCGGGATCGCGCCGGAACGGCTCGGCATGCACGCGCAGAACGACACCGCCTGCGCGGTCGCCAACACGATCGCCGCGGTCGAGGCGGGCGTCCGGCACGTGCAGGGCACCGCCAACGGGTACGGCGAGCGCCCCGGCAACGCCGACATCTTCGCGATCGTCGCCAACCTCCAGCTCAAGCTGGGCATGCCCGTCCTACCGGAGGGCTGCCTGGAACAGATGGTGCGGGTCTCGCACGCCATCTCCGAGATCGCCAACATCGCCCCCGACACCCACCAGGCCTACGTCGGGGCCGCTGCCTTCGCTCACAAGGCGGGGCTGCACGCGAGCGCGATCAAGGTCGACCCGTTGCTCTACAACCACGTGGAACCCGCCGTGGTGGGCAACGACATGCGGATCCTGGTGACCGAGATGGCCGGCCGGGCCAGCATCGAGCTCAAGAGCCGCGAGCTCGGTCTGGACCTGGCCGGCCATCCGGACGCCCTGTCCCGGGTCACCGGGCGGGTCAAGGAGCTGGAGGCCGACGGCTGGTCGTTCGAGGCCGCCGACGCCTCGTTCGAGCTGCTGGTCCGCTCCGAGCTGCCGGACGCCGCGCCGGCCCGGCCGTTCGCGCTGGAGTCGTACCGGGTGATCGTCGAGCACCGCGAGGACGGTGCCGTGGTCTCCGAGGCGACGGTGAAGATCCGGGTACGCGGCGAGCGGGTGATCGCCACCGCGGAGGGCAACGGCCCGGTGAACGCGCTGGACGAGGCGCTGCGGGTGGGACTGGCCCGGCACTACCCGGAGCTGCGCGACTTCGAGCTGGCCGACTACAAGGTGCGCATCCTGGAGGGCAGCCACGGCACCGGCGCTGTCACGCGTGTCCTCGTGGAGACCGCCGGCGCCGGCCGCGACTGGACCACTGTGGGCGTGCACCCGAACGTGGTCGAGGCGAGCTGGCACGCGCTGGTCGACGCGCTCACCTACGGCCTGGACCGGGCCCGGGTGCCGGGCGGGAGCCCGGCCTGACTCAGCCGGCCGGCAGGCGCAGCTCGGCCAGCAGAGCGCGGTGGTCGCTGCCCGGCACCGAATGGGTGCCGGCGGCGCGCACCGCGATGCGCCTGTCGACGAGGACGTGGTCGATGGTGACCGGCGGGATCGGGTCGCCGTCGTAGGGCCCCCAGGTGCCGCCGAACCCGGCTCCGGCCGCGTCCGCCGCGTCGGTGTAGCCGGTGGCGATCAGGCCCCGCAGCGCCGCGTGGTCGAGCGTGGCGTTGAAGTCCCCGGCCAGCACGCTCAGCCCGCCGTCCGGGGTGGCAGGCGGCTGGGCGCGCTGGTCGGTCCACCAGTCCGGCACGACGTGCGGGGCGTACGGCGCGGCCGGATGAGCCGACTCCACCCGCACCGGTGGCGCCCCCGGCACGGTCACCGTCGCGTACGCCTGGGTGAAGAAGAAGCCCTTGTTGCGCCGGTGACCGGTGTCGCGCAGCGGGTGCCGGGCGTACACGCCGGAGCCGGTCGAGCCGACCTCGGGCGTCAGCGACCGGTGCGGCAGCAGGGTGGCCAGCCCGAGCCGGTCCAGCTCGGCCGCCAGCGGCGGGGTGAGTTCCTGCACCGTGAGCACGTCGACCCGCCGCGTCCGGACCAGGTCCACCAGCGCCGCCGGGTCGGCCGAGCCGAGGCGCAGGTTGGCGGTGAGCAGCCGCAGCGTCGGCCCGTCGGCGGCGGGCCGGTCGCCGGGGATCGCGCGGGGCGCCACCGCGCCGATCAGCGTCAGCGCGGCCAGGACCGCGATCACCGCCGGGGCGCGGCGCCGCAGGGCGAGCGCGGCCACCGCCACGACCGGGGCCACGGCGGCGGCGTACGGCGTGAACGCGACCGCCTGTACCAGCGGGCCGCGTTCCAGCCCGGTCAGGCGTACCAGTGCCCACGCGGCGACCGGCGCGACGGCGAGCCAGCACGCGACGGTGGCCGGGCGGCCGCCCCGAGTGCCGGCAGGGGGCAGTCGCGGCAGGGTGATCATGGCGGTCAGGCTACCCGGATCAGGGCCGGCGCGATGCCCTCCGAAACAATTTCGTGAATTGTTCCTCGCAATTTCCGAGCACTTTGCGGGTTGGCTGGACACGCAATAGTGCTATTGACCGCCCGCATTTTCCGGTGCTAGGTTCCACCTGGTTGAGACGTCGTGACTCTCTGTAGTAAGGCCAGCTCACGAGCGGTGCGCTCCCGGGCGGATACCCGATGATCCGCAATTTGACGCGCGCAGTCGCCGTATCACCACGGTCTACCAAGGGAGAACTCATGGCCACATTCTTGAAGCGAAAGGCGACGGTGGTGGCGCTCGCCGCGCTGTCGCTCAGCCTGGCCGGCGGCGGGATCGCCGCAGCCGCCCAGTCGGAGGCGAAGCCGCAGCCCGGTGCCCGGCACTCCACGGCCCAGCCGCCGGTGACCGCCGCCGAGCGGCAGGCCGCCCGCACCGCCATGCGGGCCACCCTGGCCCCACCGGCGGCCGGCCAGGTCGCCTGGGCCGTCGTGGCGGCAAACGGCACGCTGCTGCAGCACTCCGGCAACGTGGTGTCCTCGTTCCGGTTCACCCCCGGCGTCGGGGTCACCGTCGGGCAGTACCAGGTGCTGTTCGACTACAACGTCTCCGCCAAGGGGTACCACGTGTCGATCGGCACGAACGACTCGGCGAACGTCCCGCCGGGCGGCGAGATCTCGGCCGCGCCCCGCACGCTGACCCCGAACGCGGTCTTCGTGCAGACCCGCAACTCCACCGGCGGCGCCTCGGACCGGCCGTTCCACATCCTGGTCGCCAACTGACCCGTACGGCCCCGCACCGGCCCCCGCTCCGGCGGGGGCCGGTGTCGTGTTCCGTACCGGTCCGGCGGGTGCCGAGCCGCTTCGTGCCGTTCCCGCCCGGCTGGGGAGAAGCTGCCGGTCCGGCCCGCCGACCACCGCCCAGGGGCCGATAATCCGACGTTTGTCGCCGGTCCGGCACGGGAAGCAAGCACCGTGACGGACATCTCGGACACCCCGGCCAGCGTGCTCAGCCCGGTCGACGCCGACGCGAGCGGCGTCGAGCTGGAACAGACCCTCGTCGAGGTCAAACGCGTGATCGTCGGGCAGGATCGACTCGTCGACCGCCTGCTCACCGCCCTGATCGCCGACGGCCACTGCCTGCTGGAGGGCGTACCGGGGGTGGCCAAGACGCTGGCGGCGCAGACGCTCGCCACAGTGGTCGGTGGCACGTTCTCCCGCATCCAGTTCACCCCCGACCTGGTCCCCTCCGACATCGTCGGCACCCGCATCTACCGCGCCTCCACCGAACAGTTCGACGTGGAGCTGGGGCCGATCATGGCGAACCTGGTGCTCGCCGACGAGATCAACCGGGCCCCGGCCAAGGTGCAGTCGGCGCTGCTCGAGGCGATGGCCGAGCGGCAGGTCTCCATCGCCGGCCGGAGCTGGCCGGTGCCGGACCCGTTCCTGGTCCTGGCCACCCAGAACCCGATCGAGTCCGAGGGCGTCTACCAACTACCCGAGGCGCAGCGCGACCGCTTCCTGATGAAGGTCGTGGTCGACTACCCGAGCGACGCCGACGAACTGGCCATCCTCTACCGGATGAGCACCGAGCGGCCCACCGCGAGTACCGTGCTCGACCCGGTCCGGCTGCGCGATCTGCAGCGCCGCGCGACAGACGTCTTCGTCCACCACGCGCTCGCCGAGTACGTGGTCCGCCTCATCCTCGCCACCCGCGACCCGGAACGCTTCGGTCTGCCCGACGTCGCGCCCCTGCTGGCGTACGGGGCCAGCCCCCGGGCCACGCTCGGCCTGGTGGCCGCCGCCCGCGCGCAGGCGCTGATCCACGGACGGGACTACGTGCTCCCCGAGGACATCCGGGAACTCGCGGTGGACGTGCTGGCGCACCGGCTCGTGCTCTCCTTCGACGCGATCGCCGACGGCATCTCCGGCGAGGACGTGGTACGCCGCGTGATCGAGGCGGTGCCGCCGCCCCGGCTGGTGAACGGGCCCACCGAGACGGTGAACGACCTGGCGGCGGCATGACCGGCGAGGCCGGACCCGGGCTCGCCGATCTCGCCCCGGACCAGCGGCTGCGCCGGCTGGAGCTGACGGTGACCCGGCGGCTCGACGGCCTGCTGCACGGCCGGTACCGCGGCCTGCTCCCAGGTCCCGGCAGCGAGGCGGCCGGCAGCCGCGAGTACCGGCCCGGCGAGGACGAGGTGCGCCGGATGGACTGGGCGGTCACCGCCCGGACCACCGTCCCGCACGTCCGCGAGGTCGACGCGGACCGGGAGCTGACCACCTGGCTGCTCGTCGACGCCAGCCCCAGCATGGAGTACGGGACGTCCACGCTGGACAAACGGGAACTGGCGGTGGCCGCCGTGGCGGCGATCGGCTTCCTCACCGCCGGCGTCGGCAACCGGCTCGGCGCCCAGGTACTCACCCCGGACGGGTTGCGCCGGTTCCCGGCCCGCAGCGGGCGTATCCATCTGCTCGGGCTGCTGCGCGCGCTGCTCGGCGCCCCGCGTACCGGCGACCTGCCGGACTCCGACGGCGCGGGCGCGGCCGGCGCGGGCCGGCGCGACGCGGCGCCGGGCCTGGTCGACGGGCTGGACGGCCTTCAGCGCGTCGCCACCCGGCGCGGGCTCGTGGTGATCGTCTCCGACTTCCTCGACGAACTGCCCGACGACCCGGACGCCGCGCCGCCGCCGTGGGCCGCCACGCTGCGCCGCCTCGCGGTACGGCACCAGGTGCTCGCGGTCGAGGTGACCGACCCGCGCGAGCTGGAACTGCCGGACGTCGGCCTGATCACGCTGGTCGACCCGGAGAGCGGCCGGCACCGCGAGGTGTGGACCGGCGACCCGGGCCTGCGCGAGCGGTACGCGCGCGCCGCCGCCGAGCAGCGCGACCAGGTACGCCGCACCCTGCGCCGGGCCGGCGCGACCCACCTGGCGCTGCGCACCGACCGGGACTGGTGCGCGGACGTCGTCCGGTACGTGCACGAGCAGCGCCGGCTGGCCACCGTGCCGGCCGCGGCCCGCGGAGGTGTCGCATGACCTGGCAGTCCCCCGCCCGCCTCTGGCTGCTGCTCGCCGTCGTCGCGCTGGTCGCCGGCTACCTGGTGCTGCAACGGCGGCAGAGCCGGTACGCGGTGCGCTTCACCAACCTGCGCCTGCTCGACCGGGTCGCCCCGCGCCGCCCGGCCTGGCGGCGGCACGTCCCGGCGGGCCTGTTCCTCGCCATGCTGGCGCTGCTCGTGGTCGGGTTCGCCCGGCCCGAGGCGGAGGTGCGGGTGCCACGGGAGCGGGCCACGGTGATGGTCGCGGTGGACGTGTCCACCTCGATGCTCGCCGGTGACGTGGACCCGGACCGGCTGACCGCGGCCAAGGAGGCGGGCCGGCGGTTCGTCGACGGGCTGCCCGACGAGTTCAACGTCGGTCTCGTCGCCTTCGCCGGCAGCGCGGCCGTGCTGGTGCCGCCGAGCACCGACCGGGAGGCGCTGCACGACGGCATCGGGCGGCTGGCCGAGGGCATCACCGGCGTGCAGGGCACCGCCATCGGCGAGGCGATCAGCACCTCGCTCGGCGCGGTCAAGAGCCTGGACGCCACCGCCGCCAAGGACCCGCCGCCGGCCCGGATCATCATCCTCTCCGACGGCGCGAACACGTCCGGCATGGACCCGATGGAGGCCGCCGACCAGGCGGTCGCCGCGAAGGTGCCGGTGCACACCATCTCCTTCGGCACGCCCGGCGGCTCGGTCGACCGGGGCGGCCGCGCGATCCAGGTGCCGGTGGACGGGCAGACGCTGCGGGCGGTCGCCGAGCAGACCGGCGGCGGCTTCCACGAGGCGTCCACCACCGCCGAACTGAAGGACGTCTACGAGGACATCGGCACCTCGGTCGGCTACCGCACCGAGCGGCAGGACGTCTCGGCCCGCTTCATCGGCCTCGGGCTGGTCCTGGCGATGGGCGCCGCGGCCGGCTCGCTGCGGTGGTTCTCCCGGCTGCCCTGACCCGCACACCACTACCGCACGACATGTGAGGAGCCAGGCATGGCAGTGCAGACCGGACTCGGCGAGCCACGCGGACCGTGGTTCGTCTCGCCGGAGCTGGACCCGGACGGGCGCGGCCACCGGGAGGTACCCGGGGGCGGGCCGGACGCGGGGCGGCGGAGCATGCGGCACCGGCTGCTGAGCGTGGCGGCGGTGGTGGCGCTCTCCACCGTCTCCGGCGCGGCGGCCGGCACCTGGGCGGCCGATCAGGACTCGCCGGGACCGACCGCGGCGTCCGCCGCTCCGGTGCCCGCGGAGCTGGTCACCGCCGCCGGCAAGACGGTGCCCGGCGTGGTCTCGGTGATGGTCGGGGGCCGCTCCGGCGCGTCCGCGTCCGGCTCCGGCTTCGCCATCGACAACGAGCAGCACATCGTCACCAACGACCACATCCTGGCCCGCGGCGGTGCCGGCGCGGTGACTGTGGAGACCTCGGACGGGCGGCGCTTCCCGGCCGAGGTGGTGGGCCGGGAACCGGCGAGCGACCTGGCCGTGCTGAAGGTGCCCGCGTCGGCCGGGTTGCCGCCGTTGCCGCTCGCCAAGGCGAACTCGACGCGGGTGGGGGAGCCGGTGCTCGCCGTCGGGTCGCCGCTCGGGCTCGCCGGGACGGTCACCGCCGGCATCGTCAGCGCGCTGAACCGGCAGGTACGGATCGGCAACGGCCGGCACACGGCGGTGCAGACCGACGCCTCGATCAATCCGGGTAACTCCGGTGGTCCGCTGGTGAACGCGCGCGGTGAGGTGGTCGGCGTGAACACCGCGATCGCCACCATCGACGGCAACGGCTCCATCGGCATCGGCTTCGCCATCCCGATCGACCAGGTCCAACAGACCGCCGACACCATCATCGGCCGGGGCGGCTGAGTCAAACGGGCGCGGTCTCCCGCGTGGGGTTGCTCCGGCCCCCGCGCGGCGCTGACCTGCACAAGCATCGCAAGATCGGTGCGAACTGTCGGATATCCGGCGTGGGATCATCGGGGCATAGAAATATTACGCTGAGTATGGATACTGGCGGAGGTGGAGCAAGCTGTCATTGCGGCCCTCCTCGTGGTGGGCCTGATCATCGGCGCCGGTGTCGGCGCGTCCTACGCGCGTGCGAAACGTGGCTGGACGGATTACCAGACGATCCGGACGAGCGTCCCCGGTGCCCGGCGCAACGCCTGGCTCGCGATCCGGGGCGTCGTCGTCAAGCTCGCCGTGATCGCCCTGCTGCTCGTCGGCGCGGCCGCGTACGCGGCGTCCGGCGGCGGCGAGGAACGGGCCGGTCCCACGCCGAGCGCCACCCCCACCCCGAGTCATCGCGCCGGGCGCTAGCCTCGGGGGGTGGACGACGGACTGCGGGTCACCGATCGGCTCACGGTGCCCGCCGCCGAGCTGCGGGAACGGTTCTCCCGCTCGTCCGGCCCGGGTGGGCAGGGAGTCAACACCACCGACTCCCGGGTGGAGCTGAGCTTCGACCTGGCCGGCTCGCCGAGCGTGCCGGAGACGCTGCGGGAACGGGCGCTGGCCCGGCTCGCCGGCCGCCTGGTCGGCGGCGTGCTCACGGTGACCGCCAGCGAGCACCGCGCCCAGCTGGCCAACCGCGAGGCGGCCCGCGAGCGGATGGCCGCGCTGCTGCGCGAGGCCGTCGCCCCGCCGCCGAAGCCGCGCCGGCCGACCCGCCCCTCGCGTGGCGCCAAGGAACGCCGCCTGGCCGAGAAGAAGCGCCAGTCCCAGCGCAAACGCGACCGCCGGGTGGACGGCGACTGACCGAAAAACGGTTGAGCCGCCCGGTACGCCGGCCGGAGAATTCCGCCACGTGATCGACTTCTCCGTCAAGCCCACGCTCACCGGCGAGCGGGTGATGCTGCGCCCGTTCCACGACGACGACCTGCCGGCGCTCGCCGAGATCCTGGCCGACCCGGAGGTGGTCCGGCTGACCGGCAGCCCGGCCGGCGAGACGTTCGAGCCGTCCCGTCTGCGCGCCTGGTACGGCACCCGCAACAGCCAGGACGACCGGCTCGACCTCGCGGTGGTGGACCGGGCGAGCGGCACCTGCGTCGGCGAGGTGGTCCTCAACGAGTGGGACCGGGCCAACGCGAGCTGCAACTTCCGCACCCTGATCGGCCCCGGCGGCCGCGACCGCGGCCTCGGCACCGAGGCGGTCCGGCTGATCGTCGGGTACGGCTTCGAGCGGCTCGGCCTGCACCGCATCGGCCTGGAGGTGTTCGCGTTCAACCCGCGTGCCCGGCGCGCCTACGAGAAGGTGGGCTTCGTCGCCGAGGGGACGCTGCGACAGGTGCTGCGCGACGGCGACGACTGGGTGGACGCCACTGTCATGTCGATCCTCGCTCCGGAGTGGAACCGGCACCGGGGGCACCCGGAGGGTTGAGCCGAAGGCGTCGAAGCGCTTCAATGCGTACGGGAGCTTCAGGGCCGTCACCGACCACCACGTCACAGTGACAGGAGTCCCTTCCGCATGTCCCGAAACCCCCTGCGCGCCGCGCTGACCGCGCTCGCCGCGCTGCTGCCGGTCCTCGCTCTCGGCCTCGCCCTCACCGCCACCACGCCCCCGGCCGCCGCAGCGGCCACCCCGGTCCGCGTCATGCCGCTGGGCGACTCCATCACCGGGTCACCCGGCTGCTGGCGGGCACTGCTCTGGAACCGCCTCCAGTCCACCGGCCACACCGACGTCGACTTCGTCGGCACGCTCGGGCCGCAGGGCTGCGGCGTGCCGTACGACGGCGACAACGAGGGTCACGGCGGCTACCTCGCGACGAACGTGGCGAACCAGAACCTGCTGCCCGGCTGGCTTGCCGCCACCCGCCCGGACGTCGTGCTCATGCACTTCGGCACCAACGACGTGTGGAGCAACATCGCGCCCGCCACGATCCTGGCCGCGTACTCCAAGCTGGTGGACCAGATGCGGGCCGCCAACCCGGCCACCACGGTGCTGGTCGCGAAGATCATCCCGATGAACCCGGCGAGCTGCCCGGAGTGCGGCCAGCGGACCGTGGCGCTCAACGCGCTGATCGACGGCTGGGCGGCCGGGAAGACCACAGCCGCCTCCCCGATCGTGGTGGTCGACCAGTGGACCGGGTTCAGCACCGCCACCGACACGTACGACGGCGTGCACCCGAACGCCGCCGGCGACCAGAAGATGTCCGACAGGTGGTACCCGGCGCTGGCCGCCGCGCTGGCCCGCACCACGCCCGGCCCGACCACGTCCCCGACCGGCGGCCCCACCTCGTCGCCCACCGTCAGCCCTTCGCCCACGACCAGCCCTTCACCCACGACCAGTCCGTCGCCCACGACCGGCCCGACGTCGGTGCCCGGCGGCTGCACCGCCACCTGGCGGATCGCCGGTCAGTGGCCGGGCGGCTTCCAGGGGGAGGTGACAGTCCGCAACGACGGCGCCGCGCCGATCGCCGGCTGGACCGTGCGCTTCCCGCTCACCGCGGGCCAGCGGATCAGCCAGGCGTGGAGCGCCGACGTGACGCAGAGCGGAACCACAGTGACCGGCCGGAACGCGAGCTGGAACGGCGCCCTGGCCCCGGCCGCCCAGACCACGTTCGGGTTCCTCGCAGACGGTGCCGTCCCGAGCCCGGCACCGGCAGTGACCTGCGCCGCGAACTGATCCCCGCGCCGGCCGGCCCCGCGCTCAGCGGCGGTCGGCCGGCACGGCCCGGTCCAGCGCTGCCAGCAGCCGGGCCCGCAACCCGGCGGCCCGCTCGGCGAACCCGCGCTGTGCGGCGGCGTACTCGGCCCGGCCCTCCGGCGTCTCCACAGGCACCGGCGGGTAACCCAGGTCGGCCAGGTCGTACGGGCTGGCCCGCATGTCCAGCGCCCGGATCTCCCGGGCCAGCGCGAAACAGTCCGCCACCAGCTCCGACGGCACCAGCGGCGACAGCTTGTACGCCCACTTGTACAGATCCATGTTGGCGTGTAGGCAGCCTGGCTGCTCCAGCGCGTGCTGGCCCTCCCGGGTCGGCTGGAGCACGTTCAGCGGCCGGGCCGGCGCGGTGAAGAACCGGAACGCGTCGAAGTGGCTGCACCGCACGCCGCGCTCGGAGACCACAGCCGCCGTCTCCGCCGGGCTCAGCCGCAGCGGCCAGGCGTTGTGGCGCACCTGCTCCTGGGTCTGCCGGTAGACCATCGCCCACTCGTGCATGCCGAAACAGCCGAACTGCGCCGGGCGTCCGGCGGTCGCCGCGAGCAGCGTACGGATCCAGGCGATCGACTCGGCGCGCCGCGCGCGTACCCGATCGGTGTCGAGGGTGAGCCCGGCGGCGCCCGCCGTGTAGTCCGGGCCGAAACCGGCCGGGTCGGCGTCGCGCAGCACCACGCCCGCACCCGGGTGCCAGCGGCGCAACTGCGCCGGGCGGTGCGAGTAGTAGGTGAACAGGAAGTCCTCCACCGGGTGCTTCACCCCGGTGCGGCGGCGCTCCAGGTGCGGCGTCAGCCAGGCGTCCACCCGCGCCTCGTGGGCGTGCCGGCGCGCCTGCCAGTCGGCCAGGTCGAGCGCGGGGGCGAGGGCGGCGGTCACACACCCCAGGGTACGACCGCCGCCCGTGCCCGGATCACGCCACGTCCACCCGCACGCCCGCCGAGAAGACGCCGCTGCGCAGCTCCAGCCGTTTCGGCGGCTCGTCGCCGCGCATGGTGAACACCAGCGGCAGCAGCACCCGCCGCCCGGCGGCCACCGGCTGGGAGAAGACGTCCCGGCCCAGGTTCGCCACCCGGGTCGCGTCCTCGTCCGCCGCCACCCAGTTGCCGCTGGGCAGGTACGCCCGCTGCAACTGCCCGTGCCAGGTCTGGTCCTCGGTCGTGAGGTTGCGCACCCCGACCGTGGCCAGGCACGGCCGGCCGCCGCCCGGCGCCGGCGGCAGGACGTCGGCACCGCAGCTCACCCGGTAGACGGTGAACTCGAACGCGGTCTCGCGCAGCGGCTGGCCCAGCCCGCCGGTGACGCTGCTGCCGACCCACGCGCCGCTCGTCGGCTGCTTGGTGGTGTCCATCGCGGCCACCCGCTGCGTGGCCGACCAGGCCGCCGCGCCGACCACACCGGCCAGCACGGCCGCCGCCACGCCGACCACGAGCCACACCGGCGGGCGGCGACGACGGCTCGCGGGCGACGGCACCGCCGTACGCGGATAGACGGTGCCGCGCTCGGCCGCCCCTCGGTCCGGCACGCTGTGACCAGGGCCGCCCTGGCCGGGCCCGGCTCCGCCCGGCACGCCCGGGCCGGGCACGCCGCTTCCCGGGGCGCCGGTGTGCATGGCGCCGCCTCCGGGCGTACCGGTGGGAGTCGCGGCGCGTCCCGCCGCGGTGCGCCGGCGGCGGCGCCGGAGCGCCCACCACACCACACCGGCGGTCACCACCAGCAGCGCGGTGAACGCGGCGAGCAGCACCGGCGGCCGCCGCCAGGCCGGGGCGGCGGTGACCTGCGCCGCCGGAGCCGTCGCGGCGCCCACCCACGTGGCCGTGGCGCAGTCGAACGGGCGCGTGCCGTCCGAGCCGTAGACGCAGGTGGGGGCCGTCACCGAGCGGCCCGGACCGGGGACCGACAGCGCGGTGTGCAGCGTGGTGGTGCTCTTCGCCGGCAGCCGCAGCCGCCAGGTCACCTCACCGGCGCTCATCCCGGCGGGTCGGCTGGTCCGCCCACCGCCGGTCACCGTGGTGGCCCGCGACCCGTTCGGCAGTTCCTGCCGGACCATCGTGTCGACGGGCGAGGTGCCGGCGTTGCGGACCTCGATCCGGTAGCCCGGCGCCGGGGTGCCCGACGCGCCCACCGCCACGCTGACCGGGGGCATCGACGGCCGGACCGGTGCCGGGCCGGTGGTCGGCACCGCAGGGGGCACCGCCGGCACGCCGGTCGGGATCGGGGTGGCCGCGGCACCGTGGATGACAGCCGGTGCCGGGGCCGGACGGGCGGGGGCGGCGGCCGCGCCGGGCGTCGCCGGGGACAGCGCCGGTACGGCGGCGATGACGCCGAGGCAGTTCACGAACACTGCCAGGGCCCTGTGGTGTCGTCTCGATGCAGGCATACCAACGAACCTCCGGACCCGAAGCTATGGGCCGGGGACCGCCGGGCGGGTACGAAGCCGCCATTCCCGCCCCGTCCGGCGCGATCGCGCGTACCCTGTCCGGCCCTTGCCGATCCGGTGCCGCCGGCGGCCGGTGAGGGTGTGGCGCGCGGCGGCCGGGGCGTGCCGCCTGCCGGTGTCCGCCGGGCGGCCCGCGGGCGGGGATAGATTGGCCGGGTGCGTATCGCTCGTTTCGCTCATGCCAAGGGAATGTCGTTCGGGGTCGTCGAGGGCGAGTCGGAGGCCGGGCCGCAGGGCCTGACCATCGCCGAGATCGAAGGCCACCCGTTCGGGCAGATCCAGTTCTCCGGCGCCCGCTGGGCGCTCTCCGACGTCCGGCTGCTGTCGCCGATCCTGCCCAGCAAGGTGGTGTGTGTCGGCCGTAACTACGCCGAACACGCCGCCGAGCACGGCAGCGAGGTGCCGAAGGAGCCGCTGCTGTTTCTCAAGCCGTCCACCTCGGTGATCGGCCCCCGCGATGCCATCCGGTTGCCGATCTTCTCCAAGCAGGTCGAGCACGAGGCGGAACTCGCCGTGGTGATCGGCGCCCCCGGCGCCCGCCGCGCCGACCGGGCCGCCGCCGAACGGGCCATCTTCGGCTACACCTGCGCCAACGACGTCACCGCGCGGGACCTCCAGCGCTCCGACGGGCAGTGGACCCGCGCCAAGGGCTTCGACTCGTTCTGCCCGATCGGGCCGTGGATCACCACCGGGCTCGACGTGAGCGACCTGGAGATCCGGTGTGAGGTGGGCCGCAACCCGGAGGAGATGGAGGTACGTCAGCTCGGCCGGACCAAGGACATGGTGTTCGACGTACCGGGCCTGGTGTCGTACATCTCGCACGTGATGACGCTGCTGCCCGGCGACGTGGTCCTCACCGGCACGCCGGCGGGGGTTAGTCCGCTCACCGAGGGGGATACGGTCACCGTGCGGATCCAGGGGATCGGGGAGCTGAGCAACCCGGTGGTCCCTGTCGCCTGATCCGCTCCGATGCCTCGTTTCCGCTGGTCAGGTGGGTTTCGAGGGGTTGGATTTGGCCTGTCGGCACCGGGAGGGTAAAGTTCATTCCCGGCGCCGCAAGGGGCCAATGGGGTATGGGGTAATTGGCAGCCCGACTGATTCTGGTTCAGTTAGTCTAGGTTCGAGTCCTGGTACCCCAGCGCAACCGAGGGTTCGTGAGAGCCCTCGGACGCTGGATTCCGGCAGTTCACGCTGGCGGAGTGCAATGAAGGTTCTGGCCCCGTCGTCTAGCGGCCCAGGACGCCGCCCTCTCAAGGCGGTAGCGCCGGTTCGAATCCGGTCGGGGCTACAGCACCGACAGCCCGTCCCGTTTTCCGGGGCGGGCTTTCTGCTGTCCGGCCCACGCGCGCAGGGGGTGCCCCCCGGCGGTGGTGCCGCGCGGGATGCCGCTAGACTACTGCCACACCGCCCGGCAGGGTGGTGAAGCACGAAAAGTGCCTGGCCCCGTCGTCTAGCGGCCCAGGACGCCGCCCTCTCAAGGCGGTAGCGCCGGTTCGAATCCGGTCGGGGCTACACCCACGAACGGCCCGTCTCGCTCCGCGAGGCGGGCCGTTCGCATTCCCCGCCCCTCCCCGCCCCGTTGATCATGAAGTTAGCGGCAGCCGGGGAGATCAAAAATGCCGCCAACTTCATGATCAACGCGAAGGGGGTGGGTGGGTCAGAGGCCGGAGAGGCGCTGGCCGGCTCGGACCACGGCTATGGCGTGGCGTTCGCCGGGGCGGCGGCCGAGGCGCTCGATCGGGCCGGAGATGCTGATCGCGGCGATCACCCGGCCGGTGCGGTCGCGGATCGGCGCCGAGACGCTCGCCACACCCGCCTCCCGCTCGGCGACGCTCTGCGCCCACCCGCGCCGCCGCACCTCGGCCAGCGTGCGGCCGGTGAACTTGGAGCGGGGGAGCAGCGGCATGACCGCCTCCGGGGGCTCCCAGGCGAGCAGGATCTGCGCCGCCGAGCCGGCGGTCATCGGCAGCACCGAGCCGACCGGGACGGTGTCCCGCAGGCCGCTGGCGCGCTCGGCGGCGGCCACACAGATCCGCTCGTCGGCGCGGCGCAGGTAGAGCTGGGCGCTTTCGCCGGTGGCGTCCCGTAGCGCGGCGAGCAGCGGCTCGGCGGCGGTCAGGAGCACGTCCGGGGCCGCGTTCGCCAACTCGCCCAGGCGTGGACCCGGGCGCCAGCGCCCCTGGGTGTCCCGGACGAGCATCCGGTGGATCTCCAGCGCCTGTGCCAGCCGGTGCGCGGTGGCCCGGGGCAGCTTGGTGCGTTCAACGAGTTCGGCCAGGCTGGCGCCGTCGACACAGGCGGCCAGGATGACCACCGCCTTGTCGAGAACGCCGACACCGCTCATACTGTGTCCCACAAGCCGAAATTTACCTCCCAGAATTTAGGATGTCCAGATGGTGGGAGTCACTCAACCGAGGACCCTGGCCGAGAAGGTCTGGGACGCACACGTGGTCCGCTCCGCCGCCGGCGAGCCGGACCTGCTCTTCATCGACCTGCACCTGCTGCACGAGGTGACCAGCCCGCAGGCGTTCGACGGGCTGCGTCTGGCCGGGCGCGGGGTCCGCCGTACCGACCTGACGATCGCGACCGAGGACCACAACACCCCGACCGGGTACGACGACCCGGCGTTCCGTTCCCGGCGCGGCGACCTGCTCACGATCGCGGACCCCACCTCCCGCACCCAGATCGAGACGCTGCGCCGCAACTGCGCCGAGTTCGGCGTCCGCCTGCACCCGCTGGGCGACGAGAACCAGGGCATCGTGCACGTCATCGGCCCGCAGCTGGGCCTCACCCAGCCCGGCATGACGATCGTGTGCGGCGACTCGCACACCGCCACCCACGGCGCGTTCGGCGCGCTGGCGTTCGGCATCGGCACCAGTGAGGTCGAACACGTGCTGGCCACGCAGACGCTGCCGCAGGCCCGCCCGAAGACCATGGCCGTGAACGTGGTCGGCGAGCTGGCGCCCGGCGTCACCGCCAAGGACCTGGTGCTCGCGCTGATCGCGCAGGTCGGCACCGGCGGCGGGCGTGGGCACATCGTCGAGTACCGGGGCGAGGCGATCCGCGACCTCTCGATGGAGGGGCGGATGACGATCGCGAACATGTCCATCGAGTGGGGCGCCAAGGCCGGCATGATCGCGCCGGACGAGACCACGTTCGCGTACCTGAAGGGGCGGCCCAACGCGCCCCAGGGCGACGACTGGGACGCGGCGCTGGAGTACTGGCGGACGCTGCCCACCGACGAGGGGGCGACCTTCGACACCGAGGTCACGCTCGACGCGAGCCGGATCACGCCGTTCGTCACCTGGGGCACCAACCCCGGGCAGGGCGTGCCGCTGGGCGCCACCGTGCCGGACCCGGAGGACTTCGTCACCGAGCCGGAGCGGGTCGCCGCCCGTCGCGCGCTGGAGTACATGGACCTCACCCCGGGCACCCCGATGCGCGACCTCGCGGTGGACGTGGTGTTCGTCGGCTCCTGCACCAACGGCCGCCTGGAGGACCTGCGGGCCGCCGCCGAGGTGCTGCGCGGGCGCCGGGTCGCCGACGGCGTACGCATGCTCGTGGTCCCCGGCTCCGCCGCGGTCCGCGAGGCGGCCGAGATCGAGGGGCTGGACAAGGTCTTCACCGAAGCCGGCGCCGAGTGGCGCTTCGCCGGCTGCTCCATGTGCCTGGGCATGAACCCGGACACGCTGAAGCCGGGTGAGCGCTCCGCCTCGACCTCCAACCGCAACTTCGAGGGCCGCCAGGGCCGGGGCGGGCGTACCCACCTGGTGTCCCCGCCGGTCGCCGCCGCCACCGCCGTGGTCGGCCGGCTGGCCGCCCCCGCCGATCTGTAGAAGGGCAGCCGACTGATGGACAAGTTCACCACCCACACCGGCACGGCCGTGCCGCTGCGCCGATCCAACGTGGACACCGACCAGATCATCCCCGCCGTGTACCTCAAGCGGGTGACCCGGACCGGATTCGCCGACGGTCTGTTCAACGCGTGGCGGGAGGACCCGTCATTCGTCCTCAACGATCCCGCCCATTCAGGTGCGTCGATTCTGATCGCCGGCCCCGAGTTCGGCACCGGATCCTCCCGGGAGCACGCCGTCTGGGCGCTGCGGGACTGGGGCTTCCGGGCCGTCATCTCGCCTCGCTTCGGCGACATCTTCCGCGGCAACGCGCTCAAGGAAGGCCTCCTTCCGGTCGAGCTGGAATTGAAAGCCGTGGAAGAACTGTGGGATCTCGTGGAATCCGAGCCGACCACGCCGATCACTGTCGACCTCGCCGCCCGTCAGGTCCACGCCGGTGACGCCACCTGGGCGTTCCCGCTGGACGACCACAGCCGTTGGCGGCTGATGGAGGGCTTGGACGACATTGGACTCACTCTCCGGCACGAGTCCGAGATCAGCACGTACGAGGCGGCCCGGCCGGCGTTCCTGCCCTCGATCGCCTGACCTCAAGCGCTATTCGCCCCCACCGGTGCATCCGGTGGGGGCGAATCCGTTACGACACAAGGGCTTTTTTCCACCGAATGTTTGTGTCCAGGCAGCACAGGGCATACCGTGCGCGCAGAATGGCTCGCGTCGAGTCAGTTGCACAATCGGGAGGAAGTCGTGAACAAGGCCGAGCTCATCGAGGCGCTCGCCGTTCGCCTGGGGGACCGGAAGACGGCGACGGCCGCGCTCGACGCGGTTCTCGCTGAGGTCCAGGCGGCGGTCACCAAGGGCGAGAAGGTGGCGATCACCGGTTTCGGAGCGTTCGAGAAGCGCGTCCGGGGAGCCCGAACAGCGCGCAATCCGCGGACCGGCGAGGCGGTGAAGGTCAAGAAGACCTCCGTCCCGACGTTCCGGGCGGGCGCGGGCTTCAAGGAGATGGTGGCCAGCGGCAAGGTGCCGAAGGACACCGCCGCCGCGAAGAAGACCACCGGTGCCGCCAAGGCCACCGGCGGCCGGACCACCGCTGCCGCCAAGAAGACCACGGCGGCGAAGGCCACCAAGGCCACCAAGACCACCGCTACCAAGAAGGCCGCGCCGGCGAAGAAGGCCGCCGCGACCAAGACCACGGCGGCGAAGAAGACGACCGCGGCGAAGTCCACCGCGGCGAAGAAGACCGCCACCGCCAAGAAGACGACCGCGGCGAAGTCCGCCACGGCGAAGAAGACCACGGCGGCCAAGAAGGCGCCCGCGAAGAAGGCACCGGCCAAGAAGGCCGCCACCCGGCGCTGACCGGACGGCCCACGAAAGGGCGCCCACCGTTCGCGGTGGGCGCCCTTTCGCATGGGTACGCCGTTGACCGCCCGCCGTCGCGCCCCGCAGAATCGCCGTGCCGAAAACCCCCGTCGGTCACGAGAAGAGGCGCCCCGTGCGGCACCGTCACCTCTCCACCCTCACGCTCGCGCTCGGTATCGCGGTCCTGCTGGACGTGCTCCGCGTCTGGCTCCCGTCGGTCATCACCCTGTTCGGCCAGGCCGCCGAGACACCCGCCGAGCTGCTCGGCGCGTTCGCGCTCGGCTGGTTCGTGCTGGCGCTCGCCGCGCCCACACTCGTACGCCGCATCGGCGCCGCCCCGGTCGGACTCGCCGCGGCGGGCGTGCTGGCGGCGGCCCGGCTGGCGCTGACCGCGCAACCCGGCGGCCCGGCCCAGCTCTGGCTGGCCTGCGCCGGACTGCTCGCCGGCCTGATCTGGCTCGCCGCGATCGCCGCGTCGGTGCCAAGGCCGGTCGCCGGGCTGGCGCTCGGGCTGGCCGGGAACGCGGTCGGGCATGCCCTGCTCGGCACCGAGGACCTGGTGTGGCGCGGCGGTGTGCTCGCCTGGAGCCTGAGCGCCCTGCTGGTGCCGGCGTTCCTGGCCGCCTCGGTGGCGGTACTGCGGGACCGGGCCGCCGCTCCGGTACGCGGCGACGCGGCGCGGACGGCCGCCCCGGCGACGGATGTGGCGGACGGCGACGCCGGGCGGCGCGTGCCCACCCCGGGCCGCCGGGCCTGGTTGCTGTGCGGTCCGGCGCTGTTGCTGGCCGGGCAGGTGGCGCTCGCCCCGGCGCTCTGGAGCGCCGCCGCCGGCACCGGATCGCCTGATTTCCCCGGCCTCGTCCGCCCCGGAAACGGTGCCCTGCCGGGCGCGCTCGCGGTGCTGCTGTTCCTCGCGGCGGCGTTGTTCCGGGCACCGGCGCGCGTGGCGCGGGTGCTGTGGCCGCTCGCGCTGCTCGCCGGGTCGGTGCTGTTCGTGACCGGGCTGCTCGTCCCGGCGTACCTGCTCACCGCCGCCGGCCTCGGCGGCTGCCTGGCCCGCACCGACACGGCCGCCGACGACGGCCCGGCCGGCGCCACTGACGAACGAGGCGCGGACGACGGGCGGGCGGGGACGCGGCGCGGTCGGGCGGCGACGCTCGGGATGCTGGTGTTCGCGGTGGCCACGGTCGCCTACTACGCCGCCTACGACCTGGGGTACCCCAACGGCTGGGCGCCGGTCGCCGCGGCCGTCCTGGTGGCTCTGGTGGCGGCTACCGCGCCCGTCCAGCCCGGCGCGGCCGCACCTGGCCCGGTGCTGCCCGCAACGGTCCGGGTCGCGGCCCTGGCCGGGCTCACCGTGCTGGCCGGGCTCGGCGCCGCGCTGCACGTACCGCCCGCACCGGCCCGGGCCACGACGGCGCCGGCGGCGGTACGGGTGGCGGCGTACAACATCCGGATGGGGTTCGGCCTGGACGGGCGGCTGGACCTGGACGCGGTGGCCCGGGAGTTGCGCGGCGCCGACGTGGTGCTGCTCAGCGAGGTCGACCGGGGCTGGTGGCTCAACGGCGGCCACGACACGCTGGCGCTGCTGGCCGGGCGGCTGGGGATGCCGTACGTCTTCGGGCCCGCCGCCGACCCGGTCTGGGGCGACGCGGTGCTCAGCCGTTTCCCGATGCGGTCCGGGCAGACGCGGCGGCTGACCGCGCACGGCGCGCCGACCGGGGCGCAGGCCCTCGGCGTCACGCTCGAACTCGGCGGGCGGGAACTGGCGGTGGTGGCCACGCACCTGCAACCGCCGCCCGGCCGGGATCCGGTCGAGCAGGCGGGCGAGGTGGCCGAATTCGCCGGCCGGTACGCGAACGGCCGCCCACTGGTGCTCGGCGGTGACCTGAACACCGAGCCGGACGACCCGGCGTTCGCCGAGTTCACCCGCGCGGGGCTGGTGGACGCGCTGGCCGCGGCCCGGCCGCTGCGGACCAGCCCGGCCGACGATCCGCGCACCCAGATCGACCATGTCTTCACCTCGCCGGGGCTGACCGCCACCGAGGTACGCGCGCCGCGCACCGAGGCCAGCGACCACCTCCCGGTGACGCTCACCGTCACGCTGTCCTGAACCGCCTCACAGACGGTCGGGGAGGACCAGCCGGTCACCGGCGAACGGCAGCAGCCAGCCGCCGCCCTTGTCGGTGGTGAAGTCCTCGTCCACCCGGCCGGTGAGCCGTTCCAGCGCGCCCGGGATCACCTTGCCCTGGCTGCATACCGCCACCGTCCCGGCGGCCTGCGCCAGCGCGACGAGCCGGGCCGCGGTGGCGAGCGCGCACTCCTCGACCTGCTGGCCCGGCGCCGGCTCGTCGAAGTCGCCGCAGACCTCGATCGGCAGGTCCAGCCGGGCCGCCGCCGGGTCGAGCGTCTGCACGCAACGCCGGGCCGAGGCGGAGAACAGGCGGGCCGGGCGGACCAGCGCGACGAGCGGGACCAGCGCCCGCGCCTGCGTCCATCCCTTGTCGTCGAGCGGGCGGCCGTGGTCCGGGCCGGTCCAGGTGCCGCGCTTGCCGGCGTGCGCGTGCCGGACCAGCAGCACCGTCGCGGTGACCGGCGGCAGCGCCGCGAACGCGGCGATCACCTCGGCGTCGTGCGGGTAGCTGACCCGGCGTACCGCGTCGTCGACCGGGAACCAGGCCACGTCGTCGACCTCGGTGCCGGGCTGGAAACCGCCGGTGCCGGCCGCCCGCATGGACCAGTAGTCGACCGCCTTGGCGAGACCCTCGCTGCGGTAGCGGACGGTGGGCAGGCGGACCTGCGGCACGGCGCGGACGTCTGATTCCTCGGCCACCTCGCGGACGGCGGCCACGAGCGGGTGCTCGCCGCGGTCCAGCTTGCCCTTCGGCAGCGACCAGTCGCCGTATCGGGGGCGGTGCACGAGGCAGACCTCGACGCCGGCCGGACCCGGGCGCCACACCACCCCACCGGCGGCCCGGATCCGTACCGGTTCGTCGTCGCTCACCCGCTCACCGTATGCCCGCCCGGCACGCGCCACGGCCCGGTCAGTCCGCCCGGCCGCCGACCCGGCGCAGCAACAGATCCTGGAGGTGGGTCAGCCGCACGTCGCCGTCCCCGGTACGCCGGTGCCAGGTGCCGTCGGCGGCCAGCTCGAACGCGTCCACGTCCGGATCGAACGCGGCGGTGAGGACGTGGTCCAGTTCGGCCCGGGCCACCGGGTCGCTCACCTGCACCAGCGCCTCGACCCGGCGGTCCAGGTTGCGGTGCATCAGGTCGGCCGAGCCCATCCAGAACTCGGCGTCGCCGTTGTTGCCGAACCGGAAGATCCGGGAGTGTTCCAGGAACCGGCCGAGGATCGAGCGGACCCGGATGTTCTCCGACAGCCCCGGCACGCCCGGCCGCAGCGTGCACATGCCGCGGATCAGCAGGTCCACGTGCACGCCGGCCCGCGACGCCCGGTAGAGCGCGTCGGTGATCTCCTCGTCCACCAGGGAGTTCACCTTGAACTGCACGAGCCCCGGCATGCCCAGCCGGACGTGTTCGATCTCCCTGTCGATGCGTTCGATCAGGCCGCTGCGGATGCCCTGCGGCGCCACCAGCAGCCGCCGGAACGCGGTCTGCCGGCTGTAACCGGTGAGCACGTTGAACAGGTCGGTCAGGTCGGCGCCGATCTCCGGGTCGGCGGTGAGCATGCCGAAGTCCTCGTAGAGCCGGGCCGTCTTCGGGTGGTAGTTGCCGGTGCCGATGTGGCAGTAGCGGCGGATCTGGTTGCCCTCCTGGCGTACCACCAGCGCGGTCTTGCAGTGCGTCTTGAGCCCCACCAGGCCGTACACGACGTGGCAGCCGGCCCGTTCCAGCGTGCGGGCCCAGCCGATGTTCGCCACCTCGTCGAAGCGCGCCTTCAGCTCCACCAGCACCACCACCTGCTTGCCGGCGGCGGCCGCGTCGACGAGCGCGTCCACGATCGGGGAGTCGCCGCTGGTGCGGTAGAGCGTCTGCTTGATGGCGAGCACGTTCGGGTCGGCCGCCGCCTGCTCGACGAAGCGCTGCACGCTCGTCGCGAACGAGTGGTACGGGTGGTGCACCAGCACGTCGCCGTCGCGCAGCGTGGCGAAGACGCTGCGCGGCACCTCACCCTCGGCCAGCCGCGGATGGGTGGCCGGCACGAACGACGGGTCCTTCAGGTCGGGCCGGTCCGCCTCGCCGTACACCTGCCACAGCGCGGACAGGTCGAGCAGGCCGCGGACCCGCAGCACGTCGTGGCCGTCCATGTCCAGCTCACGGACCAGCAGCTCCAGCATGTGGTCGGAGATGGACGCGGCGACCTCCAGGCGTACCGGCGGGCCGAACCGGCGCCGGGCCAGCTCCCGTTCCAGCGCCTGGAGCAGGTCCTCGTCGCGGTCCTCGTCCACCTCCACCTCGGCGTTGCGGGTCACCCGGAACAGGTGGCACTCGACCACCTGCATGCCGGAGAACAGCTGGCCGAGGTGCACCGAGATGAGGTCCTCGACCGGCAGGAACCGCACGCCCGGCTGGTCGCGGTGCACCCGGACGAACCGGGGCACGTTGTTCGGCACCTTGACCCGGGCGAACAGCTCCGAGCCGCCGTCCGGGTCGCGCACCGACACGGCCAGGTTCAGCGACCGGCCGGAGATGTACGGGAACGGGTGCGCCGGGTCGACCGCCAGCGGGGTGAGCACCGGGAAGATGTGCTCCCGGAACCAGGTGCGCAGCCGCTCCCGCTCCGCGTCGTCCAGGTCGCTCCAGCGCAGTATGCGGATGTCCTCGGCGGCGAGCTTCGGCAGCACGTCGTCGACCAGGCAGGCGGCGTGCCGGGCGACCAGGCCCGCGGCCTTCTCGGTGATCAGGTCGAGCTGGGTGCGCAGCGGCAGCCGGTCGCCGCCGCGTACCGGCAGGCCGGCGGAGAGCCGCCGCTTCAACCCGGCCACCCGGACCATGTAGAACTCGTCCAGGTTGCTGGCGAAGATGGCCAGGAACTTCGCCCGTTCCAGCAGCGGGGTGCGCGGATCCTCGGCGAGCGCCAGCACCCGGGCGTTGAAGTCGAGCCAGGACAGCTCCCGGTTGAGGAAACGGTCCTCCGGCAGCGGCGGTACGGCCGGCGGGGCGGCGTCCGCGGCGGTCTCGCCGGCCGGGCCGGGGCCCTCCACCGGGTCGAGCGGCTCGTCCAGGCCGGTCGCGCCGGCCGCGTCCGGGTCGGCGCCGAGGCGCTCCTCCGGGGGCCGGGTCTGGCGGAACCGCCCGTCCGGGCCGCGGGTGGGGCGGCCGTTGCGGGGCGTGCCGGGGTCGAGGATCGGCGGCGGGCCGTCGGGGTGCTCGCGAGGGGTGCTCACCACCTCATGATTCCCCGATAAGGGTGAACGGAAAATGAACTCGGGCCAGGTTGTTCACGCCATCGTCGGCAAGGTCACCCGGACCACCTCGCCGTCGGCGTCCCGCTCGATCCGGACACGCTGCCCCAAACGGAGCAGCCGCAGCCCGGAGGCGTCGAACGCGCGGGCCGGGAACGCCAGCTCGGTGCCGTCGTCGAGCAGCAGCACGCCGCTGCGGGTCGACGCGTCGTAGGTGGCCACCGTCCCCTGCATGCCAGCACCGTACCGGACCGCCCCGGCGACCCGGGCCAGCAGCGCGGCGGTGCGCGGCCCCACGCCCAGCCCGGCGGCGTCGGCCAGGTCCGCCGGGGTGTCCACGTCCCGGCGCAGGCTGGGCCACTCCCCGGCGAGCGGCAGCGCCCCGCTCGCCGCGTGCGCCGCGGCCGAGCCGGGCCCGAACCGCGGCGACAGCGCCGCGCCGGCCGGCGCGGCGAGCAGCACCGTGCCTCCGCCCGGGGCGTCAGCCACGAACCCGCGTACCCCCTGGCCGGCCCGCAGCGCGGCGGCCAGGTCGGCCGGTCGCAGCGCGGGCAGGTCGGCGGTCAGGCCGGCCACCGCGGCGCGCGGACCGGCAACCGCCGCACCGTGCCGGAACGCCGCGTTGAGGCCGCCGCCAGGGTCGCCGGCGACGTCGGCGCCGACCGCGCCGGCCGCCGCCGCCACCAGCGGGTCGTCGGTGACCACGAGCACCCCGGCCACCGCCGGGCACGCCCGCACCGCGCGCAGCGTGTCGGCCGCCAGGGCCAGTGCCAGCTCCTCATGGGGTACGCCGGGCAGCGCGCCCCGCAGACGGCTCTTCGCCGCCGGCAGGCGCTTCACCGGCATCACCACGGTCCAGCGGGCCTCAGACACGCCGACCATCCTGCCAGCGAGGCCGCCGGTACCCGCACTGGCCGCAGCGGGGGCGAACAGGCATGATTCTGTGCCGGGGCGCGAGGGCGGATCGAGGAGGCACTGTGGCACGGCGCAGGCTGGGGTTCTGGCGACGGCTCGCCGTGGTGCTGGTGAAGCCGCTGATGACGGTCTGGACCCGGCGCACCTGGCGGGGCATGGATCACCTGCGCGGCGACGGCGGCGTGATCCTCGTGCCGAACCACATCTCGCACGCCGACCCGCTCGTGGTCGCGCACTACGTCTACGACGCCGGGCGCTGGCCGCGCTTCCTCGGCAAGGCCAGCGTGTTCCGGGTGCCGGTGGTCGGCGCGATCCTGCACCGCTGCCAGCAGATCCCGGTCGAGCGGGGCACCGTCGAGGCGGTCAAGTCGCTGGACAAGCTGGTCGCCGCGCTGGCCGAGGGGGGCGCGGTGGTGATCTACCCGGAGGGCACCACCACCCGGGAGCCGGACCTGTGGCCGATGAAGGGCAAGACCGGCGCGGCCCGGCTGGCGCTGGCCACCGGCGCCCCGGTGGTCCCGATCGCGATGGTCGGCCCGGAACGGATGTTCGACCCGCGTACGGCCCGGTTCGGGCTGCGCCCGCGTACCCCGGTGACGGTGATCGCCGGGCCGCCGGTGGACCTGAGCCGCTGGGCCGGCGCCACGCCGACCCGGCCGATCCTGGAGGAGATGACGGACACCATCATGCTGCGCATCCGGGATCTGGTCGCGGAGATCCGCGGCGGCACACCACCGCCGCTCTGGCAGCGGCCCGCCCGCACCGGCACCCGGGAGGTCACCGAATGAGCGGGCACGTCGCCGTGCTGGGCGCCGGTTCCTGGGGGACCGCGTTCGCCAAGATCCTCGCCGACGCCGGGCGGGACGTGACCGTCCTGGCCCGCCGGGCCGCCGTGGCCGAGGCGATCCGGACCGGGCGGCACAACCCGGAGTACCTGCCGGGGATCCGCCTGCCCGAGCGGGTGACCGCCACCGGCGACGCCGCCGAGGCGATCGAGGGGGCCGAGGTGGTGGTGCTCTCGGTGCCCTCGCAGACGCTGCGCGGCAACCTCGCCGACTGGACGCCGTACCTGGCGCCGGACGCCACGCTCGTGTCGCTGATGAAGGGCATCGAGCTGGGCACCACCAAGCGGATGAGCCAGGTGATCACGGAGACCGCCGGGGTGCCCGCCGACCGGGTGGTGGTCGTCTCCGGGCCCAACCTGGCCCCGGAGATCGCCGCCGAACAGCCGGCCGCCACAGTGGTCGCGGGCACCGACAGCCGGCGTACCGCGCTGGTGCAGGCGTCCATCCGGACGCCGTACTTCCGCCCGTACACGAACGACGACGTGATCGGCTGCGAGCTGGGCGGCGCGGTGAAGAACGTGATCGCGCTGGCGTACGGCATCGCCACCGCGATGGGCTTCGGCGACAACACCCGGGCCATGCTGATGACCCGCGGCCTGGCCGAGACCGCCCGGCTGGGCGTGGCGCTCGGCGCCGACCCGATCACGTTCGCCGGGCTGGCCGGCATGGGTGACCTGGTCGCCTCCTGCTCGTCGCCGATGGCCCGCAACCGCACCTTCGGCGAGCACCTGGGCCGGGGCGAGACGCTGGAACAGGCCCAGGCGGCCACCCGGCAGACCGCCGAGGGCGTCAAGAGCTGCCTGGCCATCCGCGACCTGGCCCGCGCGCACGGCGTCGAGATGCCGATCACCGAGCAGATCGAGCGGATCTGCCACGAGGGGATGGATCCGCGCCTGGCGGTGGACGCGCTGATGAGCCGCACCGCCAAGCCCGAGTCGTACGAGTGAGCGGAGCGGGGATGAGCAGCGAGCACTGGGGTGACGGCACGCGCAGCGTGCACGCCGGCCTGCCGGACGCGGTACCCGGGCAGCCGTTGCTGCCCGGCCCGGTCTTCGCCGCGCCGTACCACCTGGACCCCGAGCGCGGCCCGTCGGCGGCGGTGGACGGGTACGGGCGGCCCGACAACCCCACCCGGCGGCTGCTGGAGACGGCGATCGGCGAGCTGGAGGGCGGCGACTGCCGGGTCTTCGCCAGTGGCCAGGCCGCCATCACCGGGCTGCTGCTGACAGTGCTGCGCCCCGGCGACACCGTGCTGCTGCCCGCCGACGGCTACTACTCGGTGCGCTCCTTCGCCTCCGGCGCGCTGGAGCAGCTCGGGGTACGCGTGGTGCTCGTGCCCACGGCCGGGCCGTACCCGTCGTTCGACGGTGTCCGGCTGGTGCTGCTGGAGACCCCGGCGAACCCCGGCCTGGACGTCGTCGACGTGGCGGCGGTGGCCGCCGCCGCGCATGCCGCGGGAGCGCTGGTGGCGGTGGACAACACCACCGCCACGCCGCTCGGCCAGCGCCCGCTGGAGCTCGGCGCGGACGTGGTGGTCGCTTCCGGCACGAAGGCGCTGACCGGCCACTCGGACCTGCTGCTCGGCTACCTGGCGACACGGGACGCCGGGCTGCGGGACGCGACGACCACCTGGCGCAACACCACCGGCGGCGTGCCCGGCGCGTTCGACTGCTGGCTGGCCCACCGGTCGCTGGCCACGCTCGACCTGCGGCTGGCCCGGCAGACCGCGAATGCGCGGGCGCTGGCCGACCTGCTCGCGGACCGCCCGGACGTCACCGGCCTGCGCTGGCCCGGACGGCCGGACGATCCGGCGTACCCGGTCGCGTCGGCCCAGATGCGGCGCGTACCGGGTGTGCTCTCGTTCGACCTGGGTGACGAGCGCCGGGTGGCCCGGTTCCTCGCCGCCTCCCGCCTGGTGGCCGCCGCCACCTCGTTCGGTGGCCTGCACAGCACCGCCGACCGGCGGGCCCAGTGGGGCGACGACACGACGCCGGGCTTCGTGCGGTTCTCCTGCGGCGTCGAGGACACCGCCGACCTGCTCGCCGACGTGACGGCGGCGCTGGACGCGGCGGGCTGACGGCGTATCGGCCGCTGGGCTAAGGTGACGGGCAGCCACGGCCCGTGCGGCCCCGACCCGAGGAGGTGAGTCCGATCCACAAGCAGAGGACCGGCGCTCCCTCCGAGTCCGCGTCGCTTCGGGGCTGAGGCGACGCCGGGGGCGCCGACGAGCGCTTCCCGAAAGGCTTGCCATGGCATCCACCGTGTTCACCCCCGACCGTCCGGCCCTCGTCCGGCGGCTGCGCGCCGCCGGTTGCGTCTTCGCCGAGGACGAGGCGGACCTGCTGATCGCCGCCGCCGACTCGGCGCAGTCGCTGACCCGGCTGGCCGACCGTCGCGTCGCCGGCCTGCCGCTGGAGCATCTGCTCGGCTGGGCCGAGTTCTGCGGCCGCCGCATCGCCGTACACCCGGGGGTCTTCGTGCCGCGCGGTCGTACCGCCCTGCTCGTCGACACCGCGACGGCGCTGGCCGGGCCGGCACCCGCGGTGCTCGACCTGTGCTGCGGCTGCGGCGCCGCCGCCGTGGTGCTGCACGAGCGGCTGACGCCGCGCTGGCTGGCCGCCGCCGACATCGACCCGGTGGCGGTGGCCTGCGCCCGGCGCAACCTCGAACCACTGGGCGTCCCGGTCTACCAGGGCGACCTGTTCGACGCGCTGCCGGCCGGCCGGCGCGGGACGCTGGACCTGGTGGTGGCGAACGCGCCGTACGTGCCGACCGCCGCGGTGGCCTCGCTGCCGGCCGAGGCACGCCTGTACGAGGCGCCGGTGGCGCTGGACGGCGGCACCGACGGCCTGGCCGTGCTGCGCCGGGTCGCCTCCGGCGCGGCCGAGTGGCTCGCCCCGGGCGGGCACGTCGTGGTCGAGGTGAGCGTCGCGCAGGCCCCGGAGCTGTGCGCCGTGTTCACCGCCGCCGGGCTGGAGCCGGCGGTGGTCCGCGACGAGGAACGCGAGGCGACAGCGGTGACCGCCCGCCGTCCCGGCTGATCGCGGCGGGGGAGTCCCGCCGGGGGGCGTGGCGGGTGGCCCGGACGGGAACTAGCCTCGGGGCAGGCGCGGCGGGAGGCGGTGGCGGTGGGCAGCGCAGGTGTGCCGGTGGTGGTGGGGCTGGACAACGGGGGCACTAGTGACAACGCCACGGTGCTGACCGTCGACGGCCGGTTCCTGGTGGACGGGCTGCTGGAGATCCCGAGCGACGTCGGCGCCGGCCCGGAGGCGGCGGTGGAGGCGCTGGCGCGGGCGTTCGACGGCGTCCTGGCCCACACCGGCGTACCGCGTGACCTGGTCCGTGCGGTCGGGCTGGACACGCCCGGCCCGGCCAGCGCCACCGGTGTGATCTCGTCCCGCGGCTCGACGAACTTCTCCCAGCCCGCCTGGCGGGGCTTCGACGTGCGCACCGCGCTGGAACGGCGGCTGGGCCTGCCTGTGGTGTACGCCAACGACGGCAACGCCGCAGCCCTCTACGCCCACCACGTCTACTTCGGCGCCGGGGCGATGGCCCGGTCGTCGGTGTCCGCGATCGTCGGCACCGGGCTCGGTGGTGGCGTGGTGGAGTCCGGCCGGGTGGTCGGCGGCGCGGCCGGCATGGCCGGCGAGTTCGGGCACGTGCACATCCCGCTGGACGGCCTGATCGAGCCGGACCAGGCGGCGCCGGTCTGCGCCTGCGGTTTCACCGGGGACGCGGAGAGCGTCGCCTCGCTCACCGCGATCCGGCGCAACCTGCTGCCGTACTGGCTGGCCCGGCATCCGGAGCATCCGCTCGCGGCGGAGGAGCCGGACCGGGCGGCGAAGCTGCTGCGCGGCTACGGCGAACGCGGCGACCCGCTGGCCCGCCTGGTCTTCACCCAGCAGGCCAAGGCACTGGGCCGGCTGTTCACCATCGCGGCCAACTTCACCGATCCGCACGCGTACTTCGTCGGCGGGGGCGTGGTGGAGGCGGCGCCGGAGTTCCGGGACTGGTTCCTCGCCGCGGTCGCCGAGCACACGGTGCTCCGGGAGGAGCAGCGGGCGGTGGCCACCTTCGCGCTGGTGCCGGACCGGGACATGGCCGGCGCGCGGGGGGTGGCCATCGCGGCGCTGGAGGCGGTACGCGGTGCCGCCACCGCCGCCGCCCCACTCGGCTGACGCCGCCCGCCGGACGGGCCGCCCAGGCGGTCGGCGTCACGCCCAGGCGGGCGGCGGCGGGCCGCTCAGGCGCTCGGCGGCGCGGCGGTGAACGCGGCCCAGGCGTGCGGCGGGAACACCAGCACCGGGCCGGCCGGGTCCTTCGAGTCGCGGACAGCCACCGCGCCGGGCAGCGGCGCCATCTCCACGCAGGCGCCCTCGTCGCCGCTGTGGCTGCTCTTGCGCCAGCGGGCCGGTGTGGGATTCGTGCCGTTCATCTGGTCACCTCTCGTTCAGCAGGCGGAGGAGCTGGTCCCGACTGGCCGCCGGGCTCAGCGCCACGGTCCGCAGGTGCTCCATGATCTTGGCGCAGGTACGCAGGTCACCCGGCCGGTCGAGGACCATCTGCCCGGCGACTGTCTCCACCGAGGCGATGATCGGGTCCTCCGGGTCGGCGAACTCCAGGATGTGCAGCGAGCCCCGGGTGCCCCGGTGGTAGCCGGCGGCGAGCGGGATCACCTGCACCGTGACGTTCGGCAGTTCGGCCATCTTCAGCAGGTGCTGGAGCTGGCCGGACATGACCGAGCGGTCACCGACCGGGCGCAGCAGCGCGCCCTCGTCGATGATGGCGTCGAGGATCGGCGGCTCGGACCCGGAGAGCCGCTGCTGGCGGTCCAGCCGTAGCTGGACCCGTTGCTCCACCTGCTCGTCGGTGAGCGTGTGCGGCCCGCCGCGCATCACCCCGCGGATGTAGTCGGCGGTCTGGAGCAGACCGGGCACCACCGACGGTTCGAAGTTCGCGATGCCGGTGGCCTCGGCCTCCAGCGCGATGAAGTCGATGGTGCGCTGGTCCAGCAGGTACGAATAGGACACCCACCAGCCCGGCTTGCGGGCGTCCTTCGCCAGCTGCACCGCCGCGGCGATGTCGGCCGGGTCCACGCCGTAGCTGGTCAGCAGCGCGCGCACGGTGGCGGGGCTGACGAGCGTCTGCGCGTTCTCGTAGCGGGACAGCGTGCTCCGGGTGCTGTTGATCTCGTCGGCCGCGGCCTCCAGGGTGAGGCCGACGGCCTCCCGGTGGGTCCGCAGGGCGATGCCGAGCCGTCGGGCCCGGGCGGTCTTCGGCGCCATGTATCGATGGTCGCACATCTCGCGGGAAAGCGGGCATGAGAGAAAGTCGATGAGAGTTGCATTCATGCCGGTGAACCTGTCAATGTGTGACGGCGTCCTCACCGCCGGTTGTCGTGGCGACGGTGGTGGTGAGCGACCGGAGGGGATGGGGCGCGCGGTGGTCGGATTCTTCACTCCCCCACGATCCGACCGCCGCGTGCCCCTGCCGGTCCACGAGACGGGGAGGGGTTGCGCGGTGACCAGGTTCCTGGTGGTCCTGACCGACGTGCGTCCGCCGGACGGCAGCCGGCGTGACGAACGGACCAGCCCGGAACGCCGCCGCCAGGTGGTCGGCGCGAGCAGTCGGGAGGCGGCCGACCGGATCGCCGGCGCGTTCATGGCGCTGGGCATGGTGCGGGCCGGCCGGCAGCGCGTGAAGGTCATCGCGGTCGGCCGCCGGCCCCGGCACCCGGCCTTCTGAGACACACCACTCCGTTACTCCCCGTATATGTCACCTTGACCGTTTGCCACGCGACTCCGCGTCTCCCCGGGTAACGACCACCGCTTGCGGCAACGCACAGTAAGGTCAGTCGGGTGAGCGCCACCGGCGAGCACGGCCAGCCGCAGTCGCGAACGATGAGGTGACCATGACCACCCCAGGCAAGACCCGTGTGGCGATCGTCTTCGGCGGCCGCAGCCCCGAGCACGGCATCTCGTGCGTCAGCGCCGGCAGCGTGCTGGCCGCGCTCGACCCGGACGAGTTCGAGGTGGTCCCGGTCGGCATCACCCGGCAGGGCCAGTGGGTGCTCGCCAGCGGCGACCCGAGCCGGCTCGCCATCGCCGACCGCAAACTCCCCGAGGTCACCGCCGGCTCCGGCGCCGAACTGGTGCTGCGCGCCGACCCCGCCGTCGGCGGCCTGATGGTGCTCGACCCCGCCCAGGGGCCGGTCGCGCTGGCCGACGTGGACGTGGTCTTCCCGGTGCTGCACGGCGCGTACGGGGAGGACGGCACCATCCAGGGCATGCTGGAGATGGCCGACATCCCCTACGTCGGCGCGAACGTCTTCGCGTCCGCCGCGGCCATGGACAAGGAGTTCACCAAGAAGCTCTGCGCCGCCGAGGGCATCCCGGTCGGCCCGTACGCGGTGCTGCGCGCCGGGATGTCGCTGAGCGACGAGGACAAGGAGCGCCTCGGGCTGCCCGTCTTCGTCAAGCCGTCCCGCGCCGGCTCCTCGTTCGGCATCACCAAGGTCGACGACTGGGCGGACCTGGACGCCGCGCTCGTCACCGCGCGGGAGATCGACAGCAAGGTGCTCGTCGAGGGCGCCGTGGTCGGCCGCGAGATCGAGTGCGGCGTGCTGGAGGGCGAGGCCGGTGGCGCGCCGGAAGCCTCAGTGCTCGCCGAGGTGCGGATGATCGGCGACCAGGACTGGTACGACTTCGAGGCCAAGTACATCTTCGCCGACCAGGTCTGCGAGTACGACGTACCGGCCGACCTGCCCGAGCCGGTCGCCCGGCAGGTGCGCGACTACGCCACCCGGGCCTTCACCGCGCTCGACTGCTCCGGCCTGGCCCGGGTCGACTTCTTCGTGACCCCGCAGATGGACGTCTACCTCAACGAGATCAACACGATGCCGGGCTTCACCCCGACGTCGATGTTCCCGCGGATGTGGTCGGCCAGCGGGCTGGAGTACCCGAAGCTGGTCAACCGGCTGATCCGTACCGCTCTGCACCGCCGCGCCGGCCGCTGACGGCCGGCACCGCCCGCCGGCCGCTGGGCCGGCGGGCGTCAGGCGGAGCAGCCCGAGGGGGCCTGCTTCGCCGAGGGGACCGAGCTGACGATCGTGTCGGAGATCGAGGTCACCCACTGCAGCGGCGGCTCGTACGACTTCGGCACCCGCACCCGGATCGGGGTCTCCCGGTCGACGGTGGTCAGCACCGTGGCGTCGGCCTCCTGCGCCGCGTGCCAGCAGACCTGGTTGACCTTCCACACCTCGTCGGTGGGCGGGAACTCCGCCGGGCTGCCGCCGCAGGCAACAGTCAGCGCCGGGTCGCCGTACGCGGCGTTCTGCTCCGGGCCCGCGGTGACCGGGCGCTGCGGCAGGTCACGCACGCTGTCCGGGAGCTGCGACATCAGAGCCCGGCAGAGGATGGTCGGGCGCTCGGCCAGGGCCGGGGCGGGCATCTCGACCGGCGCGCTGGACTGCGCCCGGGGACTCGCCGACGCGCTCGGCTCGGCGTCCGGCGACTCCGGGGCCAGCTTGGCGAACGTGAACCCGGCCACCGCCAGGGTCACCGGCACCGCGACGAGCGTCGCCCAGAGCGCGGCACGGCGGGTGGCGCCGTCCCGGCGGGGGGAGGTGTCCTTCTCGTCCACTTACAGCCGCACCACCGAACACGTGAGGGTGCGGGTGATGCCGGGCACCATCTGCACCTTGCTGACGATGAGTTTGCCGAGCTCGTCGACGGTGTTCGCCTCGGTGAGCACCACCACGTCGTACGGCCCGGTGACGGCGTCGACCCGCACCACGCCGGCCAGGTCCGCGATCAGACCGGCCACGTCACGCGCCCGGCCGACCTCGGTCTGGATGAGGATGTACGCCTGTACCACGACTCGACCTCCGTCCGTCGCCTCCGGGCGACCCGAAGGGTGAAACTACCGTACTGAGCGGCCGTGATCCCTATCGGTTGCCGGTCGGACGCGGTGAGCGAGCACACGCCGGTACGGACAGGGGTGGGACGTGCGGAACGACGCAGCGGAGCGAGGGGACGGAATGACTGTCACTGATGTCGGCGAGTTCGGCCTGATCGGCCGGGTGACGGCCCGGCTGCCGCAGGGACGGCACTGCCTGCTCGGCCCCGGCGACGACGGCGCGGTGGTGGCCGCGCCGGACCGGCGGGTGGTCGCCTCGACCGACGTGCTGGTGGAGGGGCGGCACTTCCGCCGCGACTGGTCGTCGGCGCGGGACGTGGGACACCGGGCGGCGGCGGCGAACCTCGCCGACATCGCCGCCATGGGCGCCACCCCGACCGCGCTGCTCGTCGCGCTCTGCATGCCGGCCGAGCTGGACCCGGCCTGGGCCGAGGAACTGGCCGACGGGCTGGGCGCGGAGGCGGCGCTGGTCGGCGCGAGCGTGGTCGGCGGGGACATGTCCGGCAGCCCGACGCTCACCGTCGCGGTGACGGCGCTCGGCGACCTGGCCGGCCGCGACCCGGTGGTGCGTTCCGGCGCCCGCCCCGGCGACGTGGTGGCGCTGGCCGGGCGCACCGGCTGGTCGGCGGCCGGCTACACCGTGCTGTCCCGGGGTTTCCGCACGCCCCGGCTGCTGGTCGAGGCGTTCCGCCGCCCCGAGGTGCCGTACGCCGCCGGACCCGCTGCCGCCGCCGCAGGGGCCACCGCCATGATCGACGTGTCGGACGGGCTGCTGGCCGACCTCGGGCACGTGGCGACCGCCAGCGGCGTCGCGATCGACGTGAGCCGCGACGCGTTCGAGGTGCCCCGGCAGATGCGGGACGCGGCGCAGGCGCTCGGCGTCGACCCGTACACCTGGATCCTGGCCGGCGGCGAGGACCACGCGCTGGCGGCGACGTTCCCGGCGGACGCCGCGCTCCCGGACGGCTGGCGGCCGGTCGGGCGGGTGGCGGCCGGCGCCGGGGTCACCGTCGACGGCGCCGCCTACAGCGGCCCGCGCGGCTGGGACCACTTCCGCCGGACGGCGGAGTGATCTGCGTCCGACCGCGGGCCGCCGGACCGGGGCCGGGCCGGAGGCGGTCGTAACCTGGCACGGTGAGCGAGATCGAGATCCGGGAGCGGCGCTTCGACGCGCCCGAGTCGCAGGCGCTGATCCGGGCGGCGCTGGCCGACCTCGGCGCCCGGTACGGCGGCAGCGGCGACGAGACCCCCGTCGACGCGGCCGAGTTCACCCCGCCGGACGGCACGTTCCTCGTCGCCTACCTGGACGGGCGGCCGGTCGGCTGCGGCGGCTGGCGCAGCCACGGCGAGGACGGCGACACGGCCGAGCTGAAGCGGATGTACACCGACCCGGCGGCCCGGGGCCGGGGCGTGGCCCGCGCGGTGCTCGGCGCGGTCGAGCGGTCCGCCCGCGACCACGGCCGCAAGCGGATCGTGCTGGAGTGCGGCGACAAGCAGCCCGAGGCGATCGCCATGTACACCTCGGCCGGCTACGAGCGGATCCCGAACTTCGGCTTCTACAAGGACGCCCCGGGCTGCCTGTCGTACGGCCGCACGCTCTAGCCGACGGTGATGCGGATCTGGCTCGCGGCGCGGCGCGCGGCGTCCGCGGCCTCGTCCGGGGTGGTGCCCCAGGTCATCAGGTGCCCGCTGCGGTGCGCCGAGGAGAGCAGCTCCGGCACGGTCTGACCGACCTTCGTCTCCACCTGCACGTCGAGCACGCCCGGCACGCGCAGCGCGTCGCGCCTGCCGTCCACGGCGGTGACCCGGCCGGGCGGCGCGATCAGGAACTCGATCGCCGCCGCGCCGGTCGCCCGCGCCGGCAGCTCCGGCCGTTCGCCGCGCAGGATCCGCAGGTACGCCTCGATGACGTCCCGCTCGTAGGCGATCGAGATGAGCGCGGTGATCATGTCGCCGGGCATCCGGGCCGCGCACTCCACCAGCGTCGGCACGCCGTCGGCGAGGATCCACTCGCTGTGCAGCATGCCGCTGCGGAAGCCGGCCGCCTCGGCGAGGCGTACCGCGGCGGCGCGCAGCGCGTCGTTCGCGTCGGCGGGCAGCGCGGACGGCACGGTGTGGCCGGTCTCGACCGGGTAGCGGCCACCGGCGATCCGCTTGTCGGTGACGTTGGCGAAGACCACCTCGCCCTCGGCCACGAGCAGCTCCACGCTGTGCTCGGAACCGACCAGCAGCTCCTCGACCAGCACGCCGGTGGGCAGGCCGCGCTCGGTGGCCTCGGCCGGGTCGGGCGGCGCGGCGCTGGCCGCCCAGCGGGCCGGCACCTCGGCCGCGTCGGTGATCAGCTGCACGCCCAGGCTGCCCGAGCGCCGGGTGGGCTTGAGCACGCACCGGCCGCCGTGCGCCTGCGCGAACTCCACCGCCCGCGCCGGGTCGTCGACCAGCTCGTACGCCGGGTTGGCGAGCCCGATCCGGTCGGCGAGCAGCCGCATCCGGTGCTTGTCGGAGAAGACGTCGGCGGCCTCGACGCCGGCGCCGGGCAGGCCGAGCCGTTCGGCGAGCCGGGCGGTGGCGCCGACCGCGTACTCCAGGCCGGGCAGGACCAGCCGGGCGTCGGCGAGGCCGGGCTCGCGGGCGAGCAGGGCGTCCGGGTCGAAGCCGGTCTGGTACTCGGCCGCGACGAGACGCCCGATCATCGGCAGCCGCTCGGCGAACCGGGCCAGGTCGCGGCGGGCGATCACGTCCGGCTCCTCGACCAGCACCACGCTGCCCGGCGGCAGTTCCTGGTCGAACCAGCTCAGCGAGCCGAACGACGCGCCCACCACCACCAGTTGCTCGCGACCCAGATCGAGGTCCACCGGTCATCCTCCCCACGGCTCGCGCCGGAACCGGACGGCCGGCGCAGCAGCACCCTAACCGGCCGGATCGAGGCGGTCGCCGTACGGTCGGTCAGGGGTGCGGGGGCGGGTCGGCCGATACCGGGCCGGTGGGCACGGCGGGTCGCCGGACACGACAGAAGCCGGCGGACCCCGAAGGGATCCGCCGGCGACCGACGATGTTCCGGTGGCGCTACCGCGTCAGGCGCGGGTGACCTTGCCGGCCTTGATGCACGAGGTGCAGACCTTCAACTTCTTGGTGTTGCCGCCACCGGCCGGGGTGCGCACCGACTGGATGTTCGGGTTCCAGCGGCGGTTGGTCCGCCGGTGCGAGTGGGACACGTTGTGGCCGAAGCCCGGCCCCTTGCCACAGACGTCGCACACGCTAGCCACGGGATACTCCTGGGATTGAAACGTTCATGAGGTCGCCGCCAGGCGCTGCCCGGGCAACCTGGTCAGGTTACCCGATGACAGTCGGTACGCCCAACCGGCCCTTTCGCGAGCCCACCCAGCGTACCGGCGTCCCGGCCGGGCCGTCCGCCGGGGCGGACACGCGGCGACGACCCCGGCGCGTGTCGGTGTGCGCCAGTAGGCTTCCCGACGTGCTGGAGACCCTCGACGCCGCAGCGGTACGCCGCTGGTGCGCGAGCGGGCTGGCCGCCCTCCGGGCCCACCAGGGCGAGATCGACGACCTGAACGTCTACCCGGTGCCCGACGGCGACACCGGCACCAACCTGGTGCTCACGTTCACCTCCGCCCAGCAGGCCCTGGCGATGGACCTCGGCACGCTCCCCGACGACGGGCACACCCCGCACGGGCATGCGCTGCGGCTGATGGCCCGGGGCGCGCTGCTCGGGGCGCGCGGCAACTCCGGGGTGATCCTCTCGCAGATCCTGCGCGGTCTCGCCGACACGCTCGCCGCCGTGCCCGCGGTGCGCGGGCGGCAGCTCGCCGAGGCGCTGGCCGACGCCACCACCGCCGCCTACGCCGCTGTCGCCCGGCCGGTCGAGGGCACGCTGCTGAGCGTGGTCGCCGCCGCGGCGCACGCGGCTCGCCGGGCGGACAGCGACGACCTGCGCGCCGTGGCCAGGGCCGCGAGCGAGGCGGCGGCGCACGCGCTGGCGCGTACCCCCGAGCAGTTGCCGGAGCTGGCCTGCGCGGGCGTGGTCGACGCCGGCGGGCGCGGCCTGTGCCTGCTGCTGGACGCGCTGGTCGAGGTGATCACGGGGGAGAGCCCGGGCCAGCCGGCGCCCGCGCCGCCCGCGCCGCCCGCCCGCCGCGCGCCGGTCACCGCCGTGCGGGAGAGCGGCTCCGACGCGTACGCCTACGAGGTGCAGTACCTGCTCGACGCAGGCGACGAGGCGGTGACCCGGCTGCGCGCCGAGCTGGACGCGCTCGGCGACTCCCTCGCGATCGTCGGCGACGGCGCCGGCACCTGGAACGTGCACGTGCACGTCAACGACATCGGGGCGGCGGTCGAGGCGGGCGTGGTCGCCGGCCGCCCGCACCGGATCAGCGTGAGCCGCTTCGCCGACCAGACCGCCCCGGCGCCGGGGCCGCAGGTGCCGCTGCCGGAGGGGCGGGCCGCCGTGGTGGTCGCCACCGGCGCGGGCATCGCGGAGCTGTTCGCCGCCGAGGGCGCCGTGGTGGTGCCCGCCAACCCGTCCACCGGTGAGCTGCTCGACGCGATCCGGGCCACCGGCGCCGCCCGGGTGGTGGTGCTGCCGAACGACCCGAACACCCAGTCGGTGGCGAGCGCGGCGGCCAAGGAGGCGCACGGCCTCGGCATCAAGGTGAGCGTGGTGCCCACCCGCTCGCCGGTGCAGGCGCTCGCGGCGCTCGCCGTCCGCGATCCGAAGCGGCGGTTCGAGGACGACGTGATCGCGATGGCCGAGGCGGCCGGCGCCTGCCGGTACGCGGAGGTCTGCCACGCCGCCCGGGAAGCGCTCACCGTCGCCGGCCCGGCCCGCCCGGGTGACGTGCTGGCCCTGGTCGAGGGCGAGGTGCACCTGATCGGGCAGGATCTGGTCGACACCTGCACCGCAGTGGTGGACCGGATGCTCGGCGGTGGCGGTGAGCTGGTCACACTGCTCTGCGGCGCCGACGCGCCGGCCGGGCTGGCCGACCGGGTCCGCGCGCACGTCGAGGGGGCCTGGCCGTTCGTCGAGGTGCAGGCGTACGAGGGCGGGCAGCCGCACTATCCGCTCCTGGTGGGGGTCGAATGACTGGTGAAGCGGCCACTGTGGACACGCCGCTGAAGAAGCTGGTCGGTGAGCGCACCGCGAAGGCGCTGGCCGGGCATCTCGACCTGCACACCGCGGGCGACCTGATCTACCACTTCCCGCGCCGGTACGACGAGCGCGGCGAGCACACCGACATCCGCTCGCTCGACGTGGGGGAGCAGGTCACGGTGCTCGCCCAGGTGCAGCGCACCGCGGTGCGCCCGATGCGCCAGCGGCGCGGCAACCTGCTGGAGGTGACCGTCGGCGACGGCTCCGGCGGCGTGCTCACCTGCACGTTCTTCGGCAACCAGGCGTGGCGCGAGCGGGAGCTGCGGCCCGGCCGGTGGGGGCTGTTCGCGGGCAAGGTGACCGAGTTCCGGGGCAAGCGGCAGCTCAACGGCCCGGAGTACGTCCTGCTCGGCGAGGGCGGCGAAGGCGAGGCGGCCGCAAACGAGGAGGTCGAGGAGTTCGCCGGGGCGCTGATCCCGGTCTACCCGGCCGCGGCGGCGGTGCCGACCTGGGTGATCGCCCGCTGCGTCCGCGTCGTGCTCGACACGTTCACCCCGCCGGAGGACCCGCTGCCGGCCACCGTGCGGGCCACCCGCAACCTCGTCGACATCGGCACCGCGCTGCATGAGATCCACCGTCCGACCAGCAAGGAGGCGCTCTACCGGGCCCGCCGCAGGCTGAAGTGGGATGAGGCGTTCGCCGTGCAGCTCACGCTGGTGCAGCGCAAGCAGCGGGCGGCGGCGTCCCCGGGACGGGCCCGGCCGGCGAAGGCGGGCGGTCTGCTCGACGCGTTCGACGCGCGGCTGCCGTACGAGCTGACCTCCGGCCAGCAGGTCGTCGGGCGGGAGATCGCCGCCGACCTGGCCCGGCCGCACCCGATGCACCGGCTGCTCCAGGGCGAGGTGGGCTCCGGCAAGACGGTGGTGGCGCTGCGCGCCATGCTCCAGGTGGTCGACGCCGGTGGGCAGGCCGCGCTGCTGGCCCCGACCGAGGTGCTCGCCGCTCAGCACCACCGGGGCATCCTCGACCTGCTCGGCCCGCTCGGCCGGGCCGGTGAGCTGGGCGCCGCCGACGACGCCACGCGGGTGGAACTGATCACCGGTTCGCTCGGCGCGGCGGCCCGGCGCCGGGCACTGGCCGAGGTGGCCGAGGGCCGCGCCGGGATCGTGCTCGGCACGCACGCCCTGCTCTACGAGGGCGTCGACTTCCACGACCTCGGCCTGGTGGTGGTGGACGAGCAGCACCGCTTCGGCGTGGAGCAGCGCGACGCGCTGCGCGCCAAGGCCGAGCAGCCGCCGCACGTGCTGGTGATGACCGCCACCCCGATCCCGCGCACCGTGGCCATGACCGTCTACGGCGACCTGGAGACCTCCACGCTGTCCCAGCTTCCGCAGGGCCGCTCGCCGATCGCCTCGCACGTGGTTCCGGCCGCCGAGAAGCCGGCGTTCCTCGACCGGGCCTGGCGCCGGTTGCGCGAGGAGGTCACGAAGGGCCACCAGGCGTACGTGGTGTGCCCGCGTATCGGTGAGGGGCCGGTGTCGGACGAGGAGCCGCCGCGGGAGGACGACAACGGCCGGCGTCCGCCGCTGGCGGTGACCGAGGTGGCCCCGCTGCTGGCCGAGGGGCCGCTGCACGGCCTGCGGATCGGGGTGCTGCACGGGCGGCTGCCGGCGGACGAGAAGGACGCGGTGATGCGCGCGTACGCCGACGGCGAGCTGGACGTGCTGGTCGCGACCACAGTGGTCGAGGTCGGCGTGAACGTGCCGAACGCGACGGTGATGATCGTGCTGGACGCCGACCGGTTCGGTGTCTCCCAGCTGCACCAGTTGCGCGGCCGGGTGGGCCGGGGCTCGGCAGCCGGTCTGTGCCTGCTGGTCACCGAGGCGGCCGAGGGCTCGTCCGCGCGGGAGCGGCTGGACGCGGTCGCCTCCACCACCGACGGGTTCAAGCTCGCCGAACTCGACCTGGAACAGCGCCGCGAGGGCGACGTGCTGGGCGCCACCCAGTCCGGCCGGCGCTCGCACCTTCGGCTGCTGTCGCTGCTGCGGGACACCGAGCTGATCCGCGACGCGCGGGCCGAGGCGACCGAACTGGTCGAGGACGACCCGGATCTGGCCCGGCATCCGGCGCTGGCCGCGTCGGTCGCCGCGCTCGTCGACGAGGAGCGCGCCGAATACCTGGAGAAGGGCTGACGGCGGCTGGTGCGGTCGCGGGGCTGCGGCACGCGCGTGGCGTGCCTAGGCTCGCGCAGATGTCGACACCATCACTCGAACGCGGCGTGCTGCTGCTGACCCGGGGCGACGAAGTCGTGGTGGACCGGGTGGCCGGAGTCGCCGACGAGGCGTCCGGCCGGCGCTGCACCGCGGCGACGCGGTTCCAGATCGCCTCGATCAGCAAGCAGATGGCCGCCGTGGCGGTGCTGCTGCTCGCCGAGCGGGGAGCGCTGAGCCTGTCCGATCCGGTGGTACGCCGGCTGCCCGGCACGCCGCCGCCACAGTGGTCCGGCATCACGCTGCACCACCTGCTCACCCACACGTCCGGCCTCGGCCACTGGGAGGACTACCCGGCGATCGACCTGCACGGGCCGGCCGAGCCGGACGAACTGCTGGACCGGTTCGCGGCGCTGCCGCCGCTGTTCCGGCCCGGAGCCGGGTGGCACTACAGCAGCCCCGGCTACGTGCTGCTGGCCCGGACCGTCGAGCGCGTGACCGACCGGCCGTACGCCGAGTTCCTCGCCGAGGAGGTCTTCGCGCCGCTGGGCATGACTGGCAGCTTCGCCGGTTCGGGCGAGGGGCGGCCGGACGTGGCGACCGGACACGAGGGCGGCCGTCCGGTTCCGTCGTGGGACCTGACAACGGTCAGCCTGGGCGCTGGCGACGTCTGGTGCACCGGGGCGGACCTGCTCACCTGGCTCGACGTGCCGCGCCGGGGCCGGCTGCTCGCCCCGGACTCGGTGGCGGCGATGACCGCGCCGCACGCGCCCACCGGGCGGCCCGAGGAGGCGTACGGCTACGGCTTCTTCGTCGGCCCGCTGGCCGGCCGGCGGGCGCTGCACCACTCCGGGGACAACGGCGGCTACAAGGCGTTCGCCGCCTGGCTGCCCGACTCCGACCAGCGGCTCGTGCTGCTGACCAACCGGGCCGAGGTCGATCCGAGAACGATCACGTCGGTGCTCGACGCGGCCTGACCGCCGTATCCACGGCGAGGGCGCGCCGGCCGGGTGGTCGGCGCGCCCTCGGTGCGGATCAGCGGATCAGCGGATCAGCGAGATCGGCGGATCGGCGGGGTCTGGCGGTGAAGCGGATCAGGCGGTGAAGCGGATCCGGCGGCGACGGGCCACCACGAACAGCACCGCGCCGGCGGCCAGCAGCAGCGTCGCGCCACCGGCGATGGCGCCCGCCGCCGGGCCGGTCACCGGCAGGCCGCCGCCCTGCCCGGAGCAGTCCCGCGGCGCGGTGTACGGGATGGTCTCGGACCCCTCGGCCACGTCGTACTTGACGGTGACGGTGAGGCCCCGGTACGCCTCGAACTCGACCGAGCCGGCCTTGCCCGGTTCGGAGACGAGCTTCCTGCTCTCGCCCTTCTCGGTGGTGAACGTGGCGGTGAAGGGAATGCCGTCGGCCGGGTTCTCCACGATGAAGGTCATCGAGTCGCAGTCCTGGTCCAGCTTGAAGACCGGTTCACCGGGCTCGGCCGGCGGGGCGGACGGCGTCGGCGGGGTGGACGGGCTCGGCGGGAGGGACGCCGACGGCGTCGGGGTCGGCGAGGCGGGCGTGCTCGGCGTGGGCGTGGGGCTCGGCGGCGTGCTGGGCGACGGCGACGGGCTCTGCGTCGCGCAGTCCCGCCCCGGACGGGCCACCACCGTGCGCTCGCCGTCGTGCGACTTGCGGCCCCGCTCCCAGTGCGCGGCGACGGTCAGCTTCAGCTCCGGGATCGGGCCGGTGAACGTGTGGGTCTGGGTGCCGGTCAGCGGGCCCTGGCCGGCCGGCTTCAGTTCCGCGCCGACCGCCAGCCCGCCGCTGACCGCGCCGGGCACCGTGGATTCGACTTTGGTGATGCGGCCGGAGATGTCGGTCTCGCTGCTGATCACCGACCAGGTCACGGTGACGGTGCCGTTCTCGGCGGCGCAGTAGCTGCCGGACGGCTCGGGGTGGTGGGCGGCGGCCGGGCCGGCGACGGTGGCGACGCCCGCGAGGCCGAGCAGCGCGCCGGCGGTGAGGACGGCGGCACGCCGGAGGTGGAGACGGTTCACGCCTACTCCTGACGAGGGGAGGATGGGAGAGACCGGGCGGAGGGACCGAAGCCACGCGTCCGCTCGGCAATCGGGCCAGACCCTAGCGAGATCGACAGTGCGGGCGTCACCGTGATCGAAGGGTCGTAAAGGGTCTGTTATGTATTCGAGATCATTGATGTACGTCGAGTCACGGATCGTCGCGCCGGGTACGTCGTGCCCGCCTCGCGGCGTCGCGTAGCGTCGGGGCATGCGCAGGGAGCGACGGTGACCCGGATCGTGGCCGGCACGCTCGGCGGCCGGCGGATCGCCGCGCCACCGGGTGCCGGAACCCGGCCCACGTCCGATCGGGTCCGTGAGGCGCTGTTCAGCGCCGTGCACTCGCACGTCGACCTGGACGGCGCACGCTTCGCCGACCTGTACGCCGGTTCCGGCGCGGTCGGTCTGGAGGCGCTGTCCCGGGGCGCGGCCCACGTGCTGCTCGTCGAGTCCGACGCGCGGGCCGCCCGGGTGATCCGGGAGAACATCGCCACGCTGCGGGCCGCGCCGGCCGCCCGCCTGGTCACCGGCAAGGTCGCCGGCGTGCTGGCGGCGGGACCGGACGGCGGGCCGTACGACGTGGTCTTCGCCGATCCGCCGTATGCGGTGCCGGACGCGGAGATCACCGCGATGCTGGCGGCGCTGGTCGACGGCGGCTGGCTCGCACCGGACGCCCTGGTGATCGTCGAGCGGTCCAGCCGTACCGGACCGGTCACGTGGGTGGAAGGTGTCACTCCGGAGCGCAGCAGACGTTACGGCGAGACCACTCTTTGGTACGGTCGCCGATCATGAGACGTGCGGTCTGCCCGGGCTCGTTCGACCCGGTCACCAACGGACACCTCGACATCATCGGCCGGGCCAGCCGGCTGTTCGACGAGGTGATCGTCGGAGTGCTGGTCAACCAGTCCAAGCAGGGCCTGTTCACAGTCGAGGAGCGCATCGGGATGCTCCGCGAGGTGACCGCCTCGTACGACAACGTGCGGGTGGAGTCGTTCCGCGGCCTGCTCGTCGACTTCTGCCGGGCGCAGCAGGCGAGTGTGCTGATCAAGGGCCTGCGGGCGGTGAGTGACTTCGACTACGAGCTGCAGATGGCCCAGATGAACATCGGCCTGGCCGGCGTGGAGACGCTCTTCATGCCGACCAACCCGCTCTACTCGTTCATCTCGTCCAGCCTGATCAAGGACGTGGCGAAGTGGGGCGGCGACATCTCCGCCCACGTCCCCGACTTGGTCCGCGCCCAGCTGACCACCCGCCTCCGCCCCTGACCCCGCCCGCCCCTCCGCCCACCCCACCACCCCCGCGATCTTGCAGTTTCGGCCCGGACATTCCTCCCGCAAGGGACGAGCGCCGGGCCGCAAGTGCAAGATCGCCGGGGAGAGGGGCGGGGGAGGGCGAGGGAGCGCGGGGGCGACGCGCCGGGTGGGGCGGGTGGGGCGGTTGTGGCTCGGGCGCGACATGATGTCTGCAGCGCCGAGAACGGGCGCGAGGCCGCATGATGGAGAGCGGCCGACGAAGACAGGAGTGAGGTACCGGTGGACCCGCTCGATCGCATCGACGAACTGATCGCCATGGTGGAGCAGGCCCGCTCCGTCCCGATGTCGCGCAACAACTGCATGGTCGACCGGGGTGAGATGATCGCCGTGCTCGACGAGTTGCGCGCGGAGCTGCCCGCCGACCTGCGCCGCGCCGCCGCGCTGCTGGAGGAGCGGGACAAGATCATGGAGGCCGGCAAGCGCGAGGCCGACCGGATCATCAGCGAGGGTGAGGCGGAACACGCCCGGCTCGTCTCGGTCAACGAGATCACCGTCTCGGCCGAGCACGAGGGCGCGCGGATCATCGCCGAGGCGCGGGCCGAGGCGCAGCGCCTCCGCGAGGAGGTGGACGACTACGTCGACACCGCGCTGGCGAACTTCGAGCAGTTCCTCACCCGGGCGCTGGCCTCGATAGAGCGCGGCCGGGACAAGATGCACGCGCTGCGCGAGATCGGGACCTTCGGCGGGGACGAGGCGGACCGCCCGCTACCCTTCTGAGCGGCGCGCGGGCCGGTCGCCGACAGCCGGCTCCCGCCGGGCCGGAGGCGAGCCCCCGGTTCGACGGTCCGCCCGTCTGGCAGGTAACCTTCTTTGTCGGCCTCTCAACGGCCGGAGTCTGACTATGCCCAAACACTCGCCAAGCACACTCAACCCCAGGTCGCCGCTGGTCCTCGACACGAGGGAACTGCCGCGCCGACCTGGCGCGTTGCGTACGCACAAGCGGGTCGTGCCGGCACCGGCGGACCTCGGCGTGGAGTTGATCGGCGTGCCGGAGGGCGCGGACCTCGACCTCGACCTGAGGTTGGAGTCGGTGTCCGAGGGCGTACTCGTCTCCGGGACCGTCACCGGTCCCGTCAAGGGCGAGTGCGGCCGCTGCCTGCGCGAGATCGACGACTCGTTGGCCGTGACGATCCAGGAGCTGTACGCGTACGAGAACAGCACCACGGACGACACGACCGAGGAGGACGAGGTGGGCCGGATGCAGGGCGATCTGATCGACCTGGAACCGGCGTTGCGGGACGCGGTGGTGCTGGCGCTGCCGACGAACCCGCTCTGCCGGGAGGACTGCCCAGGCCTGTGCCCCGAGTGTGGGGTGCACTGGGACGATCTGCCGGCCGACCACAGCCATCAGCAGGTCGACCCGCGTTGGGCGAGCCTGACGCAACTGACCCGTACAGAGGAGTAAGAACCGTGGCCGTCCCCAAGCGCAAGATGTCGCGCAGCAACACCCGCGCCCGCCGGGCGAACTGGAAGGCCTCGGCGGTGGCGACCGTGGCCTGCCCGCAGTGCAAGTCGGCCAAGCTGCCGCACGCCGCCTGCTCCGTCTGCGGCACCTACAACGGCCGTCAGGTCCTCGAGGTCTGACCCGGCTGCCGAGTGACGTCCCCGACCACCGGTCGGGTGACGCGCGCACCAAGGCTCTCGCCCGGTGCCCCGGCTCCCGCCACCGCCGACCGGTTCCCGGCCGGCGGATCATCGGAGCCGGGCACCGCGCGGATCGCCGTCGACCTCCTCGGCGGGGACGATGCTCCCGCCGTCGTGGTTGACGGCGCTCTGCGAGCGGTACGCACGGATCCCGCCCTGCACCTGATGCTCGTCGGCCCGATCGAGGTGGCCGACGAGCTGATCGGTGCGCTCGACCCGGCCCAGCGCGCCCGGGTCACGGTCCGCCCGGTGCGGACCGCCGTCGGCATGGCCGACCATCCCACCGCCGCTCGCGGCGAGAGCACTGTACGCACCGCCGTGCAGGCCGTCCGCGACGGACTCGCCGACGCGGTCGTCTCCGCCGGCTCGACCGGCGCCACGGTCACCGCCGCCGCGCTCGGCCTCGGCCGCTGGACCGGGATACGCCGTCCCGCGCTCGCCGCCACGCTGCCCGCCGTCGAGGGGCCGGTGGTGCTGCTCGACGTGGGCGGCACGCTCGAACCCGGCCCGGCCACGCTGGCCCGGCACGCCCTCCTCGGCGCCGCCTACGCGTCGGTGGCCCACGCCGTCACCGCACCCCGCGTCGGGTTGCTCTCCGTCGGCCTCGAGACGGGCAAGGGCGACCGGCTGCGCCGCGTCGCCGCGCCCGCGCTCGCCGCCGCGCCGCTGCCCTGCGACGGCCGCTACGTCGGCCTGGTCGAGGGGTACGACATCTCGCTCGGCGCCCGCGCCGACGTCGTGGTGACCGACGGCTTCACCGGAAACGTCCTGCTCAAGGCCATCGAAGGCGCGTACGCCATGGCCGGCGGCCCGCCGTCACGCGGCGGTGCCCCGCGTGCCGCGGCGCTGCTCGGGGTGGGCGGCACCGTGGTGGTGTGCCACGGCGCGGCCGGCTCCGAGGACGTCGCCTCCGGTATCGCGCTCGCGGCCCACCTGTGGCGCCGCGACGCCGCCGCGACGGTCCGCTCCCTGCTCGCCGGCATCCCGCACGATCTCGCACCTGACCGACACGACACCGAGGTAGCACCATGACCAACGACAAGCGGCGGCGTGCTCCCGTCGGCCACCTGGAGGCGGCCTTCGGGGTGTCGCTCGACCCGGAACTGCTGGAACGCGCGCTGACCCACCGCTCGTACGCGTACGAGAACGGCGGCCTGCCCACGAACGAGCGGCTGGAGTTCCTGGGCGACTCGGTGCTCGGCGTGGTGATCACCACAGCCCTGTTCCACAACCACCCCGACCTGCCCGAGGGGCAGCTGGCGAAGCTGCGCGCCAGCGTGGTCAACATGCGGGCGCTCGCCGACGTGGCGCGTGGCCTCGGCCCGGACGGGCTCGGGGCGTACCTGCTGCTCGGCAAGGGCGAGGAGGCCACCGGCGGGCGGGACAAGGCGAGCATCCTGGCCGACACGCTGGAGGCGCTGCTGGGCGCGATCTACCTCCAGTACGGCCTGGACACCGCCGCCATCGTCATCCACCGGCTGTTCGACCCGCTGATGGCCGAGTCGGCGGGCCGGGGCGCGGCGCTGGACTGGAAGACCAGCCTCCAGGAGCTGACCGCCGCGCTCGGGCTCGGCGTGCCCGAGTACCGGATCGAGGGCACCGGACCGGATCACCTGAAGACGTTCACCGCCTGGGTGGTGGTGGCCGGCAACCGCTACGGCGGCGCGGAGGGGCGCAGCAAGAAGGAGGCCGAGCAGCGCGCGGCCGAGTCCGCCTGGCGGATGCTCACCGAGCAGGCCGAGGCCGAGGCGGCGGCGCGGGCGGAGGCGGCGGCGCGGGCCGAGGCGGAGACGAGCCCGCAGGACGACACCTCCGACGTGGAGGCGGGCGCCGGCCGTGCCTGAGCTGCCCGAGGTTGAGACCGTCCGGGTGGGACTCGCCCAGTGGGTGATCGGCCGGCGGATCGCCGCCGTCGAGGTGCGCCACCCCCGGGCGGTACGCCGGCACGCGCCCGGCGGCGCGCACTTCGCCGACGTGCTCGCCGGCCGCACGATCACCGGGGTACGCCGCCGCGGCAAGTACCTCTGGCTGCCGCTGGACAGCGGCGACGCGGTGATCGGCCACCTCGGCATGTCCGGCCAGTTGCTGTTGCAGCCGGTCGGCGCGGCCGACGAACTGCACCTGCGGGTCCGGTTCCGGTTCGCCGACGACGGGCCGGAGCTGCGCTTCGTCGACCAGCGCACGTTCGGCGGGCTGTCCGTGTCCGAAGGTGGCGCGGAGCTGCCCGCCGAGATCGCCCACATCGCCCGCGACCCGATGGACCCGGAGTTCTCCGACGAGGCGTTCGTGGCGGCGCTGCGGCGCAAGCGTACGGAGATCAAACGCGCGCTGCTCGACCAGACGCTGATCTCCGGGGTGGGCAACATCTACGCCGATGAGGCACTGTGGCGGGCGAAGCTGCACGGCACCCGCCCGGCCGACGCGCTCACCCGTCCGGCCGCGCTGCGGCTGCTCGGGCACGTGCGGGACGTGCTCGCCGAGGCGATCAAGCAGGGCGGCACCAGCTTCGACGAGCTGTACGTCAACGTCAACGGCGAGAGCGGCTACTTCGACCGGTCGCTGAACGCGTACGGCCGGGAGGGCGAGCCCTGCCCGCGCTGCGGCGCTCCGATCCGGCGGGAGGCGTTCATGAACCGGTCCTCCTACAGCTGCCCGCGATGCCAGCCGCGGCCCCGGGGCACCCTCCGGGGATGACCCCGAGCCGATTCGGGGTTGCGCCGGTGTGCATCGCCCGGCGGTCCCCGGAGACGCGCCGGAGCGTACCCGGAGATGCCCTTTTCCGCCCGGTGCGCGCGGCCGGAACCGGCCGCGCGGACCTCGCCCGGCGGATCGGGGACGAGCGGGGGCCGTTCCCCGATGTCGGGGCCCCGCCCGCTGCCTAGCGTCATCTGGGGTCGGCACAGGGCCGGCATCAGGAGGGTGGAACCCGGGACATGGGCAGGCGACCGGTGACCGTGCGGCTGGCACGGTGGAGTGCGGAGCATCCGTGGCGCGCGATCGCGTTGTGGGTGGTCTTCGTGGCGGTGTGTTTCGTGGGCGGCAGCGCCGCCGGGCTGAACGAGGCGACCGACGAGGATCAGGCGATCGGCGAGTTCGGACGGGCACAGCTGATCGTCGACAGTGGCGGGTTCGACCGGCCGGCGACCGAGAACGTGCTGATCACCGCCCGTTCGGGTTCGCTCGACCAAGCGGCGGCGAAGGCCGCCGCGCAGGACGCGGCGGACCGTCTGCGGCAGGTCGACGGCGTGGCCTCGATCGGTACGCCGATGCCGTCGCGCGACGGCAGCGCGCTGCTGGTGCCGATCACCATGTCGGGCGACCCGGGCACCGCCGGGGACCGGGTGCAGCCGCTGCGGGACACCACCGCGAAGGTGCAGGACGCGCACCCGCAGCTGCGGGTGGAGCAGGTCGGCGGCCCGTCGATCGACAAGGCGCTCGACGACACGCTCGGCAAGGACTTCAAGCGCGCCGAGCTGCTCAGCCTTCCGGTGACGCTGGCCATCCTGATCATCGCGTTCGGCGCGCTGATCGCCGCCGGGGTGCCGGTGCTGCTGGCGCTGTCCTCGGTGGCCGCCGCGATGGGTCTCTCCACACTCGCCTCGCACCTGGTGCCGGCCACCGACACCACCGCCAGCGTCATCCTGCTGATCGGCATGGCGGTCGGCGTGGACTACTCGCTGTTCTACGTGCGGCGGGAGCGGGAGGAACGGGCGAAGGGCCGATCCGGCCTGGACGCGGTGGAGATCGCGGCGGAGACCTCCGGGCACGCCGTGGTGGTCTCCGGCACCGCCGTGATCATCTCGATGGGCGGTCTGCTGCTCGCCCAGGACGCGATCTTCTCGTCGCTGGCGGTCGGCTCGATCCTGGTGGTGGCGGTCGCGGTGATCGGCTCGCTCACAGTGCTGCCGGCGCTGCTGGCGAAGCTGGGTCGCTGGGTGGACCGGCCGCGGGTGCCGCTGCTGTGGCGCCTCACCGCCCCGCGCAACGGGCAGCCGGCCCGGCCGCGGTTCTGGCCGGCGGTGCTCAAGCCGGCGCTGCGCGCACCGGTGGCCACGCTGCTGATCTCGGTCGCGCTGCTGCTCGCGCTCGCCGCGCCCGCGCTCGGCATGAAGCTGAAGTTCCCCGGCCCGGAGGACGTGCCGCGCACCACCGCCGCCATGCAGGCGTACGACCGGCTCACCGCGGCCTACCCGAGCAACGGCACCAGCCACACGGTCGCCGTGCGGGCGCCCGCCGAGCAGGCCGACCGGGTGCGGGCCGCGCTCACCGACCTGGCCGGCCGTACCGCCGCCGACCCGCTCTTCGCGCCGGCCGAGGGGGACGGCCCGGAGATCCAGGTGTCGGCGGACCGGCAGGTGTCGGTGCTGGAGGTGGCCACGCCGCACGCCAGCCGTTCCGACGAGGCGTCCCGGTCGCTGCACGAGCTGCGCGAGGACCTGGTCCCGGCCACGCTCGGCGGCATCCCGGGCGTGGAGTACGCGGTCGGCGGCGGCGTGGCCGCCAGTGAGGACTACGCCGCCCACATCTGGGCGAAGCTGCCGATCGTCGCCGCGTTCGTGCTGGCGCTGACGTTCCTGGTGATGGCGTGGACGTTCCGGTCGATCGTGGTGGCGCTGACCTCGATCGTGCTGAACCTGCTCTCCGCGGGCGCCGCGTACGGGCTGCTGGTGCTGGTCTTCCAGAGCACCTGGGCGGAAGGGCTGCTCGGCTTCACCTCGATGGACGCGATCGTCACCTGGCTGCCGCTGTTCCTGTTCGTGGTGCTGTTCGGACTGTCGATGGACTACCACGTGTTCGTGGTCAGCCGGATCCGTGAGGCGGTCGACCGGGGCATGCCCACCCGGGAGGCGGTGGCGTACGGCATCACCTCCTCGGCCGGTGTGGTGACCAGCGCGGCGGTGGTGATGGTGGCGGTGTTCTCCATCTTCGCCACGCTCAGCATGATCGACTTCAAGCAGCTCGGCATCGGCCTGGCGGCGGCGATCCTGCTGGACGCCACGATCATCCGGGCGGTCGTGCTGCCCTCGGTGATGACGCTGCTGGGCGACGCGAACTGGTGGGCGCCCCGCTTCATGCGCCGCCGGCGGCCCGTCCCGGCGGTCGAGCCGCCGCCCGCCCCGGCACCGGAGCTGGTCGGCGCTCGCTGAGCCCGAGCGGACCCGCCCCGGTCGGCTCGGTCCGGCGCCCAACCGATGGTCCCGACCAGCTTGACATCGGTTCCGGCTCGTGCCGGCCGCTGAGAAGGCAGTCGTGTTCGCGCGGTATACCTGAGAGTCATATTCATGACTCTCAGGTATACCGCCTTCCGTGCATCTGTTCGCCGGTGAGGTCACGGAGAGTGTCGGCAGCTTCCGTGCTGGATGACCGTCGTCGGCACCCCGCTCCCCGGCGGGAGGGGCGGCGGGATGTCACGGCAGGGCGCACGGCTCCCGCCAGGCGTCCAACCGGCGGTCCTTGCGGATCGAGGCGAAGCCGTAGCCGACCGAGGTGACGCAGAAGTCCGCCGGCTCGCCGGTGTACTCGACGTGGAAGACCGGCTTTCCGGCATCGACGAACGGCAGCAGCTTCGCGCACTCGCGGCGGCGTACGCACTCCTGGTTGACCGCGAAGTCGAAGTCGGGGGCCAGCGCCGCCACCTGCGGCACGTCGTCGACCAGGCCGGGGGAGAGGTCCAGCTTGCGGGCCAGCCCGGCCAGCCGGCGGTGGAACAGCAACTGGTCGTCGAAGTCCAGCGGGAAGCCGGAGCGGTGCCGGTAGCCGTCCGCGTCGGCGAGCGCCACCGCGCCGAAGCCCTTGCCCCGGCACAGCCGGAACCGGTCGGCCAGCACCGGCGCGAGCGCGTCCCAGGCCCGTACGTCCAGGAAACGGCTCCCCGGCCGCCCCGGCACCGCCGCGCCGCGTACGGCGGTGGGGAAGCGGGTGGCGTCCGGGTCGTCGGCGGCGTACGTGCCGACCCGGACGTGGCAGACCAGCCGGCGGCCCCGCTCGCGCAGCGCGGCGGTCTCGGCCGAGGTGGTCGCCACCGGGTCGAGGAGGAAGACGTCGGCGTCGACAGTCACGTCCACCGGGGAGGTGAGCTGCCACTGCCACCGCCAGCCGGCGGCCTGCGCGGCCGGCCAGGGCGTGGGCGCGCCGGGCGGCGTGATCGGCCGGCGGCAGGCCGGCACCGGGGCGAGCAGCAGCGCGGTCAGCGCGAGCGCCACGCCCCGGCGCGGGCCACGTCGGCGGACGCGGGCCGGCCGGGAGCGCGGCACGGCCCACACCGGCCGGATCCGCATCGACAGCTCCCCGGACGCGGGCGGCCCGACGCCGCCCCCGACCGGTCAACGAGCGCCGGGCCGGTCACGACGCGCGGTCAGCTCGGGGTGGCGAAGACCTGCGTCCAGTACGGCCCGTTGCTGCGCGCCACACCCACCCCGATCTGGGTGTACGAGCAGTTGAGGATGTTCTTCCGGTGGCCCTCGGAGTTCATCCAGCCCTCCATGACCGCCGCCGGGGTCTGGTAGTTCCAGGCCACGTTCTCGCCCACCATGCGGTAGCTGTAGCCGGCGGCCTTGACCCGGTCCCAGGGCTGGCTGCCGTCGCTGCCCGTGTGGTCCATCTTCTGGTGGTCGGCCTGGTCCTGGCTGTGCCGCTGGGCGGCCAGGTTCAGCTTGGCGTTGACGGTGAGCGCCTTGCAGCCGGCCTTCGCCCGCTCCTGGTTCACGATCGTGACGACCTTCTGGAGCTCGGCGCTCAGCCCGGTCGTGGCGGTGGCCTTGGTGCTCGTGGAGCCGCCGCTGGACCCGCCACTGCTCGACCCGCCGCCGCCCGGGGCGCTGCTGCGCTCCTGCTGCCGCGACGGGGCGGTGCTGCGGCTCGGCTTCGGGGTGGCCTTCTTCGTCGGGCTCGGCGCGGCGGTGGTCGGTACGGCGGACGGGCTCGCCGACTCCGGCGCGGCGGCGTCATCGGTCCCGTCGGGCGCCTGCGGCGCGGCGGCCACCGGCGGGCCGGCGGAGGTGCGCTTCGTGCCCTGGTCGTCGCCGGGCAGCAGGACGGCGCCCACGCCGAGGCTCACCACGAGCGTCGCCGCGGCGGCGGCCCCGCCGATCACGAGTGGCCGGGACAGGCGCCGCTTCGGGCGCCGCCGGTCGTCGGCCGGGGTGTCGGTCGCCGGCTGCCAGGTCGTGGTGGGCTGCTCCCAGCCACCGGCCGGCTGCTCGTGGCCCTGCCACGCGCCGTGCTGTTCCCGGCCCTGCCACGCGGGCTCCTGGCCGTGCCATGCGGTGGTCGGCTGCTCCTCGCCGTTCCACCGGTCCCGGGGGGCCGGGGGCGCGTTCTCCGGGCCGTAGCCCGCAGGGGCCGGGCCGACGGGCGGCCGCTGCGCGGCGTCCCCGAACAGGTACGACGACCGCGGCTCGGGCCGGTCGCTGAGCCACGCCGGACCCTCGTCGGTCGGCGGCTCGGGACGCCGGCGGGCGTCCTCCGGTTCGATCGGGTCGTTCCAGCGGTACACGCCTGTCCCCTCCACGGGTCGGTTGCGGGCCCGGGTGACGCTACGGGCGCGCTCCGAGCTGCGGCAACGTGGCTAAGAAAGAGTTAAGGCGAAGCCGGCGCCGGGGATGAGTCGTTCACGCATTTCCGGCGTACAGTAAAGGCGTCCGGACAGAGCGTGTCCGCGCCTTCTGGCAGCCCTCCGGCGAGTGGACCGGCCGACGTGGAGATGATCTACGGCCTTGGTCAACTTGACGAAGGAGGGGTTTTCGGCTCAATATGTAGGTGTCGCCAGTCGCGCCCAGCCATGCCCCGATGCAGTGGGAATGGCAGCCGCGAACATCATGGGCGCGCGTTGGCCGGCCTTTCCGGCAGCGCACATCAAGGAGTCAGCATGGCGAAGGCCCTCTACGGCCACGTAAGTGCAGCGCCCGACCGGCGTCTGCTCGACGAGGTCACCCGACTGCGTGCCAGGGTTCAGGCACTGGAGTTCGAGATCACGCGTCTGCGCGCCGACAACGATCGGCTTGCGGCGGCAGCGGCGGAGGCCGATGACCTCCTCCGTCTGGCCGAGCCCGCACTGACCTGATCTCCAGTTGTCGGAAAACTGAATCGCACCACACCGAAAAGCGCGCCGACACTCAAGTGCCGGCGCGCAGCCATGTGCGGACCCCTTTTCGTCGCAGCCGTCGCAATTCTCGATCTTGCGGAAGCGCCCGGAATTGCGCCCGGTAATTGTGATCATGCATTTCCGTCCCGTCCACGACGGCCGGGCGGAAAGCGGACAGCCGGGGCGGCGGGTGGGTCGCGTGGCGGCGGCGCCCCGGTCCCGGGTTAGTCTGCGGGTTCACCAGGTCCGCGCAGCCGGCGACGGTACGGCGGCCACCGGACGAGGATCGAGAAGGTGCATCTCAAGAGCCTGACGGTGAAGGGCTTCAAATCCTTCGCCTCCGCCACGACGTTGAAGCTGGAGCCCGGGATCACCTGCGTGGTGGGCCCGAACGGCTCCGGCAAGTCCAACGTCGTCGACGCCATCGCCTGGGTGCTCGGCGAGCAGGGCGCCAAGGCGCTGCGCGGCGGCAAGATGGAGGACGTCATCTTCGCCGGCACCGCCGGGCGGGCGCCGCTGGGCCGGGCCGAGGTCACCCTCACCATCGACAACACCGACGGCGCGCTGCCGATCGAGTACACCGAGGTCTCCATCACCCGCCGGATGTTCCGCTCCGGCGAGAGCGAGTACGAGATCAACGGCGACTCCTGCCGCCTGCTCGACATCCAGGAGCTGCTGTCCGACTCGGGCATCGGCCGGGAGATGCACATCATCGTCGGGCAGGGCCGGCTCGACGGCATGCTGCACGCCAAGCCGGAGGACCGGCGCGCGTTCATCGAGGAGGCGGCGGGCGTCCTCAAGCACCGCAAGCGCAAGGAGAAGGCGCTGCGGAAGCTCGACGCGATGCAGACCAACCTCAACCGCCTGACCGACCTCACCGCCGAGCTGCGCCGCCAGCTCAAGCCGCTGGGCCGGCAGGCCGAGGTGGCCCGCCGCGCCGCCGGCATCCAGGCCAACCTGCGCGACGCCCGGCTGCGGCTGCTCGCCGACGACCTGCACACGTTGCGGACCACACTGGACAAGGAGATCGCCGACGAGACCGCGCTGCGCGAGCGGCGCGAGCTGATCGAGGCCGAGCACGGCGAGGTGCAGGGCCGCCTCGGCGAGCTGGAGGCGGCGCTGGCCGAGGACGCGCCGCTGCTCGCGGCGGCGCAGGACACCTGGTACCGCCTCTCCGCGCTCCAGGAGCGGTTCCGCTCGATCGAGCAGCTGGCCCGGGAGCGGCTGCGTCACCTCAGCGCCGCCGGCGACGACGAGCGCCCCGGCCGCGACCCGGAGCAGCTGGAGGCGGAGTCGCGGCGGGTCCGCGAGCAGGAGGAGGAGCTGCGGGCCGCGCTCACCGACGACCAGATCCGGCTGGCCGAGGCGGTCGAGCACCGCCAGGAACTGGAACGCCAGCTCGCCGCCGCCGAACGGGAACTGGTCGCCGCGGCCAAGGCGATCGCCGACCGGCGGGAAGGGCTGGCCCGCCTCACCGGGCAGGTCAACTCCGCCCGAGCGCGGACCACGAGCGCCGGCGAGGAGATCGAACGGCTCGCCGCCGCGCACACCGACGCCATGGGCCGGGCCGAGAAGGCGCAGGCCGACCTGGACGCGGTCGCCGAACAGTCGACCGAGGCGGACCGGGACAACGCCGACCTGGACGCCCGGCACGACGAGGCGGTGGCCGTACACGAGCGGGCCCAGGCCGCGGTGCGCAGCCTCGCCGACGGAGAACGCGCCGCCGAGAAGGACGCCGCCACCTGGAAGGCCCGCGAGGAGGCGCTCGCCATGGGCCTGCGCCGCAAGGACGGCGCCGGGGAACTGCTGGCCCGCGCCGACCAGGTGCCCGGCCTGCTCGGCAGCCTCGCCGGGCTGCTCACCGTCGCGCCCGGTGACGAGGCGGCGCTCGCCGCCGCGCTGGGCGGCCTGGCCGACGCGGTGGCGGTCAGCGGCGTGGACGAGGCGGTCGAGGCGATGCGGCTGCTCAAGATCTCCGACGCCGGCCGGGCCGGGCTGCTGGTCGGCAGCCCCGCCGGACCGGGCATGGACGGGCCCGCCGACGCGCTGCGCCCGAAGCTGCCCGAGGGCGCCCGCTGGGCCCCGGACCTGGTGGAGTGCTCGCCCGCGATCCGTCCCGCCGTGCACCGGGCGCTGCGCGACGTGGCGCTCGTCGACGACCTGGCCGCCGCGTCCGCGCTCGTCGCCGCGAACCCGGAGCTGCGCGCGGTCACCCCCGACGGCGACGTGGTAGGTGCGTACGCGGCGGCGGGCGGGTCGGCCAAGGCGCCCAGCTTCATCGAGGTGCAGGCCGCCGTCGAGGAGGCGCGGGCCAACCGGGCCACCGCCGAACGCTCCGCCGCCGAGCTGCGTGAACAGCTCGCCGAGGCGCGCGCCGAGGTGGCCGCCGCCAAGGAGGCGGTGCAGCACGCCGCCGCCGCGAAGCGGGAGGCGGAGAGCCACCGTAACGCCGCCGCCCGCCGCCTCGCCGAACTGGGCGCTGCCGCCCGCTCCGCCAAGGCGGAGACCGACCGGCTCGGCGAGTCCCGGGCCCGCGCCGAGGCGGCCCGGGAACGGGACCTCGCGGCGCTGGCCGAGCTGGAGGAACGGCTGCGGCTGGCCGAGGCCACCCCGATCGACGCCGAACCGTCCACCGAGGAACGCGACCAGCTCGCCGCCATGGTGCCGCAGGCACGGCAGAACGAGATGGAGGTCCGGCTCGCGGTGCGTACCGCCGAGGAGCGGGTGGCCTCGATCGCCGGGCGGGCCGACTCGCTGGCCCGGCAGGCCACCGCCGAACGGGCGGCGCGGGAGCGCGCCGCGGCCCGGCGCGCGGCCCGCACGCGCGGCGCCCAGATCGCCCGGGCCGTGGTCGGCGGCGCCCGGGAGGCGCTCACCCGGCTCACCGTCTCGATCGCCCGGGCCGAGGAGCACCGCGACGCCGTCGCCCGCGAACGCGCCGCGCGCGAGGCCGAGCTGTCCGAGGTACGCGGCGCGGCCAAGCGCCTCGCCGCCGAGCTGGAACGGCTGACCAGCCAGGTGCACCGCGACGAGGTGGCCCGCGCCGAGCAGCGGATGCGCATCGAGCAGTTGGAGGCCAAGGCCGCCGAGGACTTCGGGCTGGACGTGGCCACGCTCGTCGCCGAGTACGGCCCGGACCGGCTCGTCCCGCCCACCGACGCGGACGTGGCGCTCGCCGAGAAGGAGGGCCGGCCGGTGCCCGAGCCGGTCCGTTACGAGCGGCCGGTGCAGGAGAAGCGGGCCGCCAAGGCGGAACGGGAACTGGCCCTGCTGGGCAAGGTGAACCCGCTGGCGCTGGAGGAGTTCGCCGCGCTGGAGGAGCGCTTCAAGTTCCTCTCCGAGCAGCTGGAGGACCTCAAGGCGACCCGGCGCGACCTGCTCACCGTGGTCAAGGACGTGGACGACCGCATCCTGGAGGTCTTCGCGAGCGCGTTCGAGGACACCGCACGGGAGTTCGAGCAGGTCTTCACCGTGCTGTTCCCCGGCGGCGAGGGCCGGCTCGTGCTCACCGACCCGGAGGACCTGCTCACCACCGGCGTCGAGGTCGAGGCCCGCCCGCCGGGCAAGAAGATCAAGCGGCTCTCGCTGCTCTCCGGCGGGGAGCGGTCGCTGACCGCGGTGGCGATGCTCGTGGCGATCTTCCGCGCCCGGCCCAGCCCGTTCTACATCATGGACGAGGTGGAGGCGGCGCTCGACGACGTGAACCTGGGCCGCCTGATCACGCTGCTGGCGCAGTTGCGGGAGAAGAGCCAGCTCATCGTGATCACGCACCAGAAGCGGACCATGGAGATCGCCGACGCGCTCTACGGAGTGACGATGCGCGCCGGTGTGACCCAGGTGATCAGCCAGCGGCTCAACCGGGCCGACGACGAGGAACAGGTGACGAGCGAGTGAGTCGGGAACGCGCCACGGCGCTCCTGGTGGACTTCGACGGCGTACTGCGCCGCTGGGATCCGGCGGTGGCCGCCGGCGTCGAGCGGGAGTACGGGCTGACCGAGGGCGTCCTCGGTGAGATCGCGATGTCCTGGGGACTGCTCCAGCCGGTGCTCACCGGCCAGGTCAGCCACGCCCAGTGGATGGTGAGCGTGGCCGACGCGCTGACCCCCGCCGTCGGCGCGGACCGGGCCCGCGCGGCGGTCCAGGAGTGGCAGAGCTACCGCGGCGAGGTCGACCCGGAGGTGCTGGCGTTCGTCCGCGAGGTGCGGGCTGCGGGCATCCGGGTCGGGCTGGGCACGAACGCCACCGACCTGCTCGACGCCGACCTGGCCGCGCTGGGCCTGACCGAGGAGCTGGACGTGATCGTCAACTCCTCGGTCGTCGGGGTGCACAAGCCGGCGAAGGAGTACTTCCAGGCCGCCTGCGAGGCGCTGGCGACGCCGCCGGGGCGGGTGCTGTTCGTCGACGACGAGGACCGCGCGGTGGCCGGCGCCCGGGTGGCGGGTCTCTCCGCGCACCGCTGGAACGGCCCGGCCGACCTGCGGTACCTGCGGGCGGCGCTGGCGTACTGAGCCGGGCTCAGGCGCCGGTGACGCCGTCGATGCGTTCCCGGATCAGGTCGGCGTGGCCGTTGTGCCGGGCGTACTCCTCGATCATGTGCACGTACACCCAGCGCAGGCTGATCTCGTGCGTGGTGTCGCCCCGGCGGTGGCGGAAGGTGTGCTCCAGCGGCAGGCCGGCCACCGCCTCCCGGGCCGCCTCGATCTCGGCGCGCAGCGTGGCGAACGCCTCGGCCGGGTCGGCGTCGGCGATGTCGTTGAGGTCCGCGTCCGGGTCGGTGCTGTAGTCGTAGAGGTCGGGCAACTCCAGGGCGGCGGCGCGGTGGCGGAACCACCAGCGCTCCACGTCGGCCATGTGCCGGACCAGGCCGAGCAGGGTCAGCCCGGAGGGCTCGACGCTTCGGGTACGCAGTTGCTCGGCGGTCAGCCCGGCGCACTTGTGCACCAGGGTGTCGCGATGGTGGTCGAGCCAGCCTTCGAGCATGGTGCGCTCGTCGGCGACGTACGGCTCGTGGCGGCGGTCGATCTCAGGCACGGTCCAGGTCATGGGCGCAGATGTTAAGAGGGGCCCCCGGTACGACGCGAGGCGTTAACAGGGGGCCCTTCCTTCAGGGCACCACGACGACGGGCCAGCGGCCGGTGCGGACCAGCCGGGTGGCGACCGAGCCGACCAGCCTGTGCCCGGCCTGCTCGGACGAGCCGACCACGACCATGTCGGCGCGGTGCTCGTCGGCGGCCCGGCACAGCTCGGTGTAGGCGTCGCCGCGCCGGCACAGGAACGTCACCGGCAGGTCCAGTTCCTCGGCCCCGCGCCGGCACTCGGCACGCAGCTCGTCGGCCAGCTCGTCGTGGGTCTGCTGGACCGCGCCGGCCACCACGCCGGAGAGCATCGCGCTGTACGAGGCGGGCGAGCTGACGAACACCGCCACCAGCGTGGCGCCCTGCCGCCGGGCCAGTCCGGCGGCGTACGCGGCGGCGCGCATCGAGGTGCGGCTGCCGTCCACGCCGACGAGCACCACCCGTGGCCCGTCCGTACCCCGTTCGTAGGGCAGCGGCCGGGTCTGCGGGCCGTACCGTTCACGCTCCGCGGCGTCCATCGTCAGTCCTTCGTTCCGGCCGGAACGGCCTCGGCCGTCTCCCGCCCGGTGGGGACCGGCTCGGCGTTGGAGCGGCGCAGCGGCACCTCCCGGATGAGGACCACCGCGATCAGGGCGAGCAGCCCGAACGGGGCGGCGGCCAGGAAGATGTCACCGGCGGCGTGGCCGTACGCGGACTCGACCACGGCCCGGATCGGGCCGGGGAGCGTGTGCACGTCCGGCAGGCCGCCGCCACCCGACCCGGAGGCCGGGACGCCGAGGCGGCTCAGGCCGTCGGCCAGGTAGCCGGTGACCCGGTGCCCGAGGATCGCGCCGAGCGCGCTGACGCCGATCGCGCCGCCGAGGCTGCGGAAGAACGCCACCACCGAGCTGGCCGCGCCGAGTTCGTCCGGGCGGACGGTGTTCTGCACGGCCAGCACCAGGTTCTGCATGCTCATGCCGACGCCGAGGCCGATCAGCGCCATGAACACGGCGAGGCGCCAGTACGGGGTGTCCGCGCGCATGGTGCCCATCAGCGCGAAGCCGGCGGTGAGCAGCACCGAGCCGATGACCAGCCAGCTCTTCCAGCGGCCGGTGGCGGTGATGATCCGGCCGACCACCGTCGAGGAGACCAGCAGGCCGCCGATCATGGGCAGCGTCATCAGGCCGGACATGGTCGGGCTGGCACCACGGCTGATCTGGAAGTACTGGCCGAGGAAGACCGAGGCGCCGAACATGCCGACGCCGACCGCGATGCTGGCGATCACGGCGAGCGTGATGGTGCGGTTGCGGAACAGGTGCGGCGGGATCATCGGTTCCGCGGCACGCTTCTCGACCCGGGCGGCGAGCACGCCGAGCACCGCCGCGCCGGCCACCATCGCACCGCTGGTCCAGGAGATCCAGTCGTACTTGTCGCCGGCCAGGGTGATCCAGACCAGCAGCAGCGAGACGGCGGCGGTGATGAGCGTGGCGCCCCACCAGTCGATCTTCACCTCGCGCTTGACCACCGGCAGGCGCAGCGTCCGCTGGAGCACGACCAGGGCGAGCACGGCGAACGGCACGCCGACGTAGAAGCACCAGCGCCAGCCGAGCCAGGAGGTGTCCACGATCACGCCGCCGATCAGCGGGCCGCCGATGGTGCCGACGGCCATCACCGCGCCGAGGTAGCCGCTGTACCGGCCGCGCTCGCGGGGCGCGATCATCGTCGCCATGATCACCTGGGCCAGGGCGGTGAGGCCGCCCGCGCCGACGCCCTGCACCACGCGGCAGGCGATCAGCTCACCCGTGGTCTGCGCCTGCCCGGCGAGCACCGAGCCCAGCACGAAGACCACCAGGGAGAGCTGGACCAGCAGTTTCTTGCTGAACAGGTCGGAGAGCTTGCCCCAGATGGGCGTGGTCGCGGTGGTCGCCAGCAGCGTCGAGGTGACCACCCAGGTGTACGCGGACTGGCCGCCGCGCAGGTCGGTGATGATCCGCGGCAGCGCGTTGGAGACCACGGTGGAGGAGAGGATCGCGACGAACATGCCCAGCAGCAGGCCGGAGAGTGCCTCCAGGATCTGCCGGTGGGACATGTCGACGGCGGTCGCCCGCGCGGGCGCAGTCGCCTGGGTCATCGTGGATTGCCTCCGGAACGGGGGAGAAAGGTTGCCTCGGGCAACCGTATAAGCCGTTGCCTTGAGCAACAACTCGGGTCGGGCCGGCTTTGTTCCCCCTCGCCGGGGGCTCAGAACGACTCGTTGAAGCGGTGCATCAGCCGGGCCAGGTCCGCCACGTCCTCTTTCGGCCAGCTTTCGAGCGAACGCCTGATCTGTCCGAGTCGTGCCGCCCGGGCCGCGTCGAACCGCCGGGTGCCCTCCTCGGTCAGGCTCAGCTGGGCCGCCCGCCGGTCGGTCGGGTCCGGGTCGCGCCGGACCAGGCCCAGCGCCTCCAGACCGCCGATCTGGCGGCTCAGCGTGCCCTTGCCGATGCCCAGCTTCGCGGCCAGGTCGGTGAGGCGGATCGACCCGGAGCGGCGTAGCCAGAGCAGCAGGCCGTACGCGTTGGGTTCCAGGTTCGGGTGGACCTCGCGGGCGATCTCCCAGGACAACGCCCGGCCGCGGCGCAGCAGCGCGGTCAACTCGTGCTCCACGGCGCGCAGCGTCTCGTCCACGCTCAGAGGGTACTCAGTCCCCGTCGCTGAGTTGCTGGTGCGCCACCGGTCGCAGCTCGCCCTCGCTGGTCGTGCCCTCGATCACCACGGCGGCCCTGCGGCCCTGATGGGTGAGCGTGGCGACCGCGTTGCCGAAGTAGGGCCCGGCCAGCTTCCGCCAGCGCACCGGCGGGCGGCGTACCCCGGCCGAACGCGCCAGCGCCCGGGTCGCCCCGGCCGGCCCCGGATTCCAGCCGAGCGTCATCAGCGGGCGCATGCCGGCCGGCACCTGGTTGTGGATCGGCGAGCAGGTGAGCTGGTGCACGGGCGTCCGGACGTCACGGTCGGCGAACCGCGCCCGGGCCACGTACGAGTGGTGCACGTCACCGGAGAGCACGCTGATCGACGCCGGTCGCGCGTACGCCGGCCCGGCGCCCACCCGCGCCCCGGTGCGCGGCGCGGTGCCGCTGCCCAGCCGCGCGAACAGCTCGCCCAGCGCCTCGAACGAGCGCCGGAACGCGGCCCAGTGCTCCAGGTCCAGGGCCCGGCGGATCTGCTCGGAGATCCGCGCCACCCACTGCCGGTTGGAGTCGGCCAGGCGCTCGTTCCACGCCTCGACGTGGTGGATGCCCGGCGGCAGCAGCCACGGCAGCGAGCTGCCCACCACCAGATGGTCGTAGGTGCCGTGCGCCTGGTCGAGGAACCACGACCACTCGCCCGGCGGCAGCATCGCCCGGCTGCCGGGCAGGAGCACCCGGCTGGACCGGTTGTCCAGCATGACCAGGCGGGTGCGGCCCAGGTCCAGCGCGTAGCTCCACTGGTATTGCACGGCCCGCCAGCGCTCGGTGTCGTGCGCCAGGTCGGCCTCCTTGTCGACCCGCTCACCGAACTCGTGCAGCACGCTCGTGGCGTCCTCGGCGGCGATCACCTTCGCGTACACCGGGTCGGCGGCGATCTCGTCCGGGCTGAGGTTGCCCAGGTGCTGGTAGACCCAGTAGGAGGCGAGGCCGCTGCGGATCCGCTCGGCCCACCACGGCTGCTCGCGCATGTCCGCGCGCCACGACTGCGAGGTGTTCCAGTCGTCGATCACCTCGTGGTCGTCGAAGATCATCACGCTCGGCACGGTGGAGAACAGCCAGCGGATCTCCGGGTCGCGCCACGACTCCAGGTAGAGCTTGGTGTACTCGTCGAAGCTCACGACCTGCGTCGCCGGGGCGTCCTTCGGCCGCCGCCGGCGCCGCTTGAGCAGCCGCCGCACGGTCGGCGAGGTCTCGTCCGCGTACACCTGATCGCCGAGCAGCACCAGCAGGTCGGGCAGCACGGCCTCGTCGGGCGCGGCCATCACCCGCCGGGCGTACGCGTCCAGCGCGTCAGGCGGCAGCCGGCGCGCGGTGGAGTGCTGGGTGGTCTCCCGGCACGAGCCGAACAACAGCCGCACCGGCTGGTCGGCGTCGTCGAGCGCGCGGGTGCGGATCACGCTGGGCGGGAACGACGAGTCGGGCAGCGGCCACGCCACCTCGTCGTCGATCAGCACCTCGTAGGTGGTGGCGCTGTCCGGGGTGAGCCCGCTCACCACGACGATCGCGTAGTGGTGGTCGTACGCGGAGAAGGTGGGCGAGCTGCCGGTGGCGCCGTCCGCCGTGCGGACGGTGACCACAGCGGGCGAACTGGTCTCCACCCAGATGGTGGCCCGCGTGTCGACGACCCGGCGCAGCAGCGGGCCGATGAGCAGGCGGGAACCGGGCACGACGCACCTCCGACAAGATCGTTGCGGCTGATTCCTACCCGGCCGGCGGTTGCGGTACGCCTTCCGGTGTGAGCGTACCCGCAGGTTGTTCGCGTGCCGAGGCGGTGAGTGGGACGCCGTCGCCGGCATCTGACAGGATTTCGGGCATGACGGAATACCTCCTCGTCGCTCTCGCCCTGCTCGGCGTGCTGATCATCGGCGGCCTGAGCCTCGTGGTGCCCCGGCTGCGCCGGCGCCCGCAGCCGCCGCTGCCGCGCACGGAGGTCGACACCCGGACGGAGGAGGACCTGGCCGGCCCGCCGGTCGAGGCCCCGGAGGCGGAACTCACCACCGGCGTGGTGGTCGAGGCGCCGCCGGCCCCTCCGGTCGAGGTGCCGCAGGTCGAGGTGCCGGAGCCGACCGCCGGCCGCCTGGTCCGGCTGCGGTCGCGGCTGTCCCGCTCGCAGAACGCCTTCGGCAAGGGCCTGCTCGGCCTGCTCAGCCGCGACCGGCTGGACGAGGACACCTGGGAGGAGATCGAGGACAGCCTGATCACCGCCGACGTCGGCATCGACGCCACCCGGGAGATCGTCGACCGGCTGCGCGAGCGGACCCGGGTGCTCGGCACCCGTACCGGGGACGAGCTGCGCGCGCTGCTCGCCGCCGAGCTGGTCAACGCGCTCGACCCGGGCCTGGACCGCTCGCTGCGCACCGCGCCGAAGGAGGGCGTCCCGGCGGTGGTGCTCGTGGTCGGCGTCAACGGCGCCGGCAAGACCACCACCTGCGGCAAGATCGCCCGGGTGCTCGTCGCGGACGGCCGCAGCGTGCTGCTCGGCGCGGCCGACACGTTCCGGGCCGCCGCCGCCGACCAGCTGGAGACCTGGGGCGGCCGGGTGGGCGCCGAGACGGTCCGCGGGCCCGAGGCCGCCGACCCGGCGAGCGTCGCGTTCGACGCGGTCAAGCGCGGCATCGACACCGGCGTGGACACCGTGCTCATCGACACCGCCGGCCGGCTCCAGAACAAGATCGGCCTGATGGACGAGCTGGGCAAGGTCAAGCGGGTGGTGGAGAAGCACGGCCCGATCGACGAGACGCTGCTGATCCTCGACGCCACCACCGGCCAGAACGGGCTGGAGCAGGCGCGGGTCTTCACCGAGGCGGTGAACGTCACCGGCGTGGTGCTGACCAAGCTCGACGGCACCGCCAAGGGCGGCATCGTGATCGCCGTGCAGCGCAAGCTCGGCATCCCGGTCAAGCTCGTCGGCCTCGGCGAGGGCAAGGACGACCTGGCCCCGTTCGACCCGGCACAGTTCGTCGACGCGTTGCTCGGCACCGAGCCGCTCGCCCGGGACGCGTAGCCTCTCCCGTGACGACTGACGATCGCGCCTACGCGGGGTGGCGCGACCCCAGCCACCCGTCGCCACGCCTCGGGAGACCGTACGTGACTTCGCAGGAGATCCCGCTGCACGGCGGGAACGTGAGCACAGTGGTCCGTGTGGGAGACACGGTCCGGCGCAACGCCGGCCCGTGGACGCCCTCCGTGCACGCGCTGCTGCGCCACCTGGAGTACGTCGGATTCACCGGCGCGCCCCGGGCGCTCGGCATGGACGAGCGCAACCGGGAGGTCCTGTCGTACCTGGAGGGGGAGTGCGGGGAGTACCCGCTGGCCCCGCACTGGGTCACCGACGAGGCCCTGGTCACGGTGGCCACGATGCTGCGGATGTTCCACGACGCGCAGTACGGCTTCACCCCGCCGCCCGGCGCGGTCTGGCGCTCGTTCGGGCCGCCCCCGCCGGACACCGAGGTCATCTGCCACCACGACGCCGCGCCGCACAACGTGATCTGGCGGCCGGACGGCACGCTCGGGCTGATCGACTTCGACCTCGCCTCGCCCGGTGCCCGCATCTACGACGTGGCGTACGCGGCCTGGACCTGGGTGCCGATCTTCTCCGACCGGGACTCGATCACGCTCGGCTGGAAGCACCCGGACCGGCCGCGCCGGCTGCGGCTGTTCGCCGACGCGTACGGGCTGATCCCGCGTGACCGGCACCGGCTGATCCGGACCATCCGCAAGCGCATCGTCGACCACGTCGAGGGCATCCGGCGGATGGCCGCCGCCGGTGAACCGGCGTTCGTCCGGATCGTCCACAAGGGCCACCTGCGTCGCCCTATGCGTGACCTGCGGCTGCTCGACTACGAGCGGCACCAGTTGGAGTACGCGCTGCGCTGACCAAGATCGGCGTTCTTCACACGCCGGAAACAACCCGTCACGCGTCGGAAATCGCGCGGTGTCGCTGAAGGAAACAGCCGGCGACAAAGCTTCCGCGCAACCGGCTGACGGGCGATGCTGCCAGGTCTCAGTCGGAGGGAGGAATACGACAACGAGAGGAGGCAGCGTGGAGATCGACACCGGGAACACTGCCTGGTTGCTTGTCTCGACTGCCCTCGTGCTGCTCATGACCCCCGGTCTCGCGCTGTTCTACGGCGGCCTGAACCGGTCCAAGGGCGTTCTGAACATGATGATGATGAGCTTCTCGTCCATCGGGCTCGTCAGCATCCTGTGGCTTTTCTACGGCTTCACCGTCGCCTTCGGCGAGGGCGGCAGGTTCTGGGGTGACCTGGGCCAGTACCTCGGCACCAAGACCTTCGTCGGCGAGAACGACCTGTGGGGCGAGACCGGCATCCCGATCTACGTCTTCATCGCCTTCCAGATGATGTTCGCGATCATCACCGTGGCGCTGATCAGCGGCGCGCTGTCCGACCGGGTGAAGTTCGCCGGCTGGCTGCTGTTCGCGTTCGGCTGGGCCACCCTGGTCTACTTCCCGGTCGCCCACATGGTCTGGGGCGGCGGGCTGATCGGCGGCGACATCGGCGCGCTGGACTTCGCCGGTGGTACCGCTGTGCACATCAACGCCGGTGCGGCGGCGCTCGCGCTGGTGCTCGTGCTCGGCAAGCGGGTCGGCTGGCCGCGCGAGAGCATGAAGCCGCACAACGTCCCGATGGTCGCCCTCGGCGCCGCGCTGCTGTGGTTCGGCTGGTTCGGCTTCAACGCCGGTTCCGAGCTGACCGCCGACGGGGTCACCGCGCTGGCGTTCATCAACACCCAGGTCGCCACCGCCGCCGCGCTGCTCGGCTGGATCGTGGTGGAGTGGCTGCGCGACGGCAAGCCGACCCTGGTCGGCGCCTCGTCCGGCGCCATCGCCGGCCTGGTCGCGATCACCCCGGCCTGTGCGTTCATCACCCCGGCCGCAGCGGTGCTGCTGGGCGTGGTGGCCGGTGCGGTCTGCGCCCTCGCGGTCGGCCTGAAGTACCGGCTCGGCTACGACGACTCGCTCGACGTGGTCGGCGTGCACTTCGTCGGCGGCTGGATCGGCTGCCTCTGGATCGGCCTGTTCGGCACCGCCTCGGTCAGCTCGCTGGTGGAGACCGACGGTCTGCTCGTCGGCGGCGACGCCTCGCTGCTCGGCAAGCAGGCGATCAGCGCGCTGATCGTCAGCGTCTACTCCTTCGTGGTCGCCTTCGCCCTGGGCTTCGTGATCGACAAGACGATCGGCCTGCGGGTCTCCGCCGAGGCCGAGGTCGACGGCATCGACATCGCCGAGCACGCGGAGAGCGGCTACGACCTGTCGCCCACCACGGGCAGCAGCGGTGGCGCGTTCGCGATGGCCGGGATCGGCGCCGGCAAGCCGGCCGCGGAGCCCGCCGTCGAGACCGACGAGTCCGCGCCGGTCAGCGAGAAGGTCGCCGGTTAACGTTCCTGGGATGGAGGGGTTGGACATGAAGCTGGTGACCGCGGTCATCAAGCCGTACCAGCTGGACGCGGTGAAGGAGGCCCTGCACGCGCTCGGCGTGGCTGGGCTGACCGTCAGCGAGGTCCAGGGCTACGGCCGGCAGAAGGGGCACACCGAGGTCTACCGGGGTGCCGAGTACACGGTCGAGTTCCTGCCCAAGATCCGGGTCGAGGTGCTCACCGACGAGATGGACGTCGACAAGATCGTGGACGCGATCGTCGGCGCCGCCCGGACCGGCAAGATCGGCGACGGCAAGGTCTGGGTGACCGGCGTCGAGGAGGTCGTCCGGGTGCGTACCGGCGAGCGCGGGCTCGACGCCCTCTGATCGCCGGATCCGCCGACGTGACCTCGTTGACCACGGCCGCCGCCCCCACCGGGGACGGCGTGCCCGTGGTCAACGAGGTCGCCGGCGTTCCCGCCGGCATCGGCGCGGCCGCCCGGACCGCCCGGGCCGAGGCGCTCGACGCCTGGCTGTGCCGGGCCTTCCCGGACCGGGACGGGGTCGCGCTCGTCGCGGTGGGCGGGCTGGGCCGCCGCCAGTGCGCCCCCTACGGCGACCTCGACCTGGTGCTGCTGCACGCCGGGGTACCCGGCATCGACGAGCTGGCCGCGTCGCTCTGGTATCCGATCTGGGACGCCGGGCTGCGGCTGGACCACTCGGTGCGCACCGTCGCCGAGGCGCTGTCGGTGGCCCAGGACGACGTCAAGGTCGCTCTCGGCCTGCTCGACGCCCGGCACGTGGCGGGCGATCCGGCGCTCACCGACCAGCTCGCGCGTACCGCCACCGACCACTGGCGGCGGACCGCGATCCGCCAGCTCCCCGGCCTGCGCGAGATCACCGCCGCGCGCTGGGAGGCGCACGGCGAACTGGCGTTCCTGCTCGAAGGCGACCTCAAGGAGGCGGCCGGCGGGCTGCGCGACGTGGGCATCCTGCGCGCCATCGCCACCGCCGGCGTCACCGACGCGCTCCGCCCCGCCGTACACGCGGCGCACCGGCGGCTGCTGGACACCCGCGACGCGCTGCACCAGCAGGTGGGCCGTCGGGTCGACCGCCTGGTCGCCCAGGAACGCGACGGCGTGGCGCGGCTGCTCGGCGCCGAGGACGGCGACGCGCTGCTGCGGCTCGTGGCCGGCGACGCCCGCACCGTCAGCCACGCCCTGGACGACGCCTGGCGGGCCGCCGACCGGCTCCGCTCCGGCCGGCACCGCGCCGCGCCCGGCCGCCCGCTGCGCCGCCCGGTCGCCCGGGACGTGGTCGAGCAGGACGGCGAACTCGTGCTCGCCCGCACCGCCATCGGGGCCCGCCCCGACCCGAGCCTGTCGCTACGTGTGGCCGCCGCCGCTGCCACCACCCGGCTGCCGATCGCGCGCGCCACCTGCGAGTGGCTCGCCGCGTACTGCCCGCCGCTGCCCGCGCCCTGGCCGTCGGCGGCCCGCGCCGCGCTGATCACCCTGCTCGGCGCCGGTCCCGGCCTGGTGCCCGCCTGGGAGACCTGCGACAGGTACGGGCTGATCGACCGCTGGCTGCCCGAGTGGACCCGGATGCGCAGCCTGCCCCAGCACAACCCGGTGCACCGGTTCACGCTCGACCGGCACCTGGTGCAGACCGCGTACGAGGCGAGCCGGCACACCCGCGACGTGGAACGGCCCGACCTGCTGCTGCTCGGCGCGTTCCTGCACGACATCGGCAAGGGGCTGGACGGCGACCACTCGACTGTCGGCGCGCCGCTGGCCGAGGCGGTCGCCACCCGGATCGGGCTGCCGCCCGAGGAGGCGGCGCTCATCGGCACGCTGGTCCGGCTGCACCTGCTGCTGCCCGACGTGGCCACCCGCCGTGACCTGTCCGACCCGAAGACCGTCGCCGGTGTCGCCGAGCGGGTCGGCGACACCGGCACGCTGGAACTCCTGCACGCCCTGGTCCGCGCCGACGCCGCCGCCACCGGCCCGGCCGCCTGGTCCGGCTGGAAGGGCCGGCTGATCGCCGAACTGGTGAGCCGGGTACGCACCACGCTGGACACCGGCGTGGTACCCGCCCCGCCGGCCCCGGACCCGGCGCTCGTGGCCGGGCCGCTGCCTGTCGTACACCTGGGGGAGGACCGGGTGTCGGTGGCCGCGGCCGACCGGCGTGGGCTGCTCGCGACGGTGGCCGGGTGCCTGGCGCTGCACCGCCTGGAGGTGATCTCCGCGGATGCCGCCACCGTCGACGGCCGCGCCCTGGTCGAGTGCCGGGTGCAGCCGCGCTACGGGCTGGCCCCGGACCCGATCGCGCTCAGCGCCGACCTGCGCCGCGCGGTCGGCGGTGACGTCTCGGTCATCCAGCGGCTGCGCGGCCGGGCGCTCGCCGCGCGCAGCCAGGGCGCCGCACCCCGGGTGGTGTGGCACCGGGAGGCGGCCACCGACGCAGTGCTGCTGGAGCTGCGGGCCGCCGACGCCGCAGGGCTGCTCTACCGGGTCACCTGCGCGCTGGACGAGGCGGGCGCCCAGGTGCGGGCGGCCCGGATCTCGACGCTGGGTGGCGACGTGGTGGACGCGTTCTACCTGGTCGGCGGCTGGCCGTCGGACGAGGAACGGACCCGGATCGAGGCCGCCGTCCTCGCCGCCGTGTAGCGGAACGGGCCGCCGGGCCGGAGCGGGGGTGCGGGCGGCGGGCTACCCTAACGGTGGGCTGGACCACCGGCCCGGCAGCATGTGCCCGCCGAAAACGACAAACGGGATGTTCGCGTGTTTGACACCTTGAGTGACCGCCTGTCCGGGATCTTCACCAAGCTCCGCGGCAAGGGCCGGCTCACCGACGCCGACATCGACGCCACCGCGCGCGAGATCCGGATGGCGTTGCTGGAGGCCGACGTCGCCCTGCCGGTGGTCAAGGGCTTCATCGCGAACGTCAAGGAGCGGGCGCGCGGCGCCGAGGTCTCCCAGGCGCTCAACCCGGCGCAGCAGATCGTCAAGATCGTCAACGAGGAGCTGATCAAGGTCCTCGGTGGCGAGGGGCGGCGGCTCCAGTTCGCCAAGCACCCGCCGACCGTGATCATGCTGGCCGGTCTCCAGGGTTCCGGTAAGACGACGCTCGCCGGCAAGCTGGCCCGCTGGCTCAAGAGCCAGGGCCACCAGCCGCTGCTCGTCGCCGCCGACCTCCAGCGTCCCAACGCCGTCGGTCAGCTCCAGGTGCTCGGTGGCCGGGCCGGGGTCGAGGTGTACGCCCCGGCGCCCGGCAACGGCGTCGGCGACCCGGTGCAGGTGGCCCGCGACTCGATCGAGCACGCCCGCCGCGCCGCCCGGGACATCGTCATCGTCGACACCGCCGGCCGGCTCGGTATCGACACCGAGATGATGCAGCAGGCCGCGAACATCCGCGACGCGGTCCAGCCGGACGAGGTCATCTTCGTCATCGACGCCATGGTCGGCCAGGACGCGGTGCGTACCGCCGAGGCGTTCCGCGACGGCGTGGGCATCACCGGCGTGGTGCTGTCCAAGCTCGACGGCGACGCCCGCGGTGGTGCCGCGCTCTCCGTCCGCGAGGTGACCGGCCAGCCGATCCTGTTCGCCTCCACCGGCGAGAAGCTGGAGGACTTCGACGTCTTCCACCCGGACCGGATGGCCAGCCGGATCCTCGGCATGGGCGACGTCCTCACTCTGATCGAGCAGGCCGAGGCGGCCTTCGACTCCGATCAGAAGGAGAAGATGACCGCCAAGCTGATGGGCGGAGAGACCTTCACGCTGGAGGACTTCCTCGATCAGCTCATCGCGGTCCGGCGGATGGGCCCGATCGCCAACGTGCTGTCCATGATGCCGGGCATGGGGCAGATGAAGGACCAGCTCGCCGAGCTGGACGACAAGCACTTCGACCGGGTCACCGCGATCATCAGGTCGATGACCCCGGCCGAGCGCACCAACCCGAAGATCATCAACGGCTCCCGCCGGGCCCGGATCGCGAACGGCTCCGGCGTCACCGTCATGGACGTCAACCAGCTGCTCAACCGCTTCGCCGACGCGCAGAAGATGATGAAGCAGATGGGCGGCATGATGGGCCTGCCCGGCGGCGGCCGGCGCAAGGCGACCAAGTCGCCGAAGAACAAGCGCAAGGGTACGAAGGGTGGCGGCCGGCCGCGTACCGGTGCCGGAATGCCGGGCGGCTTCCCGGGCGGCATGCCGCAGCTCCCGCCGGGCCTGGACCCGGGTGACCTGGCCGGTGGACAGGGCCTGCCGCCGGGCTTCAAACTCCCGAAGATCGACTTCAACAAGCTCGGCAAGGGCGGCGACAAGGGCCCCCGCTAGCGTGTCGGTGACGGTGGGTGACATCGCTGTCTCTTAAAGTGATGTCGCCCCCTGGAAGGAGGTGTCAATGACCGCGGCCCCGATCCTGCCGGAGCGGCACGAGTGGACGGTCGACGACCTGGGCGAGCTGCCCAAGGACCTTCCGAACGAACTGATCAACGGAAGGTTGATCGTGCCGTCGCCCACTCTGCTGCACCAGGACATGTGCGTCGAGTTGCTGCTCGCGCTTCGCGTCAACTGCCCGAAGGAGTATCAGGTCGGGATCGACCTGTCGATGCGGGTCGACCACCGGAACGAGCCCCGGCCGGGCGTCGTCGCGGTCGTGCGGGGTAACGCCAACCGGAGCCCGTTGCCGGTCGAGGACGCGGTGCTCGCCGTCGAGGTCATCTCGCCGACCTCCACCTTCCGCGACATGTACGACAAGGCCAGGGTCTACGCGCACGCCGGTGTCCGCTCCTACTGGGTGCTCGACCCGGTCAAGGAGAAGATCACGCTGACTGAGTACGTGCTTGGCGCCAATCGCGAGTACAAGCAGGTCAGTCAGGCCGAGGACCTGTTCGTCACCGAGCGGCCCTGGAAGGTCTCTGTCGATCTGCCGGCGCTGACCGCGCGCCGCAACGACCTGCTCGCCGGCGAGGAGGACTGATCGGGTAGGACTGTGCACATGGCTCTGCACGTGCGCGGTGTGTTCCTTCCCGACGACGAGGTCCGGGACGTCTGGCTGGTCGGCGACCGGGTGACATTCGAACCGGTGCCCGGCGCCGAGACGGTGGCCGACGGTGGCTTCGTGCTGCCCGGCCTGACCGACGCGCACTGCCACATCGGCATCGCCCGCGGCGGCAGCCCGATCACCTCGCTCGACCAGGCACGGGATCTGGCCCGGACCGACCGGGACGCGGGCGTGCTGGCGATCCGGGACGCCGGGTCGCCGTACCCGTACCCGGAACTGGAGGACGAGCCGGACCTGCCGCGACTGGCCCGCGCGGGCCGGCACGTCGCGCCGCCGAAGCGCTACCTGCGCGACATCGGCGTGGAGGTCGGCGCGGCGGAGGTCGCCGCGACGGTGGCCGCGCAGGCCGCGGCCGGCAACGGCTGGGTCAAGCTGGTCGGCGACTGGATCGACAGGGGCGTGGGCGACCTGGCGCCGGCCTGGGACGCCGACACCATGACCGCGGCGGTCGCCGCCGCGCACGCCGCCGGGGTACGCGCCGCGGTGCACACGTTCTCCGAGTCGGCGGTGGAGATCATGGTGCGGGCCGGGGTGGACTCGGTGGAGCACGGCACCGGGCTGAGCCTCGACCTGATCGACCTGATGGCCCGGCAGGGCACCGCGCTGGTCCCCACGATGATCAACATCCGGACGTTCGGCCACATCGCCGAGCAGGCCCGGCCCAAGTTCCCCGGGTACGCCGATCACATGCTCGCCCTGCGCGACCGCTTCCCCGAGGTGGTGCGCGCCGCGCACGAGGCGGGCGTGCCGATCTACGTCGGCACCGACGCGGGCGGCGGCATCGACCACGGCCTCGCGGCCGAGGAGATGCTGCTGCTGCACGAGCAGGCCGGCATGTCCGCCCCGGACGTGCTCGCCGCCGCCTCCTGGCGGGCCCGGGAGTGGCTCGGCTTCCCCGGGCTGGTCGAGGGCGGCCTCGCCGACCTGGTGGTCTACCCCGAGGATCCGCGCCGCGACCTGCGCGTGGTCCGGACGCCCAGCCGGATCGTGCTGCGCGGCCGGGTCGTCCGCTGACCGGCCGCCGTCGGCGACGGCTCTAGCGGGCCGTCGCCGCCATCAGGAACAGGTGCACCGCCAGGTCGGCCAGCCGGTCGGCGGTCTCGTCCACCGGGCCCCCGGGCAACACGATGTGGCTCACCACCAGGCGTACGACGCTGTCCGCCGCGAACGCCAGGGCGGCCGGATCGGCGTCCGGCAGGCGTGCACCGGTCCACTCCAGCAGCGCCCGCGCGGCCTCGGCGAGCACCAGCTCGGACCGGGTGGTGAGGTAGGGCAGCAGTTCCTCCGAGCCGCCCCGGGTGCTGGTCAGCACCGCCCGCACCAGCGGGTTCTCGGCGGCCGAGGCGAGCGTGCGGTGGATCGCCGCGTACGCGGCCGCGCGGACGTCGGAGTCGTGCTCGTCCAGCGCGGACCGGACCTGGCCGACGAACCGGTCCACCTCGTGCCGGGCCAGCGCCTCGCCCAGGCCCGCCTTGGTGCCGAACTCGTTGTAGACCGTCTGCCGGCTCACTCCCGCGGCGCTCGCGACCGCACCCATCCGGACCCCGGCCCAGCCGGTCGTGACGGTCAGCGAACGGGCGGCGTCGACGATCGTGTCACGCACCGGCGTGACGTTCTTCGGCTTGCGCATGGTGATCGAAGTCTACGGGCGCTGTTCAGCGCACCTCGAGTTCGTACTCCGCCTCGACCCGGAACCGTCCGCCGTCGTGGCCGCCGAAGGTCAGGTGGTGCGTCCCCGGCGCGGGCGGCGGCACCAGACCCCACAGACCCCAGCAGGAGACGTGCACCGGCCACGGCCACGCGGTGACGACGTTGTTGAAGAACCCCCGCACCGGGAACGAGGCGGGCGAGCCCGCGGGCCGCACCGGCACCGCCACCCCGTCCAGCTCGGCGTGCCCGTCGGCGTGGGGCATCGGCGGGACCGGGTCGTCCCGGCGGCCGACCGTCCAGCAGCAGATCGCCGGGAAGAACAGCGGACGACCCGCCGGCACCACGCAACGCCGGCTGACCCCGCCGCCCTGCGTGCCGGCGAGGAACCACACGTCGTCGGGCTGGTGACGCCCGCCGTGCCGGCCGGTGGTGTCCTTGAGCGGGTTGACCGGCTGGCGGTGGGCGGCGACCCAGGCCACCCAGCGGGCGGCGAGCGGGGCCAGTGCCGGCGCCGGGTCCGGGGCGGGGAGGTGCATGACGGCAGATGGTAGTGCGGGCGCGCCCGGCTGCGGCGACCCGTCACGGGACGCATAGGATGTGCGGTCATGGCACGCGTGCTCACTCCCCGTGCGGAGGACTTTCCCCGCTGGTACCAGGACCTGATCGCCAAGGCGAAGCTGGCCGACAACGGCCCGGTCCGGGGGACCATGGTGATCCGACCGGCCGGCTACGCCATCTGGGAGCGGATGCAGGCCGAGATGGACGCCCGGATCAAGGCGGCGGGCGCGGAGAACGCGTACTTCCCGCTGTTCATCCCGGAGAGCTACCTGAAGCGGGAGGCCGAGCACGTCGAGGGCTTCTCGCCGGAGCTGGCGGTGGTCACGCACGGTGGCGGCAAGCAGCTCGCCGAGCCGGTGGTGGTGCGCCCCACGAGCGAGACGGTCATCGGCGAGTTCATGGCCAAGTGGATCGACTCGTACCGCGACCTGCCGCTGCTGCTCAACCAGTGGGCGAACGTGGTCCGGTGGGAGCTGCGCCCGCGGATCTTCCTCCGCACCAGCGAGTTCCTCTGGCAGGAGGGGCACACCGCGCACGCGACCCGTGAGGACGCCCGCGCCTACGCGCGGCGGATCCTGCACGAGGCGTACGAGGATCTGATGGTCAACGTGCTCGGCATCCCGGTGGTGGTCGGCCTGAAGACCGCCCGGGAGCGCTTCGCCGGCGCCACCGCCACGTACACGTGCGAGGGCATGATGGGCGACGGCAAGGCGCTGCAGCTGGGCACCAGCCACGAGCTGGGCCAGAACTTCGCCAAGGCGTTCGACATCAGCTACTCCTCGGCCGAGGGCGGCCGGGAGCACGCGTGGACCACCTCCTGGGGCACGTCCACCCGGATGCTCGGTGGTCTGATCATGTGCCACGGCGACGACAACGGGCTGCGGGTGCCGCCGAAGCTGGCGCCGGTGCAGGCGTACGTGATGATCGTCAAGGACGGCGAGGGCGTGAGCCAGGCGGCGGCCAAGCTGTGCGACGCGCTGCGCGACGCCGGGGTGCGGGTGGCGCTCGACGACCGGACCGACACCGCATTCGGCCGCCGCGCCGTCGACGCCGAGCTGCGCGGCTACCCGGTCCGCGTCGAGGTCGGCCCGCGTGACCTGGCCGCCGGCAACGCGGTGGTGGTCCGGCGTACGGACGGCTCGAAGGCCCCGACGCCGGTGGCCGACGTGGTCGGCGCGGTGGTGGCCGCGCTGGATGCCGACCAGCGGGCGCTGCACGACCAGGCGCTGGAGTTCCGCCGGTCCCGCACCGTCGAGGTGTCGACGCTGGCCGAGGCGATCGAGGCGTCCGCCACCGGCTGGGCGCGGGTGCCGTGGTCGGCGGTCGGCGTCGAGGGCGAGGCCGAGGCGAACGGCCAGGGCGTGACGGTCCGCTGCCTGGTGCGCGCCGACGGCTCGGTGCCGGACTCGGAGGACGAGCCCGACCTGGTGGCGATCCTCGCCCGCGCGTACTGAGATGCGGCCCGGCGATCCGGCCGGCCGGTTCGCGCCGGGGCGGCTGATCCTGCACCGGAACGTGCGGCACGGCCGGATCGGCTGGGTCCGGTCGGCCCGCGTGGTCTCCGACGACGAGCGTGGCCTGCTGCTCTGGGTGGCGCGGACAGCGCCCGTCGCGCACGAGGTGACGGAGGCCGGCCTGGGCATGCGGGCCGTGCCGTTCGCCGAGTGGGTGACGTCGTCCTACCGGCTCGCGCAGGGGCTGTGGAACGGCCCGCCGGTGCTGAAGTTCCTGCCCACCGGCGCGTCCCACTCGGTCTGGTGGTTCCGCGACGCCGCCGGCCGCTTCCAGAACTGGTACGTCAACCTGGAGGAGCCCGGCGTCCGCTGGGACGACGGCACGGTGGCCGGCGTCGACATGGTCGACCAGGACCTCGACGTGGTGGTGTACCCGGACCTGAGCTGGGAGTGGAAGGACGAGGACGAGTTCGCCGAGCGGCTGGCGTTCCCGGAGCACTACTGGGTGACGGACGAGAAGGCGGTACGCGCCGAGGGCGAGCGGGTGATCCGAATCGCCGAGGCGGGGGAGTTCCCGTTCGACGGCACCTGGTGCGACTTCACTCCGCCCGCCGAATGGGACGTACCGGACGAACTTCCGCCGGGCTGGGACCGCCCGCCGGTGCGCTGAACGAGTGTCCTCGGTCACGGCCCGGGCTTCCCCGGGCGTGGTGTCCGGGTCCGGTGTGAGAGTTCCGGTCCGGATCTGGCAGAATGGTTCGCTGGTATCCGGCACGCGTCCGGCGCCCTCTAACCCGGGCGCGTCGCCAGTTCACCGAGCAGTCTCCGGCCCAAACCCCACTGTGCCGGTCGGCGCTCACCCGCACACCGCCCGTACGGGCCGGTGAGATCGCAACAGGAGCGAAACAACTGTGGCCGTAAAGATCCGGCTCCTGCGGATGGGCAAGATCCGCAACCCGCAGTACCGCATCGTCATCGCCGACTCGCGCACCAAGCGTGACGGTCGGGCGATCGAGTTCGTCGGTGTGTACCAGCCGAAGGAAGACCCTTCGGTGATCGAGGTCAAGTCGGAGCGGGTCCAGTACTGGCTCTCGGTCGGCGCCCAGCCGAGCGAGGCCGTGCAGCGCCTGCTGGAGCTGACCGGTGACTGGCAGAAGTTCAAGGGCCTGCCGGCTCCGCCGCCGCTGAAGGTCGCCCCCGAGCGGGCCGACCGCAAGGCGGCGTACGAGGCCGAGGCGAAGGCCGCCGCCGGCGTGGCGGACACCCCGGCGAAGCCGGCCAAGAAGGCCGCCGCCAAGGCGGAGGAGCCGAAGGCCGAGGCCCCCAAGGCCGAGGAGCAGACCGGTGCCGAGTCCGGCGAGCAGGCCTGACATGCCGCTGCGTCCCGCTCTGGAGCACCTGGTCAAGGGCATCGTCGACCACCCGGACGACGTCCGGGTGCGCATGGTCGACTCCCGTCGGGGCAAGCGCCTCGAAGTCCGCGTGCACCCCGAGGACCTCGGCACGGTGATCGGGCGGTCCGGCCGGACCGCCAAGGCGCTGCGCCAGGTGATCGGCTCCATCGGCGGGCGTGGGGTACGCGTCGACATCGTCGACTCGTACTGATGCTTCTCGTCGTCGGCCGGATCGGTAAGCCGCACGGCATCCGCGGTGAGGTCACCGTGGAGGTGCGTACCGACGAGCCCGAAGCACGGTTCGCCCCCGGTTCGGTGTTGACCACCGAGCCGGGGGTCACCCCGTCGGAGCCCGGCGCCTGGCGGGTGCCCCCGACGCTCACCGTCGAGTCGGCCCGCTGGCACCAGGGCCGCCTGCTCGTCGCCTTCGAGGGCGTGCTGGAGCGCGACGTCGCCGAGGCGCTGCGCAACACGCTGCTCGGCGTGGACAGCGCCGACGTCGCCCCGCCGGAGGACCCGGAGGAGTTCCACGACCACCAGCTGGTCGGGCTCACCGTGGTCACCCGCGACGGCGAGCACGTGGGCGAGGTGGCCCGCATCGACCACGCGCCCGCGTCCGACATGCTGGTGCTGCGGCGCCCCGAGGGGCGTACCGCGCTGGTCCCGTTCGTCAAGGCGATCGTGCCCGAGGTGGATCTGGCGGGCGGTCGCGTCGTCGTCGACCTGCCCGGCGGCCTGCTCGACCTCTAGCTCTCGACCTCCGGCTGGAGCCACCGCATGCGCGTCGACATCGTGTCGATCTTCCCCGAGTACTTCGCCCCGCTGGACCTGTCGCTCATCGGCAAGGCCCGCGCGAACGGCACGCTGCGGCTGGCCGTACACGATCTGCGGACCTGGACCCACGACGTGCACCGCACCGTCGACGACACGCCCTACGGCGGCGGTCCGGGCATGGTCATGCGGCCGGAGCCGTGGGGTGAGGCGCTGGACGCGCTGGCGCCCGGCGAGCTGAGCCCGGACGGGCACACGCTGCCCCGGCTGCTCGTGCCGTCGCCCGCGGGCGTCCCGTTCACCCAGGCCCTGGCGCACGAGCTGGCCGCCGAGTCGCACCTGCTGTTCGCCTGCGGCCGGTACGAGGGCATCGACCAGCGCGTGCTGGACCACGCGGCGACCCGGATGCCGGTGACCGAGGTCTCCCTCGGCGACTACGTGCTGTTCGGCGGCGAGGTGGCCGTGCTGGTGATCCTGGAGGCGGTCACCCGGCTGCTGCCCGGAGTGCTCGGCAACGCCGGGTCGCTGGACGAGGAGTCGCACGCGCACGGGCTGCTGGAGGCCCCGCTCTACACGAAGCCGGCGAGCTGGCGCGGGCTGGACGTGCCCGAGGTGCTGCGCTCCGGCGACCATGCCCGGATCGACCGCTGGCGGCGCGACGAGTCGCTGCTGCGGACCGCGGCCCGGCGGCCGGACATGATCGGCGCGCTGGCCCCGGAGACGCTCGACAAGCGGGACCGGGTGACGCTGGAGCGGGGCGGATTTTCCCCGCCACCGGGGCATGTGGCAAAGTAGAGGGGTTGCCGCATCCGTCCACGCCGTGGGCGGTTGCGAGGACCCTCGACCGGGGCCGGTATCGCCGGTCACCACCCGGGGGTCAGAATCACCCATCCGCGCATCGACTGACGATGCGCCGTGAGCCTCACGAGGACGCAGCGATGAACATCCTGGACGCCCTTGACGCCCAGTCGAAGCGTACCGACCTGCCCGACTTCCGTGCCGGTGACACCGTCAAGGTGCACGCGCGGGTCGTCGAGGGCAACCGCTCCCGGGTCCAGATCTTCCAGGGCGTCGTCATCCGCCGCCAGGGTGACGGCCTGCGTGAGACCTTCTCGGTCCGCAAGGTCAGCTTCGGTGTCGGCGTGGAGCGGACCTACCCGCTCAACGGCCCGGGCATCGACCGGATCGAGGTCGTGACCCGCGGTGACGTGCGTCGCGCCAAGCTCTACTACCTGCGTGAGCTGCGCGGCAAGAAGGCCAAGATCAAGGAGCTGCGGGAGAAGCAGCCGGCGAACTGATCCACGTTCGCCACGCCGCCCGGCCTGCGCGGATGTCGTATCGACCAGACCGCATTACCCTGGTCGGTACGGGCGCAGCCGGACGGTGCGAAACGGTCCACTACCGCCCGTGGGGTCTCCGAGGAGACTCCCGGGCGGTAGTGTCGTTTCCGCGGACCGGAGAGTGGCATGGTGCAGATGGTTGACGAGGACGGCGCCGTCGATCCCTGGCGCCGGCGGGCCCGCCGCAGCCGCCGCCAGATGCCGCTCTGGCAGGAGCTGCCGCTGCTGCTGATCGTGGCGTTCTGCCTCGCGGTGCTGATCCGGACGTTCCTGCTCCAGGCGTTCTTCATCCCCTCCGGGTCGATGGAGGACACCCTGCTCGTCGGCGACCGGGTGCTCGTCAACAAGGTCGTCTACGACGTCCGGGACCCGGTCCGCGGCGAGGTGGTGGTGTTCCGGGGCACCGACCGCTGGGTCGCCCAGGAGGCGCCCGCGCCGCCGACGAACTTCGCCGGCCGGGTCGGCCGCACACTCGGCGACCTGGTGGGCGTCAGCCGCCCCGGCGAGAAAGACTTCATCAAGCGCGTCATCGGCGTACCGGGCGACAAGGTCTGGTGCTGCGACGACGGCCGGGTGGTGGTCAACGGGGTGCCGCTGGACGAGACGGCGTACGTCTCCGAGGACTCCCCGGTCGAGCTGCCACCCAATCCGAAGGAGTGCCGGTCCCGGCAGTTCACCGAGGTGGTGGTGCCGCCGGGGCAGATCTTCGTGATGGGTGACCACCGGCTGGTCTCGCAGGACGCCCGATGTCAGGGGCCGGTGCCGATCGAGAACGTGGTCGGCCGCGCCTTCATGATCGTCTGGCCCTCGCAGCGGTGGACGAGTCTGCCCGTACCGGAGACCTTCTCGAGCGTGCCGCGTGCGGACGCCGCGGCGGCGCCGGGGCCGGTGCCGGTGGATCCCGACCCGGTCGGCGGCGTCGTCCTGATCCTCCCGGTCGCGGCGACGCTCACCGTTCTGGCGGGTTCGGGGCGACCGCGGCGTACCCGGCGACGTAGGCTCCACCCGTGATCGACGAGCAGACCGAGAAGCCCCGCAGCTCCTTCTGGAAGGAGCTGCCCATCCTCCTGGGCGTGGCGATCCTGGTCGCGGTGCTGGTGCGTGCCTTCGTGCTGCAGACCTTCTTCATCCCGTCGCCGTCCATGGAGAACACCCTCAAGATCGACGATCGGGTGCTTGTCAACAAGCTGGTCTACGACTTCCGCTCGCCGCACCGGGGTGAGGTCATCGTCTTCAAGGCGCCCACCGAGTGGAGCGGCAACCCCGACGGCGAGGACTTCATCAAGCGGGTCATCGGCGTCGGCGGCGATCACGTGGTCTGCTGCGACCGCACCGGCGGCCAGGAGCGGCTGGTCATCAACGGCAAGCCGATCGACGAGCCGTTCATCTTCCCCGGCAACAAGCCCGCCGACCAGGACTTCGACATCACGGTGCCGAAGGGGCGCCTGTGGGTCATGGGTGACCACCGGGAGGCGTCCGGCGACTCGCTGGAGCACTGGCAGCAGTCGGGCGAGGACATCAACGTCGCCACCATCCCCGAGGGCGAGGTCGTCGGCCGGGCCTTCACCATCTTCTGGCCGGTCAGCCGCGCGACCTGGCTCAGCGTTCCGAAGCAGTTCGACGGGATCCCCAATCCCTGAGCAGGCCCGCGCCACGCTCCGGCACGCCGGCCCCGCGCCGGCGGCGGGAGGGCGTGGTCGTTCGTCGCAGGCGTCTGGCAGGCTGGTGCGGTGACCGTCTACACCCCTCGTCGCGCGGCCCGGGTCCTGCTGGTCGACGCGTCCGACCGGGTGCTGCTGTTCCAGGGCAGTGATCCGGCCCGGCCGGGTCACCGCTACTGGTTCACCCCCGGCGGCGGGCTGGACCCGGGGGAGTCCCCGGCCGACGGCGCCGCCCGCGAACTGGCCGAGGAGACCGGCCTGCGGATGGCCCCGGCCGAGCTGGGCGCTCCGGTCTGGGCGGACACCGTCGAGTTCCCGTTCGACGGCGTCTGGTACCGCCAGGAGCAGCAGTTCTACCTGGTCCGGGTGACGGGCTGGGAGGTCGACACCGCGGGTTTCAACGACGTCGAACGGGCGAGCGTGCACGGGCACCGCTGGTGGCCGGTCGCCGAGCTGGCCGCCACCGCCGAGCGCTACTACCCGCCGGACCTGCCCGGCCGGCTCGGCGCCGTGCTGGCGGGAGGCGGCGCATGCTGACTCCGCCGCGCACCGTGGTCCGCCGCGACGGCGGCCTCTACGCGCTGGAGCGCGCCCTGCAACGGCGTGGCTTCCGGCACGTGGCGGGCGCCGACGAGGCCGGCCGGGGCGCCTGCGCCGGGCCGCTGGTGGCCGCCGCCGCGATCCTGCCCGAGGGCCGGCGCGGCGAGATCGACGAGCTGGCCGACTCGAAGCTGCTCACCCCCGCCGCCCGCGAGCGCGTCTACGACGAGGTGGTGGCACGGGCCTTGGCGTACGCCGTGGTGGTCATCCCGGCCGAGGAGGTCGACGCCCGCGGGCTGCACGTGTGCAACCTCGCCGCGATGCGCCGGGCGCTCGCCTCGCTCACCACCCGCCCGGAGTACGTGCTGACCGACGGCTTCGGCGTCGACGGGCTGGACGTGCCGGGGCTGGCGGTCTGGAAGGGCGACCGGGTGGCCGCGTGTGTGGCGGCGGCGAGTGTGCTCGCGAAGGTCACCCGGGACCGGATGATGGTGGAACTGGACGGGCGGTTCCCCGGCTACGGCTTCGCCGAGCACAAGGGCTACATCACCGCCGAGCACAGCGCCGCCCTGCGCGCGCTCGGGCCCTGCCGGGAACACCGCTTCTCGTACGTGAACGTGGCCGCCGTCTCCGGACGGGACGGCCGGCCTCCCCGCGCCCGCCGCCCGGTGGGCACCGACGCGGCGTCGCCCGAGCCCGCAGCAGGGCTGCCGGGTCTCGGGCCCGGAGCGTTCGCCGGCCGCCCGGACGAGCCGATGGGGCACTGCGGCGCGTCAGGGGGTACCGTCGGCGTGGCGTTGGGCGAGCAGCCGCGACCTCCGGCGTCGGTGGGGGAAGATGTGGTCATGGAAGGCGGAGTGCGATGAGCGCGGAAGATCTCGAGAAGTACGAGACCGAGATGGAGCTGCAGCTCTACCGGGAGTACCGGGACATCGTCCGCCAGTTCTCCTACGTGGTGGAGACCGAGCGCCGTTTCTACCTGGCCAACCAGGTCGACCTGCACGTGCGCAACTCCGACGGCGAGGTCTACTTCGAGGTCGAGATGCACGACGCCTGGGTGTGGGACATGTACCGCCCTGCCCGTTTCGTCAAGAATGTTCGAGTAATGACGTTCAAGGACGTCAATGTGGAAGAGCTCGAAAAGCCCGACATCTCGCTTCCCGCAGATTCCGGCTTCGGGAGCTGACCGCAGGCGGCTGAACGCCCCCGATCACTCCGCAGGCACGACCACCTCGACCCGCTGCACCAGGTTGTTCGCGAACCCGCCCCGGTTCCACGGCTGCTCGACCGGTTGGGTCCGCCCCGACGCGTCGGTCGCCCGGGCGCCGAGCACGTACCGCCCCGGCGTCGCCGTCCAGTTCACCGACCAGCGGCGCCACGCCCACTCGCCCCCGGCCGGCTCGTCCAGGACCGCCGGTGTCCACGTCCCGCCGCCGTCGGTCGTCACCTCGACCGAGGTCACCGGCGCGTGGCCGGACCAGGCCCGGCCGTCCAGAGTGCACGGCCCGGGCCGCAGCACTCGGGTGCGGGACATGAAATCCGGGAACCCGGGCGGACGCACCAGCGCACGCGGCTCGATCCGGGTCACCGGCACGCCCGGGTCGTCGGCGTCGCGCCGCAGCCGGTAGGCCACCGCGTTCTGGTAGCCGTCGAACGGCTCGGTCGTCACGGTGATGTCGCGCAGCCACTTCACGTGCGCCATGCCGTACCAGCCGGGCACGATCAGGCGCAGCGGTGCGCCGTGCTGCGGCAGCAGGGGAGCGCCGTTCATCTCGTACGCCAGCAGCACCTCCTCACGCAGCGCGTCGGCCACCGGCAGCGCCCGCTGGTAGTCCTGCTCGACGCCACGCTCCACCCCGTGGTCCGCGCCGGTGAACACCACGTCCACCGCGTCGCCGGACAGGCCGGCCTCGCGCAGCAGCGGCGCCAGCGGCGTACCGGTCCACTCGGCGTTGCCCACCGCCTCCACCAGCCAGGGCTGGCTCACCGGGCGGGGATGCAGCAGCGCCCGGCCGTTGCCGGCGCACTCCAGCGTCACGCGGTGGGTCACCCGGGGCCGGTCGCGCAGCGCCGCCAGGTCCAGCCGCAGTGGACGCTCGACCGCGCCGGACACGTTCAGCGCGTACGCCGCCGGGTCGACGTCCGGGATGTCGTAATGGATGAGCAGGTAGTGCAGGCCCGCCGGGGTCACGTCGTACCTCAGCGCCTCCAGCGGGATGCCGTGGTTGCGCGCGGCGAGCTGAAGCTCCTCGGTGCTGATCGCCTCGTCCGGCCCGGCCACCCGGGAGGGCCGGCTCACGTCGTCCACAGTGGTCATTCCTGCTCCGTCCGCTCCAGCACGTCGTAGCCCACGAACGTGAACATCCGCACGCCCGGCGCCAGCGGGCGGGGCGTGCCGGTGAAGCGGTGCGCGCCGACGCCCACACCGTCGGCCGGGCTGTTCACCGCGACCGGCTCGAAGCCCTCCTCGGCGAACCACTCGCAGATGACCGGCACCAGGTCCGGCTCCCGCCGGTGCCGCGTCCACAGCACCGTGCCGCCGGTGGCGCAGAGCGAGGCGCAGTGCCGCACCGTGGCCCGGATGTCGTCGTCGCTGATGTTGCCGAAGATGCCGCAGACCAGCACCAGATCCGCCGGGGCCAGGTCGGCGTACCGGTCGGTCAGCGAGGCGTCCCCGGTCACCACCTCCACGCCGGTGAGCCCGGCGTCGGCGGCGGCGCGGCGGGCCGGATCGGTGTTGCGCGGATCCAGCTCGACCAGGCGGGCGGTCACGTCGGCGCCCCGCGGATGGGCGGCCAGCACCGGGATCAGGTCACGGCCCTGACCCGCGCAGAGACTCAGCGCGCGCAGCGGACCGGCCGGCGCGGCGTCGAGGGCGTCGGAGACACGCTGCCGCACCTCGGCGAGCCGCCGGGCCAGTGCGGACTCGGGCTGGTCGTAGTCGCTGTGCCAGGCGTACCAGTCCTTCGTCACCCGGCCAGCATAGGCGTCCGGGCCGTAGCAGATCGGCCCCGAATTCGGCGCTCGTCCACAGTGAGGGCGTCGTCCACAGGGCCGGCCGGTGGGGTGCGCGGGAGGGTGCCCGGGCCGGGCAGGGTGCTCGCGTGCGTTCCTCGATCTCTTACGCAGTGGTGTTGTTCCTCGTCGTCTGCCTGCCGGGGCCCTCCGCGTCTTCCCGGGCGACGCTGTCGGCCTCGGTCGGGCCGTTGTCGGGGCTACCTGCGGGTGCCCCGGCTTCTGGTGCTTCGGCGACGGGCGGCTCGGCTGCGGGACTTCGGGGTGCGCCCGGTGGGCGGTTCCGGTGGCCGCTGCCGGGCGCGCCCCGGGTGGTGCGGCGCTTCGACCCGCCGCCGCAGCCCTGGCGGTCCGGGCACCGGGGCGTCGACCTCGCCGCCGAGCCGGGCGCACCGGTGCTGTCGGCCGGTGCCGGGACCGTCCTGTTCGCCGGCACCGTCGCCGGCCGGCCGGTGCTCACCGTCGGGCATTCCGACGGGCTGCGCACCACATACGAACCGGTCCGCTCCCGGCTCACCGCCGGTACCCCTGTGAACGCCGGCACGCCGCTCGGCGACCTGCTCACCGGGCATCCCGGGTGCGTGGAGGCGGCCTGCCTGCACTGGGGACTGCGACGCGACGCGGAGTACCTCGATCCGCTGGCCCTGCTCGGGCTCGGTCGCGTCCGGCTGCTGCCGCTGCACCCCGTCCCCGCCGGGTGATCGGCTGTGTCGCTCAGCGCTGGGCGAGCAGCGTGGGCAGCCGGACGGCCAGCCGGTCGTACTCGTCGGGGGTGTTGTAGACCTGCCCGCACAACCGCAGGTAGCCGCGCCCGTTCCAGCCGGCGATCGACACCTCGGCGGAGAGCCGGTCGGCGATCCGGGCCCGCAGATCCCGGGCCGCGTCCAGCGTCGTCGCGACACCGGGCGGCAGCGGCACGAGCCGCATGGCGACCGCCGGTCCGCCGGGCTCCGGCAGCCGCTCCGGCGCCACGCCGAGCGCGTCCCCGACGACCCGTTGCCCGTACGCGGCCAGCGCCGCGTTGTGCGCGCGTACCCGGTCCACGCCGAGGCTGCGCAACGTGAACAGGCCCACCGGCGCGGCCAGCCAGCCGGTGTAGTCGAGCGTCGCCTGCCACTCGACACGGACCGGGAAGCCGCTGTCCTGCTCCCACGAGACGACGAGCGGCTGGATCTTCTCCCGCCACTGCGGCGCCACCACGAGTACGGCGGTGCCGCGTGGCGCGTACGCCCATTTGTGCAGGTTGCCGACCCAGAAGTCGGCGCCTACCGACGCGACGGTGGCCGGCAGCATGCCCGGCGCGTGGGCGGCGTCCACCAGCACCGGCACGCCCTGCTCCCGGGCCACCGCGACGATCGCCGCGGTCGGGAACAGCCGGGCGGTCGGCGAGGTGAGCTGGTCGACGATCAGCAGTCTGGTACGCCCGGACCGCAGCCCGGTGCGGACGATCTCGACCACCTCCTCGTCGGTGGCGGTCAACGGCACCGGCAGCGTGCGGTGCACCGCCCCGGTGCGGGCGCACTCCCTGGCGATCGACAGCGCCACCGCCCCGTACCCGTGGTCGGTGGTCACGATCTCGTCGCCGGGGCGCAGCGCGAGCGACTGCAACACCACGGCCGCACCGGTGGTGGCGTTGCCGACGAGCGTGGTGCCGTCCGGGTCGGCGCCGAGGAACGCGGCCAGGTGCCGGCGGGCGTGGGCGATCCGGTCGACCAGGCCCTGCGTGAAGAACCGCAGCGGGTTGGCCTCCATCTCGTCGCGCAGGCGCTGCTGGGCGCGTTGCACGGCGATCGGTACGGCGCCGAACGAGCCGTGGTTGAGGTGACTGACGGAGGGATCGAGGGAGAAGAGCAGCCGAGCCCCGGGAATCGGCTCGGGCGGCTGCGGCACCGTCATCCACCGATCCTAGCCCGGGATGGATCATGCGCCGGCCGGATTCGGTGGTCAGGCGCGGGGGTGTGCCTGCCGGTACGCGGCGCGGAGCCGCTCGACCGAGACGTGCGTGTAGATCTGGGTGCTGGCGAGCGACGAGTGCCCCAGCAGCTCCTGCACGGCGCGCAGGTCCGCGCCTCCTTCGAGCAGGTGCGTGGCGGCCGAGTGGCGCAGCCCGTGCGGCGTGACCCGCGGTACCCCGGCCGCACCGGCCCACCCGGACACGATCCGCCGCGCGGTGGTCGGGTTGAGCCGCCCGCCCCGCGCCCCGAGCAGCAGTGCCCGGCCCGAGCCCGGGGTCAGCAGAGTGGGCCGGCCGTCGTGCAGCCAGGCGTCGAGCGCCCGCTGGGCCGGCACCCCGTAGGGCACCGAGCGTTCCCGCCCGCCCTTGCCCAGCACGCGTACCACCCGGCGGGCCTGGTCGACGTCGGTGACGTTGAGGCCGCACGCCTCGCTGACGCGTACCCCGGTGCCGTAGAGCAGTTCCAGCAGCAGCCGGTCGCGCAGCAGCACCGCGTCGGGCGGTCCGTCGCCGGCCGCCTCGGGGGCCGTTCCGTGGTCGCGTCCGAGCCCGGCACCGTCGGGGTGGACCGTCGAGCGGTCGGCCTCGGCCGGGCCCGGGCGCTGCCGCGACGGGGCCTCCACGAGAGTGGCGGCCTGGTCGGCGCGCAGCACGGTGGGCAGTTCCCGCCGCGCCCGCGGGCTGGCCAGCGGCGCGGCCACGTCGTCGGCGAGCAGGCCGGTCCGGTGCGCCCAGGCGCTGAACGTCCGGGCCGCGGCGGCGCGCCGTGCCATCGTCGTCCGGGCCGCCCCCATGGTCCGCTGCTTCGCCAGCCAGCTGCGCACCACGGAGAGGTCCAGCTCCGGCAGTTCGGCGCAGCCCATCCGGACGGCGTGATCAAGCAGCGACACGAGATCCGTGACGTACGCCCGGACGGTGTGGACGGAGCGGTTGCGCACCCGCGACAGGTGGTCGGCGAAGTCGTCCACCGCCTCGCGCATCGAGGCCGGCAGTTCCTCGTGCGCGTCCCGGGTGCCGCGCTGCCGTTTGCTCACCGCGGCACCCGATCCGGGCGCACACGGTCGCGGCGGCGGAGGCGGACGGCGATCACCGCCCCAGCGTAAGGCCGGAGCGCCGCCCGCCGCCGTGCCGCCGCCCGCCGCTTCGTCGTGCCGCCCGGCTGTCGCTTCCGCCTTCGCGGCGGGTCGGCCGTCGCCCGTGGGTTGTGCCGTCCGCCACGTGGCCCGCGTCCTTCCGCCGCGGGATGCGTGACGACGCGCTGAGCGGGGTGGCAGAAGCCGGTCTGGACAGGGGAAACTCATGCTGCGGCACGCTCCGGTGCGGCGACCGGCGGGCAGCGTGGCCCGAGCCGGCCCCGACGGAGGCCGATCCGGCCGCGATCAGGCCAGTGCGTCCCGTGACGGTGACGCCGGTACGAGGAGGCCGAGAGTGGGAGTGGACGCCGTCCTCTACCGGCAGATATCGGCGGGCACCGGTCGTCGCCGGCCCGCGTACGTCTCGATCGAGGCCGTTGCGGACTCGCAGGACGTGCTGCTCGACCTGCTCAAGCGTGTCCGGGGCGGTGGGCGGACCCCGCTGCTGGACCGCGTCGACCCGCTCGGCGAGCTGACAGTGAGCGCCGAGCGGATGCCGCAACTGCTCGCCGAGCTGCGGTGCCTGGCCGAGGTGGCCGGGGCACCGGCCGAGGTCGAGCACGTGCACCGGCTGGCCCGGCTCGTCCGCCGATGTGCCGAGCGTCGCGACGCCGAGATCCGGTTCGAGGGCGACTGACGCGCTCACGAACGGGCGACCGGTGGTGGCGGTGCGAGCGCGTAGCCGTCGTCGCGGCGTACCACCATCGCCAGTTCCTCCAGCATGGACAGTTTGCGCATGGCGGTACGCAGGTCCACGCCCGCCCGCGCCGCGACGCTCTCCAGGTCGAGGGCCCGGCGGCGGGGCAGCGCCTCCAGCACCTGGGTGGCCTCCTCGTCGAGCCGGTCCCGGGGACGTTCGGGCGCCCGGGCGGGCGGGGCCAGGTCGTACCCGATGCGTCCCACCTCCTCCAGCACGTGCGCGACGTTCGCGACCAGCCGGGCCTCCGGTCGTTCCCGCAGCACCTCGTGCCCACCGACCGACATCGCTGAAGTGACCGGCCCGGGCACCACCATCGCCGGGCGGCGCAGGCCGAGCGCCCGGTTGAGCGTCTGGGTGGCGCCGCTGCGAGCGGCGGCCTCGACGAGGACCGTGCCGTTCGTCGCCGCCGCGATGACCCGGTTGCGGATGAGGAACCGTGGCCGCAACGGCTCCGCCCCGGGAATCCACTCGCTCACCAGCAGGCCGGTTTCGGCGATCCGGTCGAACAGCGCGGCGTTGCCCATCGGGTAGGGGCGGTCCACCCCGCAGGCGAGCACGGCGACGGTGCGCCCGCCCGCCGTCAGCGCCCCGCGATGCGCGGCGGCGTCGATGCCGAACGCCCCACCGGACACGACTGTCCACTCCCGGTCGGCGAGACCGTAGCCCAGCTCGGTGGCGATGTGCGCGCCGTAGGGGGTGGCCGCCCGCGCGCCGACGACCGCCACCGAGCGCGCCAGCGCCTCACCGAGCGGCCACGCTCCGCGTACCCAGAAGCAGAGCGGCGGATCGGTCTCCACGTCGACCCGTCGGGTGGCGCCGGACAGCGCCAACCGGCGCAGGTCGCCGACCTGGGTGGGCCATTCGTCGTCGTCCGGGGTGACCAGCCGGGCCCCGAGCCGTTCGCCGCGGGCCAGCGCGTCGGCGGCGACCGCCCGGGCGTCACCGGCGGCGCCGCGCGCCGCGACGGCCGACCGCAGCGTCCGTTCCGGCGCCCCGCCGGACAGCAGTAGGTCGAGTGCGGCGACCGGGCCGAGCCGCTCGACCAGGGCGTAGACCGACCGGGTGCCGGGTTCGGCGAGCCAGGTGAGCGCGACCCGAGCCAGCCGCCGATCGTCGGCGTTCACGCGCCCTCCCCGGTCCGGAGCTGGATGGCCTCCGCCACGTCGTCGTGGCCGGGCCGGTCCCGCCCGTCCAGGTCCGCGATGGTCCAGGCGAGCCGGAGTACGCGGTCGTAGCCGCGCGCGGACAGCGAACCGGTGTCGAGCCGGCGGCGCAGATCCCTGGTGACCCGGGCGGGCAGGTGCCACGGCGGCCGGCGCAGGTCCGGGCCGGAGACGTCGGCGTTCACCCGGTGCCCGGTGGCCGCCCAGCGCTCGGCGGCGGCGCGCCGCGCGGCGACCACCCGGGCGGCGACGGTGGCCGAGGACTCCTGCGCGGCGCCGGTGCTCAGCAACTCCGCCGCGCGTACCGCCTTTAGCTTGACCTGCACGTCCACCCGGTCGAGCAGTGGACCCGACAACCGTCCGAGGTAGCGTCGCCGAGCCAGCGGCGGGCACTCGCAGTCGACGTCACCGGAGGGCTTCGCGCACGGGCAGGGATTGGCCGCCAGCACCAGTTGGGTGCGGGCCGGGTACTCGGTGGCGCCGCGGGTGCGCGCCACCCGCACCCGGCCGCTCTCCAACGGCTGCCGCAACGCCTCCAGCGCGCCCTTGCCGAACTCGGGCGCCTCGTCCAGGAACAGGACCCCGCGGTGGGCGAGCGACACCGCGCCGGGCCGGGCCAGCCCGGAACCGCCTCCGACGAGCGCGGGCACCGTGGCGGTGTGGTGCGGCGCCTGGAACGGGGGACGGCGCAACAGCCCGCCGCCGGGTGGCAGCAGGCCGGCGATCGAGTGCAGCGCGGTCACTTCCAGGGCTGCCTCGTCGTCCAGCTCGGGCAGGATCGACGGCAGCCGCTCGGCGAGCATGGTCTTGCCGGCGCCGGGCGGACCGAGCAGCGCGAGGTGGTGGCCACCGGCGGCGGCGATCTCCAGCGCCCGCCGCCCGAGTGGCTGCCCGGCCACGTCGACCAGGTCCGGCCCGGCCGTGCCGTGGCCCGGGGCGGGAACGGGCGGAACGAGCAGCGGGCTGCCGTCGCGGACGTGGGCGACGAGTCGATGCAGCGTGTCGACCGCGTGCACGCGTATGCCCGGGATGACTGCCGCCTCGGCGGCGTTGCCGGCGGGTACGACGACGCGGGTGTGCCCGGCGCGGGCGGCGGCGGCGACCATCGGCAGCGTGCCGCGGACGGGGCGTACCGCGCCGTCGAGGCCGAGCTCACCGAGCACGACAGTGGCGTCCAGGGCGACCGGCGGCAGTTCACCCGAGCCGGCCAGGACGGCGAGCGCGATGGCGAGGTCGAACGCCGAGCCGTACTTCGGCAGGGTGGCGGGGAGCAGGTTGAGGGTGATGCGCCGGTTGGGCCACTTCTGGCCGGAGTTGACGATCGCGGCGCGGACCCGGTCGCGCGCCTCGTGCAGGGCGGTGTCGGGCAGGCCGGAGATGATCACGGCGGGCAGTCCGGGAGCCAGGTCGGCCTCGACCTCGACGAGATGCCCGGCGACTCCGGCCAGGCCGACGCTCAGCACTTTCGCGTACCCCATGTCAGAACGCGCCGCGGAGGTGCTCGACCCGGGCGGGGCCGGTGAGCGGGAGCCGGACGGAGAGCACGTCGAAGCGGACCTCGTCGGCGGTGGTTCCGGTCTCGGCGAGCCAGCGCGCGGCCAGGCCGCGCAGCCGGCGGGCCTTGGCCGGTACGACGGCCTCGGCGGGCGAGCCGAACTGCTCGGTGCGGCGGGTCTTGACCTCGCAGATGGCCAGGACCGGGCCCTCCCAGGCGATGATGTCGATCTCGCCCTCGGGGCAGCGCCAGTTGCGGGCGACCGGGCGCAGGCCCGTCTCGATCAGGTGCCGTAGCGCGCACCGCTCGCCGTACGCCCCGACGGCTCGGTTCCGGTTCGTCATGCCGGCCAGGATGCGACCGGCGGACGGGAGCGGGGGCGCCGTGAGGGGCTGCCCTGTGGACAGGAGCGGCCTTGTGGACGGACCGACGATCATGCGGCCGTTCTGCTACGGAACCCGGCAGAGGCATGATGATCCGACTCGATCGCGAGGGGGAGTGCCGTGACTGATCGGAACACGTCGTTCGATGCGTCGACCTGCGGCATCTGCGGGCAGCCGTCGGATGCCCGCCATGGCGGCGACGGACCCGGCGCCGGCCGGAGAGTCGACTACGTCGTGGTCGGCACGAGGGGCGGGATCGCGGAGTTCCGCGAGGCGGACGCCGAATCCCGGGTTCGGAGGACGGATGCGGCGGTGCTCGCCCTGAATCTGAGGGTCGAGCAGTCCAGCCTTGCGGGCAGGCGTTTCAGCTGCCTGGTGGTGCCCGACCAGTACGGGGTCACCAGAAGTGACTTCAGACTCGCGTGAACCGGTACGTCGAGCGGCTGGCGCGGATGGTGCCGCCTCCGCCCCGGTCGAGCGCGCCGCCGAACTGGCCCGCGGTGGAGCGCTCGCTCGGCTTCGCACTCCCCGGCGACTACAAGGATCTCGTCGACCGGTACGGCCCGGGGAGGTTCGACGACTTCCTGGCGGTGCTCGTGCCCGGTCATCCGGTGCCGCGACTGGACCTTGTGCACGGTGTCGCGGAGGCCACCGAGACGTTGCGCGCGTACGCGTCGAGCGGTGAGGCGCTACCCGCGCCGGTCGACGGCCTGACAGCGGTCGCGCTGACCGACAACGGCGACACGGTCTACTGGGTGCGCGAGCCGGGCGACGCGCCGGATCGATGGCGCATCGCGGTGAACGGCGCCCGGGACTTCGACGAGTGGCACCTGTTCGACGGTTGCCTCGCTCACTTCCTGGTCGCCGTGCTGAACCGCGAGTCGGGGGTGCCCGCCTTCCCCGACGACTTCCCCTACCCGGGCGTCGCGCCGATCTTCACGCCGTACGGCTACTGAGCGTGTCCCGCCGGCGACCCGGCGATATCGGCGCTGACCTGGGCCGATCCCCGGAGACCCGAATGGCGCGGCTGGAGCCCGTCGCATACCGTGCCGGTCGTGGACGGACGACGGAACTATTCCGAGGATGAGCAGGGGTCGCGATGGGGCGACCGGGGATACGAGTCGGACTGGCGCGCCGCGGGCGAGCCCCGCTACCGCGACGACGACTACCGCACACCCGAGCAGCGCGCCGGTGAGAATCGGTACGCCGAGCCGGGCCGGTACTCCGCCGCCGATCCGCTGGTGGACGACACGAGCAGCTGGCGGTCGCAGCGGCCGGACGACCCGGAGGTCTCCGGTGAGCTGCCCGGGTCGCGCGCCGGCCGTCGCGCGGCACGCGAGTCGGCGGCCGACCCGCTCGGCGCGGTGTCCCGCAGCGGCGTCGACGCGCTCGGGACCGCCGCGCACGGCAACCCGCTGTCGAGCACGCTCGGTACGCCGGCTACCGCCCCGCTGACGGGTGCCGCGCCGGCCGGTGCCGACCCGTACGGTCTCATCGCCCTCGGCAGCGACCCGGCGGGCGGCGCCGGCGTCGACGCCCGGAGCGCTGCCGCCGGCGTCGAGAAGCCCCGGCTCAGCCCGATCGGCGGCTATCCGGTCGTCGAGCCGGCGCCGGGTGCCGACGGCGGGGCCGAAACGGCCGCCGCGGCACGGCTGAACCCCGGCGAGGCCACTCCGCTGCGGATCGGCGAGCGTCCGGGTGGTCCGGCCCAGCCGGCGGCGACCCCGAATCCGCTGGAGATGCCGACCGGTCCGATGCCCGCGGTGCTGCCCCGCCCGGACGGGCCGCCGCCCGGTGACGGCGTCTACCGGACCCGGCGTCCTGCGCTGGCGGTCCTGCTGGCGGTGATGGTGCTGGTGCTGGAGGTGCCGGCGGTGCGGGTGCTGCTGCACGGCCTGTTCGGCGACCCGGTGTCGACGTCGCACGTGGTGGTGGGCATCTTCCTGGTGGTGGGTCTGCCGATCTTCGGCACCGGCCTGTACGGGCTGCGTACCGGCGGGCTGGCGCTCGCCGACGGCAGCCGGGGCTGGCTGCGCCCGCCGACGGCGTACCTGACCGTCGGTCTGGTGCTGTTCCTCGCCGCCGCCCTCGCGGCGGGCTGAGCCCGACCCCAGTACGCCGGAGTGGCGGTGTCACCGACAGGGTGACGCCGCCACTTCGCCGTCCTGGAGTCGATCAAGGCGCACCTGGCGTCGATCACGCCGGCCTCCGCACCCGGGGGTCGTGCAGCGGAGAGGGCGCGTACACTGGTCGACTGGCGACCGCCTCGCGCGGTCGACCTCGCGTGCCCTCTCCACGGTCTCCTCCGTGGGGCGACGGCCTCCCTGGTCCCGGTCTGACGTACCGGGCCCACCCTGGCCGGCGACCGGGCGCCAGGCGTCCGGCCGCCGGCTGGACGGACAACCAGGGACAACGTAGGAGTAACCCACCATGGCCGTCGTGACCATGCGTCAGCTGCTGGAAAGCGGTGTGCACTTCGGGCACCAGACCCGCCGCTGGAACCCGAAGATGAAGCGCTTCATCTTCACCGAGCGCAACGGTATCTACATCATCGACCTGCGCCAGACGCTCGACTACATCGAGAAGGCGTACGAGTTCGTCCGCACCACCGTCGCCGGTGGCGGCAGCATCCTGTTCGTCGGCACCAAGAAGCAGGCCCAGGAGGCCATCGCCGAGCAGGCGACCCGGGTCGGCCAGCCGTACGTGAACCACCGCTGGCTCGGTGGCATGCTGACCAACTTCCAGACCGTGTACAAGCGGCTGCAGCGGATGAAGGAGCTGGAGGCCCTGGGTGACCTGAGCGGCACCGCCGCCGGTTACACCAAGAAGGAGACGCTCCAGCTCTCCCGCGAGAAGATCAAGCTCACCAAGACCCTCGGTGGTCTGCGGGACATGCAGAAGCTCCCGGCCGCGGTCTGGATCGTCGACACCAAGAAGGAACACATCGCCGTCGACGAGGCCCGCAAGCTGGGCATCCCGGTGATCGCGGTGCTCGACACCAACTGCGACCCGGACGAGGTCGACTTCCCGATCCCGGGCAACGACGACGCCATCCGCTCGGCCGAGCTGCTGACCAAGGTCGTGGCCGCCGCCGTCGCCGACGGTCTGATCGCCCGTTCCGGCCGTAACCGGGGCGCGGACGAGAAGCCCGAGGCCGGCCAGGTCGCCGCCGACGAGCCGCTGGCCGAGTGGGAGCGCGAGCTGCTCGAGGAGCCGAAGAAGGCCGACGAGCAGCCCGCCGCCGCCGCCGCTGCCGCCGAGCTGGCCGCGCCTGCCGCCGAGCAGCCGGCGACCGCCTCCGCGGAGTGATCTCGCCGTCGCGTCCCCACCGTCCGGGTTCCCGGCGGTGGGGACGCGACGGGTACGCCGGGCAGAACCGGCCCGGGACCGGGTAACCAGCACCCCAGACCACCTCACTGACACCGAAGAGAGAGTCATGTCCAACTTCACCGCCGCGGACGTCAAGAAGCTCCGCGACCTCACCGGCGCCGGCATGATGGACTCCAAGAAGGCGCTGACCGAGGCCGAGGGCGACTTCGACAAGGCCGTCGAGATCCTGCGCGTCAAGGGCGCCAAGGACGTCGGCAAGCGGGCCGGGCGCACCGCCGCCAACGGCCTGATCGCCCACTCCGGCCAGGCGCTGCTCGAGCTCAACTGCGAGACCGACTTCGTCGCCAAGAACGACGCCTTCATCGCGCTGGCCCAGCAGCTGGTCGAGCACGGCGTGGCCAGCGGCGCCACCAACGCCGAGGAGCTGCTCGCCAGCAGCATCGACGGCAAGAGCGTGGCCGACCTGATCCAGGAGCAGTCCGCCAAGATCGGCGAGAAGCTGGTGCTCAACCGCTTCGCCAAGCTGGACGGCACCACCGCGGTCTACATGCACCGCAAGAGCCAGGACCTGCCCCCGGCAGTCGGCGTGCTGGTCGAGTTCACCGGCAAGTCGGACGAGGCGGCCGACGCCGACGCGCGCGCCGTGGCCATGCAGATCGCCGCGATGCGGCCGAAGTACCTCACCCGCGACGAGGTGCCGGCCGAGACCGTCGAGTCCGAGCGGCGCATCGCCGAGCAGACCGCCCGCGAGGAGAACAAGCCCGAGGCGGCGCTGCCGAAGATCGTCGAGGGCCGGGTCAACGCCTTCTTCAAGGACTTCGTCCTGCTGGAGCAGGCGTCGGTCGCCGACAACAAGAAGACCGTCAAGCAGGTGCTGGCCGACGCCGGCATCGAGGTGACCCGCTTCCTGCGGTTCGAGGTCGGCCAGGCCTGAGCCGCCGCACCGGGCCGTCCGGCCCGGGCACAGGGGAGAACGTCGACGAGGAGGCCGCCGGTGTACGCGACAGGCACCGCGGCCTCCTCGTCACATAGGGTCGGCAGGGGCACGTACGCGACGCTCGCGCGATGCGCGGGGAGAAGGGGCGGGGCGGATGACGCAGGTTGTGAGTGACCGGAGCCTGGCGGCGGAGGACCCGACCGCCCCTCCGCCCGGTCGGTCCCGCCGGGTGGTGCTGAAGCTCTCCGGTGAGGTCTTCGGCGGCGGCGCGATCGGCGTCGACCCCGACGTCGTGCAGGGCATCGCCCGCCAGATCGCCACCGTGGTACGCCGCGGCGTGCAGGTCTCCGTGGTGGTCGGCGGCGGCAACTTCTTCCGCGGCGCCGAGCTGCAGAAGCGCGGCATGGACCGGGCCCGCGCCGACTACATGGGCATGCTCGGCACGGTCATGAACTGCCTGGCCCTCCAGGACTTCCTGGAGAAGGAGGGCATCGAGACCCGGGTGCAGAGCGCCATCACGATGGCCCAGGTCGCCGAGCCGTACATCCCGCTGCGCGCGATCCGCCACCTGGAGAAGGGCCGCGTGGTCATCTTCGGCGCGGGCGCCGGCATGCCGTACTTCTCCACCGACACGGTCGCCGCCCAGCGGGCGCTGGAGATCCGCGCGGACGTGGTGCTGATGAGCAAGAACGGCGTGGACGCGGTCTACACCGCCGACCCCCGGATCGACCCGACCGCGAGCAAGCTCGACTCGATCACCTTCTCCGAGGTGCTGCGCCGTAACCTGCGGGTGGCCGACGCCGCCGCGTTCAGCCTCTGCATGGAGAACGGCCTGCCGATGCTGGTCTTCGGCGCCCAGGGCGACGACACCATCGTCCGGGCCGTCGGCGGCGAGAAGATCGGCACCCTGATCACCGCCTGACCGGCCCGCCGGACCGGCAGCGGTCCCTCTGCCACGGCAGCACCCGCACCACACACGACGAGCGACAGAAGGAGGCGAGGAGACCGGTGATCGACGACACCCTCCTCGAGGCGGAGGAGAAGATGGAGCGTGCCATCGAGCACGCCAAGGAGGAGTTCGGCGGCATCCGTACCGGACGCGCCAACGCCGCCATGTTCTCCCGGATCGTGATCGACTACTACGGCAGCCCGACCCCGCTGCCGCAGATGGCGTCCATCGCGGTGCCCGAGCCGCGCATGGTGATCATCAAGCCGTACGACAACTCGCAGCTGGGCGCCATGGAGAAGGCGATCCGCGACTCGGACCTCGGGGCCAACCCGAACAACGAGGGCAACCAGCTCCGCATCGTCCTGCCGCAGATGACCGAGGAGCGGCGCCGCGACATGATCAAGGTCGCCCGGCAGAAGGGCGAGGAGGCCAAGGTCGCCGTCCGCAACATCCGCCGCAAGGCCAAGGAGGAGCTGGACCGCCTGGTCAAGGACGGCGAGGTCGGCGAGGACGAGGGCCGGCGCGCGGAGAAGGAGCTGGACGACCTGACCCAGCGCTTCGTCGCCGGCGTCGACGAGCTGGTCAAGCACAAGGAGAGCGAGCTGCTCGAAGTCTGAGCACCCGCGTACCTCGCACGGCACCGCGCCGCCGTCGCCCGTCCGGGCGGCGGCCCGGTGCCGTCGTCGTGCCCGGCGGCGCACACCCTCAAGGCCGCGGCGGGTGCAGTAGGCTCGGCACGATTCCCGACCACCACGGGGTGAACGGCGGGAGTCGCCCGGCCGTCGGTCGGTAAACAGGAAGTCTCACGCCGGTAGGGGATGGCCTTGGTCTTGCGTCATGTGGTGGCTCTCGTACCGGCTGCCGGTGCGTGATGTCCCACCCCGACCCCTACGGCAACACCGAGTCGCGTGGCTGGGACCGCCCGGCCGCCCCGGCCCTGCCCTGGCCGGACACCGATCTGGAGCCCGGCCCCTGGCGGCCCGGCCCGGCCGCGCACACCCCCCCCGCCGAGCCGGACACCTACGCCCGTCCCGGAGCAGGCCCGGACACGTACGCCGGTCCGGACACGTACGCCGGATCTGACACCTACGCCGGGCCGTACCCGACGACCTCGCGGCACCACGACGGCCCGGGCCGGTACGACGGACCGCCGGCCGGCGACCGTGGGCGGCCCGCCGGGCCGGACCACGACGGCCCCTGGGGTGAGCCCGCCCGCGACGACGAGTACCCGACCGCGCAGATCGCGCCGGTGCGCGACGAGCCCACCGAGCAGATCCCGGCGGTACGCGACGAGCCCGCCTCGGAGCCGCCGGCCGGCCGCCGCGGGCCGGGACGCCGGCGGGCGAGCGCCGAGCGTCCGCCGACCACCGCGCCGAAGACGTCCCGGGCGGGGCGCAACCTGCCGGCCGCGATCGGCGTCGGGGTGGCCCTCGGCGCGGCGGTCGTGGTGCCGCTGTTCTTCTTCATGCCGGCGTTCCTCGCCGTGCTCGCGACCGCTGTGGGGATCGGCATCTGGGAGATGGCCCGCGCGGTACGCCGCAGCGGCGCCCACCCGCCGCTGGCGCCGCTCGTCGCCGGTGGCGTGATCACCGTGGGCCTGGCCTGGTACGCGGGCCCCGACGCGCTCTGCCTCGGCCTGCTGGTCACGGTGCTGGGCACGATGATCTGGCGGCTGGGCGACGGGCCCGGCAACTACCAGCGTGACCTGACCGCGGCCACCCTGATCGCGGTGTACGTGCCGTTCCTCGCCGGGTTCGCGGCGATGCTCGCGGCGGCGCCCGGTGACGGGCACCTGCGGGTGCTGGTGACGCTGGCGGCGGTGGTGCTCTCCGACACCGGCGGGTACGCCGCGGGCGTGTCGTTCGGCAAGCACCCGATGGCGCCCACGATCAGCCCGAAGAAGTCCTGGGAGGGCTTCGCCGGCTCGGTGACCGCCGCGGCGGCGGGCAGCGCGGCGCTGCTGTGGGCGTTGTTCGACGTGGCCCCCTGGTGGGGTGCGCTGTTCGGGATGGCGATCTCGGTCTCGGCGGTGCTCGGTGACCTCGCCGAGTCGATGATCAAGCGGGATCTGGGCGTCAAGGACATGAGCAACCTGCTGCCCGGGCACGGCGGCCTGATGGACCGGCTCGACTCGATCCTGTTCGCCGTGCCGGTGGCGTACCTGCTGCTCGCCGTCTTCGTCCCGGTGGTGAACTGAGGCATGCGTCACGGCGGCGACCCGCTGCGGGCCGGGTGGCCGGGGGCGATTCGACACGTACGGACGGGTGCGTCCGGGCGGGAGCGTGTCAGACTGGACGCGCCATGACGAGTCTTCCGCTGATCTCCGTAGACCCCGACGCCCGCGGCCGCCGGCCCGCGATGCCTCCCCGCCACCTCGCCGACCTGGACCTGCCGGGCCGGCAGGCGCTCGTCACCGAGCTGGGTGAGCCCGCGTTCCGCGCCAAGCAGGTCTCCAACCACTACTTCGGCCGCCTGGTGCGCGACGCGGAGCGGATGACCGACCTGCCGGCCGCGACCCGGGAGCGGCTGGCGGGTGAGCTGCTGCCCACGCTGCTCACCCCGGTCCGCGAGCTGGCCTGCGACGACGGCGCGACCCGCAAGGCGCTCTGGCGGCTGCACGACGGCTCGCTGGTGGAGAGCGTGCTGATGGGCTACCCGGACCGGGTGACCGTCTGCATCTCCAGCCAGGCCGGCTGCGGCATGGCCTGCCCGTTCTGCGCCACCGGCCAGGCCGGGCTGACCCGTAACCTGTCCACCGCCGAGATCGTCGACCAGGCGGTCTACCTGGCCGGGGTGGCCGCCTCCGGCGCCGTGGCCGGGTCGCCGCCGCGGCTGTCGCACGTGGTGTTCATGGGCATGGGCGAGCCGCTCGCGAACTACTCGCGGGTGGTGGCGGCGATCCGCCGGCTGGTCGCCCCGGCGCCGGAGGGACTGGGCCTGTCGCAGCGGCACATCACCGTGTCGACCGTCGGTCTGGTGCCGGCGATCCGCCGACTGGCCAGCGAAGACCTCTCGGTGACCCTTGCGCTGTCGCTGCACGCCCCCGATGATGAGCTGCGCGACGAACTCGTCCCGGTCAACCAGCGCTGGAAGGTGTCCGAGGTGCTGGACGCGGCGTGGGACTACGCGGCCACGACGGGGCGTCGCGTGTCCATCGAATACGCGATGATCAAGGACGTGAACGATCAGCCGTGGAGAGCCGATCTGCTCGGGCGGCTACTGGCCGGCAAGCTGGCCCACGTGAACCTGATCCCGCTCAACCCGACTCCGGGCAGCCGCTGGGACGCCAGCCCGAAGCCGGTCGAGCGGGAGTTCGTCCGGCGGTTGCGCGACGCCGGCGTGTCGACCACGGTGCGCGACACCCGGGGACGCGAGATCGACGGGGCCTGTGGGCAGCTCGCCGCCGCCGGGGACACGGACGGCGACTCACGCGCGGCAACGGCGTAGCGGTACGAGACCAGGAGACATAGTGGCGAGTCAGGGTCAGCGTTTCCGGCGTAAGGCGCTCCGCCGGGGCTACAAGGTCGACGAGGTCGACGCCTTCCTGGACCGGGTCGAGGCGACACTCGACGGCCAGCCGATCGGCGCGCCCGTGGCCTCCCAGGAGGTCCACGACGTCGTCTTCCGGGTCCGGTTCAACGGCTACGACGAGTGGCAGGTCGACCTGCACCTCGACCGGGTCGAGCGGCAGCTCGCCGAGCTGGAGGAGCGCGGTGGCGCGCCGGCCGGGCGCGGTGGCGACCCCCGGATGGCCGACCGGCTCGGCCCGCCGATGCGCGACGACCGGGGTATGTCGCCGGTGCCGCAGCCGCCGATGCCGCCCCGGCAGATGCCCGCCCAGCCCGGCCCGCCCGCCGACCGGTACGGCAACCGCTACGACGAGCCGACCGGCGCGTTCGCCGGTGGCTACGACGGCCCGCGCGGTGGCTACGACGGCCCCCGCGGCCCGGGTGGCCCCGGCCCGATGGGCCCGGGCGCGCCGATGGGGCACGGCGGCCCGCCGCCGCGCGGCCTGCCGCCCGGCCCGGGCGGTTACGGTCCGCCGGACAACGGCCCGGGCGGTTACGGTCCGCCGGACAACGGCCCCGGTGGGTACGGCCCGCCGGACAGCGGCCCCGGTGGGTACGGTCCCCCGGACAGCGGCCCTGGCGGGTACGGCCAGGAGGAGCGCTTCGACGGGTTCGAGGCCGGCCGGCGTGCCCGTGCCGACATGACCGCCGAGATCCGCATGCCCGAGCGTGAGCTGCGCGGTCGTGGCCCCGGCGGCCCGCCGGCGCTGCCGCAGCAGGGTTACGGCGCACCGGAGCCCGGCTACGGCCCGCCGGACCCGGGTTACGGGCCGCCGGACCAGGGCTACGGCCCGGGCCCCTCGATGACCGGCCCGCCGCTCGTGAGCCCGCCGGTCGCCGGTCCGCCGATGGTGGGGCCGCCGATGGCCGGCCCGCCCGGCAGCGACCTGCACCGGGTCGACCAGATCCGGCGCAGCTTCCAGGTCCGGCGGTTCGGCAGCGGGTACGACCCGGACCAGGTCGACCGGTTCTTCGAGACGCTGCTCGGCGGCATGCAGGGGCGCAACCCGATGCCGGTGAACCCGAAGGAACTCGACACGCTGCGCTTCGGGCTGGTGCCCGGTGGCTACTTCGAGGCCGAGGTCGACGCCGCGCTCAAGGACGTGCAGGACATCCTGCTCGGCCGCTGACCCCGCCTCCCGAGACGACGAAGGGCCCGCCCCCCGGTGAGGGGGCGGGCCCTTCGCGCACTACCGTGGGCGCCGCGCGTCAGGACCGCAGGCCGTTGCGGCGCAGCACGGCGTCGCCGATGACGATGGCGATCAGCAGTCCGGCGATCCCGAACAGCCAGATGTGCTCCACCCGGCCCTCCTCGATCCCGCAGAGCGCCATCAGTACCAAAGCCACCGCCGACAGCACCGCACCGATCCGTCCGGACTTGCGGTGTCCGGGCTTGTGCTGATCTGGCGCGGTTACCGGCTCGTCTCCTGCCACTGTCGGTCCTTCCCTCGCGATCGGATCTCCGATCAGTCTGGCACGGCCCCAACCGGGCCCGGCGCAGGGTCCGACCTCCTGTGCCGGGGATGACCCGGGCGGGCGACAGCGGGCGGGCGGCGCGGCCCGGGTCGTTGGTCCCGTACCGGTGGGGGCGGATGGCCACTACCGGCGTCGCGGGACGGCGAGCACACTGCCTCCGGTAGCGTCTTGACGTACACCTTGATGCCTTTTTGAGGAGGACTGCGGTGCGAGTGACCGGTACGGGGCATGCCAGCATGCGGATCGACACGGCCGCGGGCAGCATCCTGTGCGACCCGTGGGTCAACCCCGCCTACTTCGCCTCGTGGTTCCCCTTCCCGGACAACTCCCTGCTCGACTGGGCGACCCTCGGCCAGGTCGACTACCTGTACGTGTCGCACCTGCACCGGGACCACTTCGACGCGAAGCACCTGCGTGACTTCGTGTCGAAGGACGCCACCGTCCTGCTGCCCGAGTTCCCCACCTCGGAGATGGAGGACGAGTTCCGGGAGCTGGGCTTCACCAAGTTCCTCAAGGCCCCGAACGAGCAGGTCGTGGAGCTACCGGGCGGCCTGAAGATCATGATTCAGGCGCTGACCAGCCCGACCGACGGCCCGATCGGCGACTCGTCGCTCTGGGTCGAGTACGACGGTGTCCGGCTGCTCAACCAGAACGACGCCCGCCCGACCGACCTGACCGTCTTCGCCGAGCTGGGCCACGTGCACGCGCACATGCTCCAGTTCTCCGGCGCGATCTGGTACCCGATGGTCTACGAGCTGCCGCAGGCGGCGAAGACCGCGTTCGGCAAGCAGAAGCGGGACCGGCAGTTCGACCGCACGTGGCGCTACATCGACGACCTGAAGGCCGACCACGTCTTCCCGATCGCCGGCCCGCCGTGCTTCCTCGACGACGAGCTGTGGCAGTTCAACGACATCTTCGGCGACGAGGGCAACATCTTCCCCGACCAGTCGGTGTTCCTGGCCGAGTACGCCAAGGTCGGCGGCACCAACGGCATCGTGCTGCTGCCGGGCAGCGTCTCGGAGGTCACCACCGAGGGCGCCACCACCACGCACCCGGTGCCGGTGGAGGAGTTCTTCGCGAACAAGGTCGCCCACCTGGAGGAGATGCGGGAGCGCAAGCGCCCGGTCATCGAGGCCGAGAAGGCGTCCTGGCGGCACCCCGAGGTCGACGTGCTCGGTGAGATGAAGCGCCGGATCGAGCCGCTGCTCGACGAGTCGATCTACCTGGCCAAGGGCGTCGGCGGGCCGGTCCGCTTCGACCTGGTCGGCTACGACGGCGCCGAGGTCGAATCCATCGTGGTGGACTTCCCGGGCAAGGAGGTCCGGCCGTACGCGGACGAGAAGGTCCGCTACCGGTTCCGGACCGAGCGGGCGCTGATCGAGCACCTGCTGCACATCGGCGAGGTGGACTGGGTCAACTCCCTCTTCCTGTCCTGCCGTTTCTCCGCGGCCCGCATCGGCCAGTACAACGAGTTCGTCTACGCCTTCTTCAAGTGCCTGTCCGAGGAGCGCCTCCAGTACGCCGAGGGCTGGTACGACGAGCACGAGCGGGCGGTCGACGCCGAGGACATCACGCTCGACGGCTGGGTGGTGCAGCGGCGCTGCCCGCACCTGAAGGCGGACCTGAGCCGGTTCGGCATCGTCGACGGCGACCAGCTCACCTGCCAGCTGCACGGCTGGAAGTTCGACCTGGCCAGCGGGCGCTGCCTGACCAGCGTCGGGCACAAGATCCGCGCGCACCGCGCCGACGCGGAGACCTCGACGCCGGCCGTCTGACGGTTTCGCCCCGCACGCCGCCCCGGCACGCGACCATCGGTCGTGAGGGGGCGGCGTGACGGGTGCGGACAGGGAACCGGCGTACCGGTTCGGGCGCGGCAACGAGATGGCGCGCGACGCCTCCCGGGTGGAGGCGTTCAGCGACGCCGTGATCGCCATCGTGCTCACCCTGATGGCCGTCGAGCTGCTGTCGTTCGACCCGGACACGCCGCAGGACGACGGGCTGCCGGCCGCGCTGCTGCACGAGTGGCGCGCCTACCTGGCGTACGTGATCACGTTCGCCATCGTCGGCCAGGTCTGGCTGACCCACCACAACATGTGGCGTTACGTCCGCCGGGTCGACCAGATGCTGCTGGTGCTGAACCTGCTGCTGCTGATGTTCGTGGCGGCGATCCCGTTCACCGCCGACCTGCTCGCGGACAACCTGCGCGGCACCGTCGGTGACCAGCGGCTGACCGCCGCGCTGTACGCGGGCGTGGTGCTCGGTGAGGCGCTGTTCTTCAACCTGAGCTGGTGGTGGGCGCGCCGCCGCGGGCTGCTGCAACCGGGCCTGGACCCGAGGCTGGCGCGGGCGGTGGCCCGCCGGTTCCGCCTCGGTCCGCTGCTCTACCTGGTCGCGTTCGCGATCGTGTTCGTCGACCCGGTGCTGAGCCTGCTGGCGTACCTGCTGCTTGTCGGCGTCTACCTGGTGCGCGGCCCGGGCGACCTCCCGCCCGCCGGTCAGGAGGCGCCCGAGACGCCGTGAGGACTCAGCCCAGGTCGGCGAGGATGCGGCGGGCGGCGTTGTGCCCGGCCGCGCCGATCACGCTGCCCGCCGGGTGGCAGCCGGCGCTGCCCGCGTACACCCCGTCCACCCCCGTCGCGTACGGCATCCGGTCGGTGAACGACACAGTGTTGTCGACGTGGTGGATGTGCCCGCCGGTGATCCCGAAATGCGCCTCGATGCCGGGCGGCGGCAGCGGCACCGCGTCCGCGACCAGGTCACCGGCGCCCGGGGCGTACCGCTCGCAGATCGCGATCAGCCGCTCCACGTAGCCGGGCAGCGCCGCCTCCCAGGTGGTGCCGGCCAGCTCGTAGGGGACCGACTGCACGAACAACGCCGACGAGTGGTGCCCCGCCTCGTCGGACAGCGACGGGTCGACAGTGGTGTGCAGGTACCACTCGATCGTCGGCTCCTCCGGTAGCCGCCCGGCCCGCACGTCCGCCCACATGCCGCGCAGCGCCGCCATCGGCGACTCGCCGCCGTCGCCGACGAGCGAGGCCGAGCCGGGCAGCAGGTGGATGGTCGACCCGAACGGGCTCGGCGCGTCGGCCGGCAGGCAGGAGAAGCGCGGCAGCCCGGTCAGCGCCAGGTTGAGCTTGAGCGTGGTGCCGGGGCGGCGGACCGCCGCCATCCGCGCGCCCAGCTCCGCCGGGAGCGCGCCGTCGGGCAGCAGCCCCATCAGCCGGTACGGGTCACAGGCGCCGAGCACCACAGGGGCGTCCACCTCCCGCCCGTCGGCGAGCGTCACCCCGGCGGCGGCGCCTCCGGCCAGCCGGATTGCGGTGACCGGCGCGTCGGCCACGATCCGCGCCCCGGCGCGCACGGCGGCCTCGGCGAACGTGCGGGACACCGTACCCATGCCGCCCCGGGTGATCATCCAGGTGCCGTCCGCGCCTGGTAGCCGGCACATGTTGTGCACCAGGAAGTTGTGCCCGGTGCCGGGGTCGTCCGGGCCGGCGTTCAGCCCGGACAGGCCGTCGGTGACCGCGTACATGCTGACCAGCAGCTCGGAGCGGAAGTCGAAGCGGGCCAGGTGGTCGGCCACCGAGCCGCGTACCAGGTCGACGAAGACCTGCCGCAACGCGGGCCGCACGTAGCGCTCGGCGGTCTCCTCGACCGGCAGCGGCTCGGCCAGCCACGCCGGGGCGAGATCCTCCCGCAGCTGGGCCAGCTCGGCGTGGAGCGCGTCGTCGGCGGCGACGTCGGCGGGGGAGAACATCTCCGCGAGCTGCCGCCGGCTCGCCGCCACGTCGCTGCCGGCCAGCAGGTACGGCGAACCGAGCCCGCCCGGCGTGGGCAGGAAGTAGTGCGGGTCGCGGCGCAGCACCGGGATGGTCACGTCGAGCGTGGCCAGCAGCTCCGGCGGCATCAGCCCGAGCAGGTACGACCCGGTGGAGTGACGCAGCCCCGGCACCTTCGGGAACGGGTTCTCGGTGCGGGTCGCCCCGCCGATCACGCCGGACGCCTCCAGCACCAGCACGTCCAGGCCGGCGCGGGCCAGCAGGATCGCCGAGACCAGGCCGTTGTGCCCGGCGCCGACCACCACGACGTCGGCGCGGGACGGCAGCTCACTCGCGTCGCTCATGGGCCGGAGCGTAGCGGCGGGCGAGCTATTGCGGGAGGGTTCGCCCTGGGGCGCTACCGTTCCGGGCATGTCCCCGGCTGTCCAGATCGCGCTCGCGGTGGCGCTCGTCGTGGTGGTGCTCCTTCTCCTGCTCGTGCTGCGGCGCGACCGTCCCCGGGACCTGGTCGCCCCGGATCGCCCGGCCGGCGACGGGCAGGCCGAGGTGCTCCGGCTGGCCCGCGCGGGGCGTACCGTCGAGGCGGTCAAGGTGCTGCGCGAGCAGACCGGGCTGTCGCTGCTGGACGCGAAGCGGGCGGTGGACGCGCTGACGGCCGGTGGAACCTGGTCGCCCGGCCCTCCGGCCCCCGGAAAGGGCGTCGACGAGGCGGTGCGGGCCGAGGCCGCGCGGCTGCTGTACCAGGGGAAGAAGATCCAGGCGATCAAGGTGGTGCGGGAGCACACGCACATGTCGCTCGCCGACGCCAAGCGGTACGTCGAGGGCCTCTGACGCCGGACGGCCGTCACCGGGCGTTCACTCTATAGTGGCGGTGGTCGATGCATTTCTCGTCCTACCGTCGACGGGACACCCACCGCCTCCGGGAAGGTCACCCCCGATGGATCGTCGTACCGTCCTGCGTGCCACAGCCGTCGGTGGCGCCGCCGCCTTCGCCGGTGGTCTCTGGGCCGCCGCTGCCGCCCCGGCCCAGCCCGCCCAGCCCGGTCCCGGCCCGTACGGCGACCTGCTGGCCGCCGACGCCAACGCCCTCCAGTTGCCGGCCGGCTTCACCAGCCGGGTGATCGCGCGGTCCGGGCAGCGGGTCGCCGGCACCTCGTACACCTGGCACCCGGCGCCCGACGGCGGCGCCTGCTTCCCGGCCGGCGACGGCTGGATCTACGTCTCCAACTCGGAGGTGCCGCTCGTCGGCGGCGCCTCGGCGGTGCGGTTCGCCGCCGACGGCGCGATCGCCGCCGCGTACCGGATCCTCGGCGGCACGAACGTCAACTGCGCGGGCGGGCCGACCCCGTGGGGGACGTGGCTGTCCTGCGAGGAGGTGCCGCTGGGGCGGGTCTTCGAGACCTGGCCCGAGGGCGGCCGGTCCGGCGAGGAGCGGACCCGGATGGGCCGCTTCAAGCACGAGGCGGCGGCCTGCGACCCGCAGCGGCGGGTGGTCTACCTGACCGAGGACGAGGGCGACGGCTGCTTCTACCGGTTCGTCCCGGACACCTGGGGTGACCTGCGCACCGGCAAGGTGCAGGTGCTGTGCGCCCCGGACGGCCAGGTGACCGGCCCGGTGACCTGGCGGGACCTGCCGGACCGCGACGGATTCCCGGTGCCCACCCGCTACCAGGTGGGCGCGGCGCAGACGTTCGACGGCGGCGAGGGCTGCTGGTACGCCGACGACACCTGCTGGTTCACCACCAAGGGGGACAACCGGGTGTGGGCGTACGACGCGGTGAACGAGCGGCTCGACCTCGCGTACGACGACTCGCTGGTGCCGGCCGGTGCCGCGCCGCTGACCGGCGTCGACAACATCACCGGTACCGCCGGCGGTGACCTCTACGTGGCCGAGGACGGCGGCAACATGGAGATCAACGTGATCACCCCGGCCGGTGTGGTGGCACCGTTCCTGCGGCTGCTCGGGCAGCCCGAGTCGGAGATCACCGGGCCGGCGTTCTCGCCGGACGGCAGCCGGCTCTACTTCTCCTCGCAGCGCGGCACCAGCGGCGCCCGGGCCGGGACCGGCGGCATCACGTACGAGGTGCGCGGCCCGTTCCGGCGCTGACCTCCCGCCGTCAGGCGCGGGCCGCCTCCCGGGTGGCCCGCCACCGGCTCGCCGCCAGCGTGGCCGAGTAGCCGGACAGCACGATCACGTGGAACAGGTACAGCCAGAGCAGCACCGCCACGCCGCCGCCGATCTCGTCGAACCCGCCGAACGGCACGCCCAGGTCCAGCGGCAGCGAGCAGAACAGCACGAAGCCGTGCACGAAGCCGGACAGGTTCGCCGCCGTGAACGAGCCCAGGGCCACTGTGGCGAGCCAGTCCGGCGAGGCCGGGCCGACCACCCGGAACACCCAGATCAGCACCGGCGTGAGCACCAGCCACACCGCGAGGAACGACAGCACCACGCCGAGCGCGCCGATCCAGCCGCCCTGGCGTACCAGCCGGGTGGTCATCGGCAGCCCGAGCAGGATCGACAGCAGCAGCACCGGGGCCGGCGCCAGCAGCGGGAGCAGCAGCAGGCGCCCCCGCCAGCCGACCAGCGCGCCGGACTCGGCGCGCGGCTCGGCCACCGAGACGAAGGCGCGGCGCAGTCCTTCCCCGTAGAGCGAGGCCGGCAGCAGCGACGCCAGCGCCAGCAGCGGGGTCAGCCCCAGCCCGGCCTCGACGAGTGCGGCCGCCGCCCGGTGGGCGCCGATCTCGGTGGGCAGCGTGTCGATCGCGTACCCGGTCAGCCGCCGCACCCGGTCCGCCCCGGCGAGCAGCCCGGTCAGCCAGATCGCCAGCAGCGCCACCGGCACCACGGCGATCGCGCCGTAGAAGGTGATCGCGGCGGCGTGCAGCGACAGGTCCCGGCCGCGGACCGGCCGGAACGCCGCAGCCGTGATCCGCTTGGTCCGCTCCCACCCGTCGCCCATCGCCCTCTCGTTCCCCGTACGAGCCCGCGCCACGCATTACGATCCGGCGGCATGACGATCGCCACGACCGACCGGCTGGTGCTCCGCGACTGGACAGAGTCGCCGGACGACCTGGCCCGGATCTACGACATCTACTCACGGGACGAGGTGATGCGCTGGCTGGGCGGCGGCAAGGGGCGGATGACCGACCCGTCCGAGGCGCGCGAGCGGGTCCGGATGTGGCACGAACGCTGGGCGCCGTACGACGGCCGGTGGGGCCTGTGGGCGATCGAGCCGCGTGCCGGCGGGCCGGTGGCGGGGAGCATCCTGCTCAAGCCGCTGCCGGGACGCGACGGCGTCACCCTGACCGACGACATCGAGGTCGGCTGGCACCTGCACCCCGACGCCCAGGGCAACGGTTACGCGACCGAGGCGGCCCGCGCGGTGGTGGAACGCGAGTTCGCCACCGGCACCCCGAGGGTGTACGCGGTGGTGATGGCCGGGAACGACCCGTCGATGGCGGTGGCCCGGCGCCTCGGCATGACGCACGAAGGCGTGCGCACCGACTGGTACGGCGGGGTCGAACTGGAGACCTTCGTCCTGGAACGTCCGGCCTGAGCCGTGCCGTTGGCAGTTCGCCCTCGGCCTCCTACGGTGGTGGGGACGCGGGGGAGGCACGGATGGTCGACGGTGGCGACGCAGCGCGTTGGCTGCACCTCCACGCCGCCCGGGGCGGTCCGGACGACCTGTCGCTCCTGGTGAACCGGGTCGCGCCCGTCATCGGGGCCACCGACATCGTGATCTACCTGGCCGACTACACGCAGTCCTCGCTCGTACCCCTGGTCGGCGCGGGCGCGCCCCGGGACGAACTCACGATCGAGACGACGCTGGCCGGCCGGGCGTTCACCGGCCTGCAGGTGCAGCGCGCCCCTGACCGCCCGGACCGGCTCTGGGTGCCCCTGCTGCTCGGCTGCGAACGGCTGGGGGCGCTGGAGATCGTGTCGTCGCGCGCCGGCGACCCCGCGCTGGACCGGCCGGCCTGGGAGGTGGCGGTCGCCGTCGCTCAGGTCCTGGTGAACCGCCGGCTCTACGGCGACGTCGTGGAACGGATCCGCCGCCGCCTGCCGATGCAGGTCGCCGCCGAGACCGTGTGGGGGCTGCTGCCGCCGCTGACCTTCGCGACGGACGAGCTGGTGATCACCGCCATCCTCGAACCGTGTTACGACGTCGGCGGGGACATCTTCGACTACGCGCTCAACGGTGACGTGCTCAGCGTCGGGCTCTTCGACACCTGCGGGCACGGGATCAAGGCGAGCGCGTTGGCCTCGCTCGTGGTCAGCGCGTACCGCAACGCCCGGCGCACCGGTCTCGACCTGGTCGACACGGCGATCAGCATCGACAGGTGGGTCCGCTCCGAACACCCCGGCCTGTTCGCGACCGCGCTGCTCGCCGAACTCGACCGGCGGACCGGCGTGCTGCGGACCATCAACGCCGGCCACCCCGGCGCCATGCTGCTGCGGGACGGCAAGGCCGTCCGGGCACTGCCCGGACCGACCGCGCTGCCGCTCGGGCTGGGCAACCTGTCGACGCGGCGCCCGCGGGCGCACGAGGAGGCGCTGCACCCGGGCGACCGCATCCTCGCCTACACCGACGGCATCACCGACGCCCGGGGCGACGACGGGGAACGGTTCGGGCTGGACCGGCTCGTCGACTTCGTCGAGCGTGCCCTCAACGAGCGGCTGCCCAGCCCGGAGACGATGCGCCGGCTGGTGCGCGCCGTCCTCGCCTACCAGCAGGACGAGCTCGACGACGACGCCACCGCGCTGTTCCTGGAGTGGCAGCCCTCGCACCTGCCGTTGGAGCACCTGGAGCACCTCACCGCGCCAGACGGGACGATCGCGTCCCCGTAGCCCGAGACCTACGCCCGGGAGCGCCTCGCCTGACCGTTCGGCGGGACAGGCGCACAGTGGGTGCGACCGGCGGCTCCGAGAACGTGTGATCCTCCGGTGCGATCGGCAGGTTTCAGCGCTGCCAGGTGAGAGGATGAGGCATTCAGTGAGGTGGAGAAGGTGAGCGCCCCCATGTCGACCGACGCCGAGCGCAACCCGGACTGGCCGAGCACGTTTCACGTGCCGGCCGACGAACTCGCACGGCGCCAGGGCGTCGAGCCGGTCACCAGTCTCGACGACCTTGCCCGTCCGGACCTGATCGAATCGGACGAGGAACTGGACCGCTTCCTCGCCGACCTGTACGCCTCCCGGCGCGAGGGACTGGCTTGAGCATCATCGTCCTGGACACCGACGTGGCTTCGGCGATCCTGCGAGGCCGAGTGGACGAGCGGTTGAGAGCGCGGCTGACCGGGTCGACCCTCGCCATCACCTTCGTAACGTTGGGGGAGTTGACCAAGTGGACCGTGGTCCGCAGCTGGGGCCCGCGCAAGTTGGCTGACCTGGCGCTCTGGCGCCGGAACCTGGTCCTGCTGCCCTTCGACGAGGCCGTCGCGGTGCGTTGGGGCCGAATTCAGGCCACGGCCCAGCTCCGTGGACGGCCGCGGCCGGTCAACGACTCATGGATCGCCGCATGCTGCCTGGTCCACCGGCTTCCGCTCGCGACCTTCAATGGCAAGGACTACGCGGACTTCGCCGACCATGACGATCTAAAGCTCCTCGACCTGGCCTGACCACGACCCGTCTCGGGGCCGTTGGATCTGCTCGGGTGTCTTGACCAGCCCACGACGAGGAGGCGCCGCAGGCGTGATCGAAACCAGTTCGCCGAAGTGGTGGCATCGCGGCGGCTGGGATGCCACCACCTCGGGGAAGTGGAGTGGATCATGTCGCCGGGCACTCCGGGACGAACCGGGGTGAGGCGCTGGGGAACAATGGTCCGGTGACCACTCCCCGAGATCTCGTGCTGCTCGGCTCGACCGGCTCGATCGGCACCCAGGCCATCGACATCGTCAAGCGCAACCCGGACCGCTTCCGGGTGGTTGCCCTCGGCGCGGGTGGCGGCAACGTGGAGTTGCTTGCCGCGCAGGCGCTGGAGCTGGGCGTGGAGGCGGTCGGTGTGGCCCGCGCGTCCGCCGCGCAGGATCTTCAGCTCGCGTTCTATGCCGAGGCGAGCCGGCGCGGCTGGGCCACCGGCGACTTCAAGCTACCCAAGATCGTGGCCGGGCCGGACGCGATGACCGAGCTGGCGCAGTGGCCGTGCGACGTGGTGCTCAACGGGGTGGTGGGCTCGCTGGGCCTGCCGCCGACGCTGGCCGCGCTGCACGCCGGTCGTACCCTCGCGCTCGCCAACAAGGAGTCCCTGGTGGCCGGCGGCCCCTTGGTCAAGGCCGCCGTCTCGCGGCCGGGGCAGATCGTCCCTGTTGATTCCGAGCACTCGGCGCTGGCGCAGTGCCTGCGCGGCGGCGCCCGGAGCGAGGTACGGCGGCTGGTGGTCACCGCCAGTGGTGGCCCGTTCCGGGGGCGGCGGCGGGACGAGCTGACCGCCGTGACGCCGGAGCAGGCGCTGGCGCACCCGACCTGGAACATGGGCCCGGTCGTGACGATCAACTCCGCCACGATGGTCAACAAGGCGCTGGAGGTGATCGAGGCGCACGAGCTGTTCGACGTGCCGTACGCCGACATCGAGGTGATGGTCCACCCGCAGTCGGTGATCCACTCGATGGTCGAGTTCACCGACGGGTCCACGCTCGCCCAGGCCAGCCCGCCGGACATGCGACTGCCCATCGCGCTCGGTATCGGCTGGCCGGACCGCGTGCCCGGCGCCGCCGCGGCCGTCGACTGGACCACCGCCCACACCTGGGAGTTCTTCCCGCTCGACGACGCGGCGTTCCCGGCTGTCGCGCTGGCCAAGGCGGCGGGCGAGGCCGGGCGCTGCCGCCCGGCGATCTACAACGCGGCGAACGAGGAGTGCGTGGCGGCGTTCGTCGCGGGCCGGCTGCCGTTCCTCGGCATCGTCGACACCCTCCAGCGGGTGCTGGAGGACGCTCCCGATTTCGACGAACCAGGTACCGTCGAGGACGTGCTCGCCGCCGAGTCGTGGGCACGGGCGCACGCCCAGGAGATCATCGTCGGGTCGGTGGAAGGAGCTCGATGAGCTATCTGCTCGGGGTGGTGCTGTTCGCCCTGGCGATCCTCATCTCGGTGAGCCTGCACGAGGCGGGGCACATGCTCACCGCCAAGGCGTTCGGGATGAAGGTCACCCGCTACTTCGTCGGCTTCGGCCCGACGCTCTGGTCGTTCAAGCGGGGCGAGACCGAGTACGGCGTCAAGGGCATCCCGCTCGGCGGCTTCTGCAAGATCGTCGGCATGACCCCACAGGACGACGACGTCGAGCCGGGGGACGAGAAGCGCGCCATGTGGCGCTACCCGGTGTGGAAGCGGACGATCGTGATGTCCGCGGGCTCGATCACCCACTTCGCCCTGGCCCTGATCGCGCTCTGGATCATCGCGGTGTCGGTGGGGCTGCCGAACCCGAAGTTCCCCAGCACCGAGGCCGGCTTCCGGGCCGAGCCGGCGGTGATCGCCATCGCGCCGTGCGTGGTGGTGGAGAACGCGGCCCGGGCCTGCGAGTCCGGCGACCCGGCCAGCCCGGCCGAGAAGGCCCAGCTCAAGGACGGCGACCGGATCACCGCGGTGAACGGCAAGCCGGTCTCGACCTGGGGCGACATGCTCGACGTGGTCCGGGCCACCCCGCCCGGCACCGCCACCGTCGCCTACGTGCGTGACGGCAAGCCGGCCGAGGCGCGGGTCGACCTGGCCTCCGTGCAGCGTCCGCCGCTGGGCGACCCGAAGGGTGCCACCTCGGCGGTCTCCGCGCTCGGCGTGGCGCTCTCGCCCAGCACCCCGACCCGGGTCGAGTACGGCCCGGTCGCCGCGTTCGGCGCCACCGCCGACTTCACCGGCACCATGGCCGTGCAGACCGCGCACGCCATGCAGCGCATCCCGCAGAAGGTGCCCGCGTTGTGGAACGCGATCACCGGCGGCGAGCGCGACGTGGACACCCCGATCAGCGTGGTCGGCGCCAGCCGGCTCGGCGGCGAGGCCGTGGAGAACAACGCCTGGCTGGTGTTCTTCATGCTCTTCGTGTCGCTGAACTTCTTCATCGGCGTGTTCAACCTGCTGCCGCTGCTCCCGCTGGACGGCGGCCACATCGCCATCGCCTGGTTCGAACGGGCGCGGTCCTGGCTCTACGCGCGCATCGGCCGCGCCGATCCGGGGCGTGTCGACTACCTCAAACTCATGCCGTTCACGTACGCGGTGATCCTGATCGGTGGCGCGTTCACGCTGCTGACGGTCACCGCCGATGTCATCAACCCCATCACGCTCTTCTCAAGGTGAGTGCCTGAAGTGACCGCTGTCAGTCTCGGTATGCCCCCCGTACCGCCGCCGCCGCTGGCCCCGCGCCGGGCCAGCCGCCAGATCATGGTCGGTTCGGTGCCGGTCGGTGGTGGCGCGCCGGTCTCGGTGCAGTCCATGACCACCACCCTCACCGCCGACGTCAACGCCACGCTCCAGCAGATCGCCGAGCTGACCGCGTCCGGCTGCCAGATCGTCCGGGTCGCCGTGCCGTCGCAGGACGACGTGGAGGCGCTGCCGGCGATCGCCAAGAAGTCGCAGATCCCGGTGATCGCCGACATCCACTTCCAGCCGAAGTACGTCTTCGCGGCGATCGACGCCGGCTGCGCCGCGGTCCGGGTGAACCCGGGCAACATCCGGCAGTTCGACGACAAGGTCAAGGAGATCGCGCGGGCCGCCGGCGACGCGGGCGTGCCGATCCGGATCGGCGTCAACGCGGGCTCGCTGGACAAGCGCCTGCTGGCCAAGTACGGCAAGGCCACCGCCGAGGCGCTGGTGGAGTCGGCGCTGTGGGAGTGCTCGCTGTTCGAGGAGCACGGCTTCCGGGACATCAAGATCTCGGTGAAGCACAACGACCCGGTGGTGATGATCCGCGCCTACCGGCTGCTGGCCGAGAAGTGCGACTACCCGCTGCACCTCGGCGTGACCGAGGCCGGCCCGGCGTTCCAGGGCACGATCAAGTCGGCGGTGGCGTTCGGCGCGCTGCTGGCCGAGGGGATCGGCGACACCATCCGGGTCTCGCTGTCCGCCCCGCCGGTCGAGGAGATCAAGGTCGGCAACGCGATCCTGGAGTCGCTGGGCCTGCGCGAGCGCGGCCTGGAGATCGTCTCCTGCCCGTCCTGCGGCCGGGCGCAGGTCGACGTCTACAAGCTGGCCGAGGAGGTCACCGCCGGGCTGGAGGGCCTGCCGGTGCCGCTGCGCGTCGCGGTCATGGGCTGCGTGGTGAACGGTCCGGGTGAGGCCCGCGAGGCCGACCTGGGTGTGGCCTCCGGCAACGGCAAGGGCCAGATCTTCGTCAAGGGCAAGGTCGTCAAGACCGTGCCCGAGGCGCAGATCGTGGAGACGCTGATCACCGAGGCGCTGCGGATCGCCGACGAGATGGGCGCCGAGATCCCCGAGGAACTGCGTGACCTGGTGCCGGGCGGCGCCACCGTCACCGTGCACTGATCTGTTCTCCGCGTCGTCGTGCGGCCGTCCCCGTTCGGGGGCGGCCGCACGCGCCGTCTCAGGGCCGGGGCACGGCGGCGAAGGGGGAGAGGGTGAACCAGCCGGGCGCGGCGCGCCGCAGCGCCTCCGGCCCGGCCAGCTCCACCGCGCCGCCGCGCAGCGCCGCGGCCCACTCCAGGTCGCCCATCCAGACCTGGACCAGCGCGCGCAGGTCCGCCGTGACCGTCACCGCCACGTCGTGCCCGGGGTCGATGTCGCAGACGTCGGCTTCGCCCGCGGCGATCACCATCCACCAGTCGCGCCGCGTCGTGGGCACGTCCCGGAAGCGGAACCGCACGACGGTACGCCCCGGCGGGACCGCGTCGTGGTCGACGTGCCGGTGCATGTCCCACAGCAGCAGCTTCGGGTCCAGGTCGGCGTCGCCCAGTTCGCCGATCCAGCGCACGCCCCAGGCGCCGAGCGCCTCCAGCACGGGCCGCAGTTCGCGTCCGGCGGCGGTCGGGACGTAGCGCACGTCGGCGCCGTCGACGCGCCGCTCCACCACCCCGGCGCGGACGAGCTGGTGCAGCCGGCGGGACAGCAGGGTCGGTGACATCCGGGGCAGGCCCCGGCGCAGCTCGTTGAAGCGTTCCGAGCCGCTGACCAACTCCCGGACCACGAGCAGCGTCCACCGCTCGTCGAGCAGTTCCATGGCCTTCGCCACGGGGCAGAACTGGTGGTAGGAGGCCCCCATGGCGGGCACGCTACGCCCGGCCCGCCGCCCCGGCCAGCAGCCTGTCGGGAGCGGTACAGATCTCGTACTGGGGGCCGGGTCGTCCGCTGCCTAGCGTCCTGTGCAGGGACGACTGTGAGGAGCGACAGATGATCGAGGAACGGGAACAGGACGCCGCGGTGAAGGCCCGGCACCGTGCGATGTGGGCGATGGGTGACTACGCCGCCGTGGCCGCGCAGGTGATCCCGGAGCTGGGGGCGACGCTGGTCCGCGCCGCCGGGGTGGCGCCGGGCATGCGGGTGCTGGACGTGGCGGCCGGGACCGGCAACGCGGCTCTGCCGGCGGCCCGGGCCGGTGCGGAGGTGGTGGCCGGCGACCTCACCCCGGAGTTGCTGGCGATCGGGCGGGCCGAGGCCGAGCGGGAGGGCTTGACGCTGACCTGGGAGGAGGTGGACGCGGAGGCGCTGCCGTACGCGGACGCCGCGTTCGACGCGGTGCTGTCGTGTGTGGGCGTGATGTTCGCGCCCCGGCACCGGGCCGCCGCCGACGAGGTGCTGCGGGTGTGCCGGCCGGGCGGGACGATCGGCCTGGTCAACTGGACCCCGGAGGGCTTCGTGGGCCAGTTGTTCGCGGCCATGCGGCCGTACGCGCCGCCACCGCCGCCGGGTGCGCAGCCGCCCCCGCTCTGGGGCGACGAGGACCATGTCCGGGAGTTGTTCGGCGACCGGGTCGACGCGCTCCGGCTGGGGCGCGACGCCGTGGTGGTGAACCGGTTCGCCACGCCGGAACAGTTCCGGGACTTCTTCGCCACCCACTACGGGCCCACAGTGGCGGTCTACCGGGCGAACGCGGGCGACCCGGAGCGCACGGCCGGTCTCGACCGCGCGCTGACCGACCTGGCGGCCCGGCACCTGGACGGCGGCGTGATGCGCTGGGAGTACCTGCTCGTCACCGCGCGCCGCGCCTGACGGCACGCCGGTCGTCGTCCGGCCGGCGTGCCGTCGCGGCGGCGGTGTTCACTCGGACTCGGCGAGGATGGCGTAGAGCTTGCGCCGGGTCTCGTCGAGCACCTGGGCGGCCCGGGCGCGCTGGTCGTCGGTGCCGGTGGTCATGACCTGCCGCAGCGCCTGCATGGCCTGCGCCCCGGCGTCGCGGATGTCGTGCCAGCTGTTGACTGTCTGCTCGGCGAACTCCGCCCAGGGCGGGGTCTGCGCCGCGTCGGCCGCCTCGGCCTGCCCCGCCTCGGTCAGCGCGAACCGCTTGCGCCCGCCCTCGGAGTCGGCGGCCGTGGCGATGACGCCCTCGTCCTCCAGCAGTTGCAGCGTCGGGTAGATCGAGCCGGGGCTGGGCCGCCAGGCCCCGCCGGTGCGGGAGTCGATCTCCTGGATCATCTCGTAGCCGTGCATCGGCCGCTCGGTGAGCAGGGCCAGCACCGCGCCGCGGACGTTCGGCCGCCGTCCGCGTCCCCGGCCGCCGCGCCCCCGCCCGCGACCGTGCGGTCCGGGGGAGAAGGGCGGCGGACCCGGAGGTACGGGCGGGAAGCCGAAGCCGCCGTGGCGGCGCATCTCGTCGTGCATGGCGTGCATGCGTCGATGGAAACTCATCAGTGGTTCTCCTTCTGTCGTCGTATCAGTGATGCATCAACGATATATCGGCAATGCATCGCCAGCAAGACGTCGCGTAAACCGGACTGCAAACCGTACGTACGTATTGTTAGGCTGCCGGTGTGCGCCTGCTTCCCGAACCGGGCCCGTCCCGGACCCTCGCCCTCTCCACGCTCGTCAACACCGTCGGGCGGGGCACCTGGCTCACCGCCAGCGCGCTGTTCCTCACCCGGTCGGTCGGGCTCTCGGTGGCCCAGGTCGGCGTGGCGCTCACGCTCACCGCGCTGGTCAGCCTGGTGGCGAGCACCCCGATGGGCTATCTCGCCGACCGCCTCGGCCCGCGCGGACTCCAGATGGCCGCGCTGCTCGCCTCGGCCGCGTGCACGACCGCCCTGGTCACGGTGCGCTCCTTCACCGGCTTCCTGGTCGTCGGCATGCTGATGGCGGTCGCGGACGCGGGCACCCGTGGTGCCCGGGGCGCGCTGATCGCCGGCGCCGTACCGCCCGACCAGCGGGTCCGCACCCGCGCCTACCTGCGCGCCGTCACCAACGTCGGGATCTCGGTGGGCACCGTGCTGGCCGGGTTCGCGCTCGCCGCCGACACCCGCGGCGCGTACGTCACGCTGATCCTGCTCGACGCGGCCACGTACGTGCTGGCGGCGGCCGTGCTGCTGCGGCTCCCGCCGGTGCCGCCGATGCCCGCCCCGGCGCACGGGCCACGGCTGATCGCGCTGCGGGACCGCCCGTTCCTCGCCTTCACCGTGCTGGACGGGCTCATGTCCATGCACTTCTCGCTGATCAACATCGCCCTGCCGCTCTGGATCGCCGGGCACACCAGCGCACCGAACTGGCTGATCTCCGTCTGCCTGCTCGTGAACACGGTGGTGGTGATCCTGTTCCAGGTCCGCGCCTCGCGGGGCACCGAGGACCTGACCGGCGCGGGCCGGGCCGCCCGCCGGGCCGGCGTCCTGCTCGCTGCCGCCTGCGCGCTGTTCGCCGCAGGGGGCGGCGTACCGGTGGCGGTGGCGGTGCCGCTGCTGCTGGCCGGCGCGCTGGTGCACGTGGTGGGGGAGCTGTGGCACGCGGCGGCCGGCTGGGGCATCTCCTTCGGCCTGGCCCCGGCGCACGCGCACGGGCAGTACCAGGGCGCGTACGGGATGGGCATGCAGCTCGGCTCGATGGTCGCCCCGGTGGTGGTGACCACGCTCGCGATCGGCTGGGGCGTGCCCGGCTGGCTGGTGCTCGGCGTGGTGTTCCTGCTGCTCGGCACGCTGGTGCCGCCTGTGGTGCGATGGGCCGCCCGGACCCGGCCGGCCGCGCCCGAACCGGTGCCGGCGGCGGCCGGCTGAGGGCCGTGCGGCAGGTGCCCGGTCGGCCCGCGCGCGCCGGGGTGGATCTGGCAGGCTGGTAGCCGTGCTCACGGTGCCGGTACGCCAACTCGGGGAGTCGGAGCGCCGCGCGGTCGAGCGGCTGCTCGACCTCGACCCGTACGCCGCCGCGCAGGTCGCCGAGCGGGTGGCGGCACGCGGTCTGGCCTGGTGGCGGGCCGAGGCGCGGATCCTCGGGTACGGCTCCCGCCGGCACCTGGAGTCGATCTGCTGGCTGGGCGGCAACCTGACCCCGGTGCTCGCGTCCGAGTCGGCGGTGACCGCGTTCGCCGACCAGTTGAGCGCCGAGGAGCGGCTCTGTTCCTCGATCGTGGGCCGGGCCGACGCGGTGCTCGGGCTCTGGGACCGCCTCTCCGCGCACTGGGGGCCGGCTCGGGACGTACGCCCGAACCAGCCGTTGCTGGCGACGGACGCGCTGCCCGCCGTGGCGCCCGACCCGCACGTGCGGCGGGTGCGCGGCAACGAGGTCGACCGGCTGTTCCCGGCGGCGGTGGCGATGTACACCGAGGAGGTCGGGGTGTCGCCGCTGGCCGAGGACGGCGGGCGCGGCTACCGGCGGCGGGTGACCGAGCTGGTGCGCGCCGGCCGCGCCTACGCCCGCTTCGTCGACGGGCGGGTGGTCTTCAAGGCGGAGCTGGCAGTGGTGACCCGCCGGACCGCGCAGGTGCAGGGCGTCTGGGTGGCGCCCGAGTGGCGCGGCCGGGGCATCGCCACCGCCGCGATGGCGGCAGTGGTCCGCGACGCGCTGGAACGGGTCGCGCCCACGGTGAGCCTCTACGTCAACGACTTCAACCTGCCCGCCCGCCGGGTCTACGAGCGCTGCGGCTTCCGCCCGGTCGGCACGCTCGCCACAGTGCTGTTCTGAGGATCACTCCCGCCAGACGTCCCGATCCGGACACCCGGCGCTATGCTGGGCATGTTTTTATACTGACTAGTCAGTTCGGAAATCGGGAGCGGAATGAACATCGTCGAGGCCGTCGGCCTGGGCCTGCGCACCCGCCGCGGCTGGGTCTACCGGGACGTCGACCTCACCGCCGCGAGCGGTGAGCTGCACGCCGTCACCGGCCCGCCCGGCAGCGGACGCACCTCGCTGCTGCTCACGCTGGCCGGGCGCTTCCCGCACAACCACGGCGAGCTGCGCCGCCGCGGCCCGGCCGCGCTCGGCCAGGTGGCCGGCGTGCACGAACCCGACCCGACGCTCACCGTCGCCGAGCACATCACCGAACGCCTGCTGCTGCTCGGCCCGGTGCCCCGCCGCCGGCGCCGCCTCGTGCCGGTGGCAGCGGTCCGGGCCCGCCGGGCCTACCGCCGCGACGCCTACGCCGCCGCCATCGCCGGCGCCGGACTCACCGACGCGCCGCTGGACCCCGACCGGTACGGCCGCGACCTCACCCCGGTCGAGCGGCAGGTGCTCGGGCTCGTGCTCGCCAGCCTCGGCGGCCCCAGCCTCATCGTCGCCGACGACGTGGACGCCGGCGCCGACCGCCCCGAGCGGGAGTGGATGTGGGGCGCGCTGGAGCGCCTCGCCGACCAGGGGTACGCCGTGGTCGCCAGCGCCCGCACCGTCGAACCCGGAGTCGCCGCCACCGTGCACCGCATCGGCGACCCGGTTCCGCCCGTTCCCGCCCTGACCGTTCCCACCGAGCCCGCCGAGGTGCCCGCATGAGCGTCCTGCGACTGGCCGTGTTCGAGCTGCGACGGATGACCCGGGGCCGGCTGCCACGCGCCGCCCTGGCGGTGCTCACCATCGTCCCGCTGCTCTACGGCGCCCTCTACCTGTACGCGTTCTGGGATCCCTACGGGAAGATGGATCGGATCCCGGTCGCCCTGGTCGACGCCGACCGTCCGGCCACCGCCGGTGACGGCAGCGAGGTGCACGCCGGCCGCGACCTCACCGAGAAGCTGCTCGACCGCAAGGTCTTCGGCTGGACCGTCACCGACCAGGCCGATGCCACCAAGGGGCTGCGCGACGGGCGCTACCACCTGGTCTTCTCCATCCCGGAGGACTTCTCCGCCACCCTCGCCGCCGGCCCGGAACCGGACCGCCCGGCCCGGCAGGGCGAGCTGAAGGTCGTCAACGACGACGCCACCAACTACCTCTCCGGCCTGCTCGCCCGGTCGGCGTTCAGCGAGATCCGGGCCGCCGCCGCGCAGAGCACCGCCGCCACGTACTTCGACAAGATGCTGATCGGCTTCACCGACGCCAAGGCCGAGACCGGACGCGCCGCCGACGGCGCCGGGAGGATCGCCGACGGGCTCGGCAGCTCCCAGCAGGGCGCGGGAAAGATCGCCGACGGGCTCGGTGACGCCGAGGACGGCGCCGGGCAGCTCGCCGGTGGACTCAACCAGTCGGTCCAGGGCGCGGACAAGCTCGCCAAGGGCCTCGACCAGCTACGGACCGGCGCCGCCCAGCTCGCCGACGGCGCCGGCCGCGCCGCCACCGAGACCAAGGCCGCCGCGGCCACCGTGAACGCCGCCGCCGACAAGTACGAGCCGGTGCTGCGCCGCAACGCCGACAAGATCGAGAAGGCGGCCACGCTGGTCGCCGACGGCGCGCAGCAGCTCGCCGCCGGGCTGGACGCGCTGCCGGGCAAGGCCGCCGAGGTGGTCGCGACCGCCGAGGAGATCCGCGACCGGCTCGACGCGGTCGCGAAGGAACACCCCGAACTGTCCGACAACCCGGACTTCGCCGCCGCCCGCAAGGCCGCCGACCGGGCCGTCACGCAGGCCCGCTCCGTGGTGGCCGCGCTGGACAAGACCGACATGGCCACGCTGCGCAAGCAGATGACGGACGTGGCGAAGACCGCCCGCGAGGTGGCCGCCGCCGCGCCGCACCTGGCCGACGACGTCGCCTCCGCCCGCGCCAAGGTCAACGAGCTGGCCGGCGGGCTCGCCACCCTGGCCCAGGGCAGCGCCAAGCTCCGCGACGGGCTGGGCGACGCGTCGACCGGCGCGACCGAGCTGCGCGGCGGCCTCTACCGGCTCGCCACCGGCGCCCGCCAGCTCGACGGCGGCCTGGCTCAGCTCGGCAGCGGCAGCAACCGCCTGGTCGACGGGCTGACCCGGCTGGAGGGCGGCGCCGGCGACCTCGCCGACGGGCTCGCCGCCGGGGAACGGAAACTACCCGGGTACGACGACGCGGCCACTCGCGCCGGCGTGCTCGGTGACCCGGTCGGCCTGATCCGCGACTCGCAGAACCCGGCCGGCTCGTACGGCGTGGGCTTCGCCCCGTACTTCCTGTCGCTGGCGCTCTGGGTCGGCGCGATGATCACGTACATGCTGTTGCGGCCGGTCAACCGGCGGCACGTGATGTCCGGCGCGCCCGGCTGGCGGGTCGTGCTCGCCGGGTGGCTCCCGGCCGCCGGCATCGGCCTGGCCCAGGTCACGGTGCTCTACACGGTGGTGACGCTCGGCCTCGGGCTCGACCCGAGGCACGGCCCGGCCACGTTCGGGCTGCTCGCCCTCACCTCGCTGGCGTTCACCGCGATCATGCAACTGCTCGGCGTGGCGCTCGGCCCGGCCGGCCGGCTGGCCGCGCTGGCGCTGCTGATGCTCCAGCTCACCTCGTCCGGCGGCACCTACCCGGTGCAGACCTCGCCCGGCTTCTTCCAGGCCATCCACCCCTGGCTGCCGATGACGTACGTGGTGGACGGCCTGCGGCACACCATCAACGGCGGTACGACCGCCCCGGTGGTCACCGCCGCGCTGGTGCTGCTCGCGTTCGGGCTGGGCGCGATGGCGCTCACCGTCGGCGCGGCCCGCCGGTCCCGCCGGCTGACCCCGTCGAAGCTGCACCCCGAACTGACCATGTGAGGATGAGCCGGTGACGGACGGACGGACACGCCGGCGCGAGGACACCCGCCAGCGCCTCTTCGTGGCGGCGGTGGACCTCATCGCCGAGCAGGGCTTCTCGGCCACCACTGTGGACGACATCGCGGCCCGCGCCGGTGTGGCCAAGGGGACCGTCTACTACAACTTCGAGTCCAAGACCGTCCTGTTCGAGGAACTGCTGCGGCACGGCATCGGCCTGCTCACCGCCGAGTTCCGGGCCGCCGTCGACGGGCTGCCGCCGCTGGAGGCGCTCGGCGCGCTGGTCCGCGCCCAGCTGGAGTACATCCGCCGCTACCGCGCCTTCGCCCAGCTCCTGCTCTCGGAGATGTGGCGGACCAACAGGGAGTGGCAGCAGACGCTGCGGCTGCTGCGCGGCGAGGCCATCGCGGTGATCGCCGACACCGTGCAGGCCGGCGTGGACAGTGGCGACCTCCCGGCCGACCTGGACGTGCGTACCGCGAGTTCGGCGCTGTTCGGCGTCGGGCTGGTGGTAGCAGTGGACTGGCTGGTCTTCTCGCCGGAGCGGCCGATTGACGAGGTGCAGGAGTCACTGCTCGGCATCGTCCGGCGGGTCGCCCGGACCTGACCAAGGGCCGGTAATTCGGTTGAATCCGGGCCGCCGTGAGGACGAGGCTGGGGACACCGCCCCCACCGAGCCGAGTCCGGAGGACCTTCCATGCGCCTGCTCCGAGATCTCTGGGCCACGGCACCCCGGCGGATGACGGCGGTCCTGCTGCTGATCGTGCTCGGCGCCGCCGGCCAGGCGGCCGCCTCCGCGCTGGCCGGGCCGGTGCTGGTGCACCGCTCGTCCGGCTGGTTCGTCGCGCTCGCGGTGGCGCTCGTCGCCGCTGTCGTCACCGACCTGCTGATCGGGCTGATCATGGCCCGGCTCACCGCCGACTGGTCGGCCGACGTGCGGCGGCGGCTCTGCCGGGTCGCGCTCGGCCAGGACCTGCCCACCCTGGAGACCACACCGGTCGGCGAACTGCTCGACCGGATCGACAACGACGTCTACCAGGTCGCCGCCGAGATGCGGAACACCGGCGTACGGCTGGCACAGGGCCTCGCGGTCTGCGTCCTCGCGACGGTGAGCGCGCTGATCGTCTGGTGGCCCGCCGGTGTCGGCATGATCGTGCTCACCTCCCTGCTCGCGGTGACGCTGCGTCGCCCGACCGCCCGTATCGCCCCGGCCCGGATGGCCGAGGAGGAGGCGTGGTCCGACCTCGCGGCCGTGATGGAGGAGGCGGTGCACGGGCAGGACGACGTGCGCACCAGCCTCGCCCGTCCGTACGTGCTGCGTCTCTACGCCCGCCGCGCGGCCGAGGTGATCGCCCGGTGCGTCCGGGTATTCCGGCTCTCCGCGCGGGTCACCGCGATCGCCGCCGGCGCGGTCGGGCTCGGCGTCGCGGGCGTGGTGCTGGGCGGCGCGTGGGCGCTGGCCACCGGCCGGGTGGACGCCGCGCGGCTCACCGCGATCTGGCTGCTGGCCGTCGCGTTCGGCGCGACTGTCGAGCAGATCGCCCGCTGGGTGCCGCACCTGCAACAGGCGTTCGGCGCCTGGGGCCGGGTGCAACTGCTTGCCGGATCGCCGCAGGAGCCGGACGGCGGCGACGCCCCGGTGGACGGCGACCTGACCGTGCGCGGGCTCACCTACCGCTACCCGTCCGGCGGGGACGACCGCGGTCCGGCGCTGCGCGACGTCCACCTCGACTTCGTCCGCGGGCGCTCGTACGCGCTCGTCGGGCGGACCGGCTCGGGCAAGTCGACGCTGGCAAAGGTGCTCACCCGGGCGGTGGAGGTACCGCGCGGCACGGTGTTCCTCGGCGGCACCGACCTGGTCGACCTGGACGTGGAGGAACTGCGCCGGTGGATCGCCGTGGTGCCGCAGCGCACCGAGATCCTGGCCGGCACGCTCGCCGAGAACGTGGCGCTGTTCGATCCGGAGCTGCTGGACGCGGCCGAGCGGGCGCTGGCCGAGCTGGGCCTGGCCGGCTGGATCGCCGAGCTGCCCGACGGCGTGCACACCCGGCTCGGCGACGGCGGCTACGTGCTCTCCGCCGGGCAGGAGCAACTCGTCGCGTTCGCCCGCATCCTGGTCCGCGACCCGCACGTGGTGATCCTCGACGAGGCCACCGCGCGGCTCGACCCGGTCACCGAGAACCGCGTACGAGAGGCCACCGAACGGCTGCTCACCGACCGGATCGGCATCGTCATCGCGCACCGGCTCTCCTCGGTGCGCCGCTGCGACGAGGTGGTCGTGATGGCCGACGGCGCGGTGCTGGAGGCCGGTCCGCTGCGCGAGTCGGCCCGCTTCGCCGAGCTGCTCGCCACCAGCCACGCCGGGGCGTACGCCGGGGTGGGCGCCCGGCGCGGCGGCGTGGACCTGCTCG
>NZ_JALJRJ010000017.1:0-177073 GCF_024519755.1 Micromonospora sp. Mcm103
CCTCCTCGCTGACTTCACCACCCTCAACACCCCTTGACTTCTATAGGAGCATCCCCGGCACACGACGAAGCCCCCTCCCGGAGGAGGGGGCTTCGTCGTGTGGGGTGACTGATGGGAATTGAACCCACGACAACCGGGACCACAACCCGGTGCTCTGCCAACTGAGCTACAGCCACCATGCTCGCCGCTCCGGTCGCCCGGGGCGGTGCGCGGACTAATCATAGCCACACTCCCGCCGACCCCGTCCACCGGGTTCGGCGGGGCCCTCAGAGCTGGGCGGCGATCGCCTTCGCGGCCTCGACGTCCGGCCCCGGCAGCGGCACGAACACGGTCCGCCGGTAGTACTCCAGCTCGCGGATGCTCTCCCGGATGTCGGCGAGCGCCCGGTGGGCCAGGCCCTTCTGCGGCTGCCCGAAGTACACCCGCGGGTACCAGCGCCGGCACAGCTCCTTGATCGAGGACACGTCGATCATCCGGTAGTGCAGGTGCGCGTCGAGCCGGGTCATGTCGCGGGCCAGGAAGCCCCTGTCGGTGGCGATCGAGTTGCCGCACAGCGGGGCCGTACGCGGGTCCTTGACGTAGCTGGTCACGTAGTCGAGCACCATGTCCTCGGCCTCGGCCAGCGTCACCGTGGAGCGGCGTACCTCCTCGGTGAGGCCGGACTTGGCGTGCATGGTGCGCACGATCTCCGGCATGCCGTCGAGCGCCTCGTCGTCGGCGTGGATCACCACGTCGACGCCGTCACCGAGCACGTTGAGGTCGGGATCGGTGACGAGCGCGGCGACCTCGATCAGGGCGTCCCGCCGCAGGTCGAGCCCGGTCATCTCACAGTCGATCCAGACGAGAAGATCAGCCACCGGAACAGACTACGCGCCGCCGACGCGCCCGCGCCTCGGCCCGGCGGCCGAGGTGGACCGCTAGGGTTTCCTGCGTGCCAGCCGAACCCGACGCGCCACCCGCCGTCGCCCGCGACGACGCGGGCGCGCGTACGGTCCGGCGGGTCGTAGCGGTGCTGGCGCTGGTCGCCATCCTGCCGGCGCTCTACCTGCCCAACCTGCGCCACGACTACTACGACCAGAAGATCTACATGTCGGCGATGGACTGGTGGGCGGCCGGGCACCCGCTCTACGACTACGTCCAGCCGGACCGGCTGCAGGGCGCGCTGTACTTCACCTATCCGCCGTTCGCGGCGCTGCTCCTGGCGCCGTTCGGGTACCTGAGGCTCGGGGTGGCGATCGCCGCCTTCGCGGTGCTGACGGTGGCCGCCGTGGTGGTGACCACCCGCTGGCTGGTGCTGCCGGTGCTGCGGCGGCACGATCTGCCGCGCGGGTTCGGCCTGACCGTCGCCGTGCTGCTGGTGCTGGCGGTGGAGAGCACGCGGGAGACGCTCACGCTCGGGCAGATCAACATGCTGTTGGTGGTGCTGATCCTGGGCGACCTGCTGTTCGCCGTACCGCAGGGGCGGCGCTGGGCCGGTGTGGGCGTGGGCCTGGCCGCGGCGCTCAAGCTGTTCCCCGGCATCTTCGTGCTCTACCTGCTCGCCGCCCGGAAGTGGCGGGCGGCGGCCGTGGCGGCGGTGACGGCGGCGGTGGCCACGCTGCTGGCCGCGGCGGTCGCGCCGGGTGACTCGTGGCGGTTCTGGACGCACGAGCTGTGGGTGACCGACCGGGTGGGCCGCCCCGACTACACCGGCAACCAGTCGCTGTTCGGGCTGCTCAGCCGCCTGACCGCGCCGGCCGAGCCGGACCGGCTGCTGTGGCTGCTGCTCGTGCTGGCGGTGGCCGCGTTCGGCCTGTGGCGGGCGGCGCGCGCGGCCCGGGCGGGGGACGCGCTCGTGGGTCTCACAGTGACCGGGCTGGTGGGCGGGCTGGTCAGCCCGATCACCTGGATCCACCACCTGTACTGGTTCATCCCCGCGGTGGTGGTGCTCGTCGACGCGGCACTGGACGCCGATCCGGCGACGCCCGCCGGGGCCCGCCGTCGCGGCGGCCTCTTCGCGCTGGTCGCCGTCGTCGGCCTGCCGATCGTGTACGGGTTGGTGACGTTCCAGGACTGGGGTACCGCCATCGTGCACACGGACGATCCTGTCGACTTCGTCGTCCGCAACGTGTACGTGCTGCTCAGCCTGCTCCTGCTCGCGGTGCTGCCGATCCGCCGGCATGCGGGCGAGAAACCGATGACCCGGACTGAACGGACACACCTCGCAACAAACGGCGATCAGCGCTAATCTGGTATCAACTACCTCAGTTTTCTCCCAGGTAGCACCGATCCCCCGGTGATGAACGGCCCTCCGCGTCGGCAGCGCGGAGGGCCGTTCGGTTTCCCGTCCTCAGTCCTTGTCGTCGGGGCACCGGCGGGGCGGGGCGGCGATCGCCGCACGGGTCCGCCCGCCGGACCCGGAGCCCACCGCCACCAGGTGCCGCTCGGGTCGCGACACCGGGCCCGGCTGGCGGCCCAGGCCGCTCAGCGAGGTGACGCCGAGACGCCCGGCCAGCACCGGCACCTGGTCCGGCTCGACCACGAAGACCACCTCACGCGGCCGCAGCGGGCGCAGCAGCACCGCCACCGCGAGGACCACCAGCAGCGTGCCGCCGGCCAGCAGCGCCCATGCCAGCCCGGGGAACCATCCGGCCCGCAGCTCGGCACGCATCCGCAGGTCGAGCTCGTCCGCGCCGTCCACGCGCATCACGACCAGGCTCAGCGACCGGCCGGACAGTTCCGCCGGGCTCCACTCCAGGGAGCCGACGCCCTCGCGTACCCAGAAGGGCTCCGTCATCGGCGCGGCGGTGGCGGCGCCGACGGTGGCCGGGTCGAGATCGACAGGCAGCGGGCCCCGGGTGACCGCGACGCGGCGCACGGTGCTGTGCGGGATGTCGGCCAGCCACCGTCGCACCTGGTCGGCCGGGGCGAGGCCGAGGAAGACCGGGCCGTCGTCGTCCCGCGCGGTCAGGTGCAGCCGGGCCTGTCCGGTACGCGCCAGCGGCAGGTCGGCGCGTAGCAACGCGTCCACGTCGGTCACCAGCACCGCGCGGGCCGGCGTGCGGACCGGCTCGAACCGGGCGCCGAAGCCGCCGTCCGGGCCGGCGTGCCGGGCGGCGAGCCAGAGACCTCCGCCCGCCAGCAGCGCCGGAATCCCCAACGCCAGCAGCACCATGCCGGCGATCGTGCGTACGAAACGCATTCGCGTCGTCCCTCTCGGTAGCCGATTACCCGGCCGACCTTACCGACGGGGGTCGGCCGATCGCCGGATATCGGCGGCACCGGGGCCGGAACGGCGACCGGCCCGGCGGATCGTTCCGCCGGGCCGGTGCGTGGCTCGCGTTCAGGACTTCGCGGCGGGCTCCCGCCGGGTACGAGCGAACGCCAGACCGCCGAGGGCCAGGCCGCCCAGTCCGGCGACCAGGCCGGCCACGCCGAGGGCGGTGGCCCCGCCGGAGCCGTCGTCGTCGTCATCGTCGTCGGCTGCGGCGGCCGGCGCGCTCGCAGCGGACGAGGCGGGCGCCGCCGCGGCCAGCTTGAGCACCGGCGCCGGGTTCTCCGGCTCCTCCGCGCCCGGCGTCGGCTCCTCGATCCACCGGGAGACGTTGCCGTCGGAGTACGTCTGGAGCACCTTGAACACCATCGTGTCGGCCTGCGGCAGCGGGCCCATCGACACCGGGAACTCCTGGAACTCGCCCGGCTTCACGCCGCCGTTCGGCGCGGCCGTGAAGGTCAGCTTGGAGACCGCCTCGGTGAGCTGGCTGCCGTGCACCTCGATCGGCGGATCGACCTTGCGCTTCTCCACCGCCACCGTCCAGCCCGCCACCGGCATGGTGGAGACCGAGCCGACCGGGGCGTTCTCCGGCAGGTTCACCTCGACCTTGACCGTCGACGCCGTGTCGCTCTCGTTCGGCACCCGGAACGCGAACCGGCCGTAGCCGCCCTGCGTACCCTCGGCCGGGTTGATCGTGACGTGCGCCGAGGCCGCACCGGCCACGCCGAGCACGGCCGTGGCGACGGCGGTGAGGGTCAGCGCGGCGACTGTCGCGGAGCGCCGGAGACGGATCATCAGATGGGACCTTCCGTTACTTGATCGGCACGGTGGCGGTCACCGTGGCCTGGTCGATGTCGGACGTGCGGACGGTGATGCGCACCTGCCAGTCACCCCGGGCCGGCAGGTTGACCTCGCCGGTGGCGTGGTTGTCGCTCAACGGCAGCAGCGGGACGGTGATCGGCTCGATCCCGGCCGACGGCAGCGCGGCGGTGACCTTCCACTCCTGCACCGGCTGCGGGCGGCTGTCCTTGGTGTAGGCGTACAGGTGCATCGAGTTGTTGCCGGTCTCGGCCGGGTCCACCTGGACCTCCAGCGAGTAGAGCGGGCTGCTCAGCGTGGCCGAGAAGTAGCCCTGCTCGGCGCCCGCGACGTTCGCGGCGGCGGTACGCGCCGGGGTGGTCTGCACGAGCGTCGCCGACACGCCCAGCACCACCGCCGTGATCGCCAGCTCGGCCACCACCGCCCGCCGCATCGAGCCCGGCCGGCCGGCGGCGACCCGCCGCCGCACCAGCGCCCGGGAGTACGCGGCCACGCCGATCACCAGCACGAACAGCGCGATCTTGGCGAGCAGGAGCCGGCCGTACGTGGTGTCGAACAGCGCCTGCAGACCGGCCACCTCGATCAGGCCCTGCACGGTGCCGGCCAGCAGCAGCGCGGCCACCGCGAGCGCCGCCCAGCGGGACCAGATCGGCAGGATCGCGTCCAACTCGCGCTCGTCGGCCCGGCGCAGCAGGAACACCGCGAGCATGACCAGGCCGCCCAGCCACACCGCCATGCCGCCCAGGTGCACCGCGTCCACCACCACCGACACCGCGGGCGCGGGCGAGGCCGCCGCGTGCCCGGCCAGCGGCCAGGTGAACAGCGCCGCGCCGCCGAGGACCGCCAGGATGATCCCGTCGGTACGGCCGATCGGGCCGGCGAACAGCGGCCGGAGCAGGAACGCCGCCGCCGCGAGCAGGCCCAGCCGGACCAGGTGCGTGGTGCCGTAGGCGCTGCCGAGCACGTCACTGAGTCCGGAGCCGGTCACGTCGAACAGACCACCGCCGTTGACGTACGGCACCTGCAGCCACACCTCGGCCACGGTGGCCACCGCCAGCAGGCCCAGCCCGGTCCAGGCCAGCCGCGCCGGTCCCCGGCGGGACAGCCGGCGCGGCCAGAGCGCGGCGAGCACCAGCGCCGGGCCGACGAGCAGCAGCAACCCGACGTAGCCGGCGTACTTCGCCACCTTCACCGCGTTCTCGGTGACCGGGTTCGCCCGGTTGTCCGAACCGCTGTCGGTGGGTGGCTCGGACGGTGCGCCGACGGAGTAGGTGAAGGCGCCGGAGACGGGGTGGCTGTCGGCCGAGATGACCCGGTAGCTCACCAGGTAGGTGCCGCGCCCGCCGGACGGGTCCACCGGGATGGTGACCTCGGCGCCCTGGAACGTCGGCTCGCCCCGGTCGGCGCGCGAGCCGTCGGGGGCGATCACCCGGACCTTCCCGGGCACCTTGCGGACGCCCTCACTGAACGTGATCACCACCTGCGCGGGCGCCTCGGGCACCACGGCGGAGGCGGCAGGGCTGCTGCTCACCAGCACCGCGTGGGCGGCAGCCGGGGAGGCCGGGGCGAGCAGCAGGGCGACCAGCAGGAGCAGCAGCCCGGCGGCGGCCCCGGAGCGGGCGGCGACGGCCCGGGACGGGCGGCGTACGGCAGCAGTCATGACCGCCATGGTTCCCGAACCGGGGCGGGTCCGGCGAGCCGGTCTCGGGCGGGCGTGACCGAGCGCCCACCCGGCACGGCGGCGCGCGCCACGCCGGGCCTGCTCGGAGGTCATGGGAGGGTAGTCGGACGGCGGGCGGGAAAAGTTCCCGGCGTGTGCGGGACCACGGAATGGGTCGAAGGACCCTGTCCACTCCAGGTACGCCGCGTAACCTCGGGTGACGTGATCCCCGGCCCGCGCGACACCGCCGCCGACCGCCCCGTGTCGGCGCCCGACGCTGCCCGGGACGCGGCCACCGGCTGGGCGCTGGCCGCCCGCGACGGCGACCGCGACGCGCAGGCCGCCTTCGTCCGGGCCACCCAGGCCGAGGTGTGGCGCTTCGCCGCCGCGCTCGTCGACCCGGACACGGCGGACGACCTCACCCAGGAGACATACCTGCGGGCGTTCCGGGCGCTGCCCGGCTTCGAGGGGCGCTCCAGCGTGCGGACCTGGCTGCTCGGCATCGCCCGGCGGGCCTGCGCCGACCACCTGCGCACAGTGGTGCGCCGCCGCCGGCTCGACGCGCGGCTCGCCGCCCAGGCCGCCACCGACCGCCCGTACCCGGACCCGGCCGGGCAGCTCGGCGCCACCGACCTGGTCCGCCGGCTGCCCGCCGAGCGGCGCTCCGCGTTCGTGCTCACCCAACTGCTCGGCCTGTCGTACGCCGAGGCCGCCGACGTGGAGGGGGTGCCGGTGGGCACGATCCGCTCCCGGGTGGCCCGCGCCCGCGACGAACTGGTCGACGCCGTCGGCGACACGTTGGCCGGATAGCGGGAACCTTTCGTGGCGCTCGGACGACGAATGACTGTGACCCCCTCCCCCTCACCCCGGGCGGGCCGCTGGCCGGCCCTGCGGCCCTGGCTCGGCGTCGCGGCCCGCCTCGGACTGGCCGCCGTGTGGCTGGTCGCCGGTGGCACCAAGGTCGGCGACCTTGCCGCCTCCGGCCGGGCCGTGAACGCGTACCAGGTGATGCCGTACGACGTGGCCACGGTGATCGGCGCGGCGCTGCCGTTCGTCGAGCTGGCCCTGGGCGTCCTGCTGCTCGCCGGGCTCGCCACCCGGATCAGCGCCGGCGTCTCAGCGGCGCTGCTCGTGGTCTTCATCGCCGGCATCGCCTCGGCCTGGGCCCGTGGCCTGGCCATCGACTGCGGGTGTTTCGGCAGCGGCGGGCAGCTCGCCGCCGGCCAGACGCCCAGCTACCTCCCGGAGATCCTCCGGGACCTCGGGTTCCTGGTACTCGCCGGGTTCCTGCTGATCTGGCCCCGCACCCCGTTCTCGGTGGACGGGTGGCTGGCGGGCGACGACACCGTGGAGGACACCGATGAGTAGTCGCAAGGGGCGCAAGGACGCGGCCCGGGTCGTACGCGAGCAGATCGCCCGGGAGAAGCGGCGCAAGCGGACGCTCTGGACCTCGATCGCCGCGGTGCTGGTGCTCGTCATCGCCGGCGGCATCGGCTGGGCGGTCTACTCCAGCCAGAAGTCCGACGAGTTCACCGCCCCGCCCGGGGCCAACGACGCCGGCACCGGCATCGTGCTCGGCACCGGGCCGGTCACCATCGACCTGTACGAGGACTACCTCTGCCCGGCCTGCAAGCAGTTCCAGCAGGTCAACGGCGAGACGCTCAACCAGCTCGTCAGTGAGGGCAAGGCGAAGCTGGTGTTCCACCCGGTGGCGTTCCTGAACCGCTTCTCCACCACGGAATACTCGACCCGCTCCTCGGCCGCCTCCGGCTGCGCCGCCCAGGGCGGCAAGTTCCGCGAGTTCACCGACCAGCTCTTCGCCAAGCAGCCGCCGGAGGGCGGCGCCGGGCTCAGCAACGACGAACTCGTCGACATCGGCGCGGGCGTCGGACTGAACCGGGACGAGTTCGCCTCCTGCGTTTCCGACGGCACGTACCGGTCGTGGACCGAGCACGTCACCGACGAGGCGAGCAAGGCCGGCGTGACCGGCACCCCGACCATCAAGGTCAACGGCAGTGAGCTCCAGGACCGCAGCCCCGAGGGGATCAAGTCGGCGGTGGAGGCGGCCGGCAAGTGATCGCACCCCTGCGCCGGGCCGCGCTGGTGCTCGCCGTCGCGGCCACCGCGCTGCTCACGCTCGCCGCGCCGGCCGCCGCACACGGCGCGGACGCGCCCGACGGCACGGACTACCGCGCCACGATCAGCGGCGTCGACCCGGATCGGCCCGGCCTCACCGCGCGCATGGTGGAGGCCGGCGCACGACTGGAGCTGACGAACGACACCGGCGCCGAGGTCACCGTGCTCGGCTACTCCGGTGAGCCGTACCTGCGCATCGGCCCGGGCGGCGTGTACGAGAACACCCGCTCCCCCGCCACGTACCTGAACCGGACGCTGGCCGGGGAGACCCGGCTGCCGGCCGAGGCGAACCCGGCCGCCGCGCCCGACTGGCGGCGGATCGACGACGGCCCCACCGCCCGCTGGCACGACCAGCGCACGCTGTGGCGGGAGGAGGCTCCGCCGGCCGCCGTCGCCGCCGACCCGGACCGGGAACACCGGGTACGCGACTGGGCGGTGCCGCTGCGCGCCGGTGACACCACCGGAGCCGTACGCGGCACGCTGGACTGGGTGCCGCCGCCCGACCCGTACCCCTGGTGGGTTGCCGCCACGCTGGGCTTCCTGCTGATCGGCGCGGCCGGGCTGGCACCTGGTGGCACCGCCGCCGGGGTGCGGGCGCTGCGCGCGGTCGGCGCGCTGCTCGCCCTGGGCGGCGCCGCCACGGTGGCGCTCACCGTCGCCCGCGCGCTGGACACCGGCGCGCCCGGCGTCGGCGGAACGCTCGCCGAGCTGGTCACCGGCCAGGTGTGGACGCTGCTCACCGGGCTCGGCGCGCTCGCCGCGGGCGGGTACGCGCTGGCCCGCCGCCCGGCCGCCGACTTCGTGCTGGCGCTCGCAGGCGCCTGCCTCACGCTGTTCGCCGGGGCGACGAACCTGGCCGCGCTGTCCCGCGCGATCCCCCCGGCCGCCGGCCCGGCCACGCTGGTGCGGGTGCTGGTGGTGCTCGGCCTGGCGACGGGTGCCGGCGCGGTGGCGGCGGGCCTGCTGCGCCTGCGCACCGCCGCAAGGGCAGCCCGCCCCACCCCCCACCCAACCCCCGTGCCCTGACCCGCCCCGCCCTCTGAGTGGAGGTTGTCAGCGTCCCCGGGCCCCCGCGAGATCTTGGTACCAAACGGCCCCCCTAGGGGCCCTTTCCTACCAAGATCTCCACCGCTCCACTCCCGCCGCACTCACCCCTGGACGGCGTGATCTTGCAGTTGCCGCCCCGAGCTTGCGGCTCTTGTCCCGGAATGCCCGGGCGGAAAGTGCAAGATCGCGGCGGAGGAGGGCGGGACGGGCGAGGGCCGGGTCAGGTGGGGCGGGGGGCGAAGCCGTAAGGCAGCTCCAGGCGGTGGGCGGTCAGCAGTGCCTCGTCGGACAGGAGGTCTGCGGTGGGGGCGTCGGCGACGATGCGGCCGCCGTCCAGAATGACCGAGCGGGGGCACAGCTCGGCCGCGTACGGCAGGTCGTGCGTGACCATGAGCAACGTCACCGGCAGGGCACGCAGGATCTCCGCCAGCTCCCGCCGGGCGGCCGGGTCGAGGTTCGACGACGGCTCGTCCAGCACCAGGATCTCCGGGCGCATGGCCAGCACCGTCGCCACCGCCACCCGGCGCCGCTGCCCGAACGACAGGTGGTGCGGCGCGCGATCCCGATGCTCGCTCATGCCGACCGCCGCGAGCGCCTCGTCGACCCGGGCGGCCAGCTCGGCGCCGCGCAGGCCCAGGTTGGCCGGGCCGAACGCCACGTCCTCGGCGACTGTGGGCAGGAACAGCTGGTCGTCCGGGTCCTGGAAGACGATGCCGACGCGGCGGCGTACCTCGGCCAGCGTGTCCCGGTCCCGGCTGACGGTCAGGCCGCCGACGGTCACCGTGCCCTCGGTCGGCGTGAGGATGCCGTTGAGGTGCAGCACGAGCGTGGTCTTGCCGGCGCCGTTGGGCCCGAGCAGCGCCACCCGATCGCCGCGCGGCACGGTCAGGTCCACGCCGTGCAGGGCGACGTGACCGTCCGGGTACGCGTACCGGACGCCGTTGACGTCGAGGGAGGGCGGCTGCTGCACGTACCCGATCATTGCAGGACGAGCGCGACGGCGGCGATGGTGGCCGCGATCGCCGGCACGGTCGCGGCGGCCGCCCACTGGCCGGCGGTGGCCGCGCCGGCCCCCTGCCACACCGCCGGCATCCGGCCGGTGTAGCCGCGCGAGAGCATCGCCAGGTAGACCCGCTCGCCGCGCTCGAACGCGCGCAGGAACAGCGCGCCGACCCCGGCCGCGAAGCCGCGCAACTGCCACAGGAACCGTGGGTCGTCGCCGCGCGACACCCGCGCCACGCGCATCCGGCGGGCCTCGCCGACGAGCACCTCCAGGTAGCGCAGCATGAACGTGGCGATCTGGGTGAGGATCTGCGGGCACCGCAGCCGGTCCAGGCCGAGCAGCAGGTCACGCGTCGTCGTGGTCGCCGCCAACAGGAGCGACGCGAGTACGCCGAGCGTGCCCTTGGCGAGGATGTTGAACGCGCCGTGCAGCCCGTCGACGGACAGGGCGAGCCCTGCTACCTCGACCCGCTCCCCCGCCCCGAGGAACGGCAGCGCGAACGCGAACAGCACGAACGGCAGCTCGATCAGTGCCCGGCTGAGCAGCCAGCGCGGGCCGACCCGGGCCAGCGCGGCCACCGCGGCGACCAGGAGCGCGTAGCCGCCGAAGGCCCAGTACGCCTCCCGGGGCGTCGCCACCACCGCGATGGTGAACAGCACCATCGCGGCGATCTTCACCTCGGGCGGGAGGCGGTGCACCGGCGAGCCGGACTCGCGGTAGAGGACGTGCGCGTGCCCGGCGCCCATGGTCAGCGGGTGCCGGTGGACGGGGTCGCTGCGTCGCCCGCCGGGTCGGTGGTCGCGGTGGTCGTGTCAGGCGCCCCGGGCCCGGCGGACGTGACGGGCGTGGCGGGGCCGCGGCGGCGGGCCAGCCAGAACAGGCCGCCGCCGAGCGCGAAGGTGAGCAGCACGCCGAGTACGCCGGACAGGCCGGTGGAGAGGAAGTCGTTGCCGATGCCGCGTACGCCGTAGTCGGCGAGCGGGCTGTCCGCCAGCTCGTGGTCCTTGGCCTGCTGGGCCGGGCAGCTGCCGCCGGTGATCTCGTCGTCGGCGTTGACGGTGCAGCCCTTGAGCAGCGACGAGTCGAGGCCGTCCGGGTGCGAGGAGGCGTAGTTGCTGACCACGCCGGCCAGCAGCAGGGCCACCAGCAGACCGCCGAGCAGGAACGGCCAGTGACGCTTGCTCATCGGGCACCTCCGGCGACCGGGACGGCGGGAGCCGGCGTGGCCGGCTTGAGGGCGCGCAGCGCGTACACCAGGTCGGGCCGGACCTTGGCGACGGTGACCACAGTGGTCGCGGTGATCAGGCCCTCGCCGATGCCGATGAGCAGGTGGGCGAAGGCCATGGTGCCGGCCAGGCCGGTGAGGTTGCCGCCGAGGTCGGTGGTGCCGCCCAGCCAGTACTGCAGGACGAAGCCCTGGGACGCGACCACCACGCTGACCAGCGCGGACACGAACGCGGTGACCGCCAGGCCGGCCGGGGTACGCGGCAGCACGCGCAGCAGGAGCGCGATCAGCAGGTACGCGGCGGCGGTGCCGAGCAGCGCCATGTTGGTGATGTTGAGGCCGAGCATCGCCACCCCGCCGTCACCGAAGACCAGCGCCTGCACGATGAGCACCACGGCGACGCAGAGCGCGCCGACCCAGGGGCCGACGAGCAGCGCGGCCAGCGCCCCGCCGAGCAGGTGACCGCTGACCCCGGCGGTGAAGATCGGGAAGTTGAGCATCTGCACGGCGAAGATGAACGCCGCCACCAGCCCGGCCATCGGGGCCAGCCGGTCGTCGAGGTCGGCGCGGCCCCGCAGCACGCAGAAGGCGAGCGCGGCGAGGGCGAGAGCCGCGAAGATCGCGGCGACCGGACCGTTGATGATCCCGTTGGAGATGTGCATCGCCAGGGTGTCCACGCGCTCAGCGTATTTCCAGGAAGGCACTGTTGCCAATATCTTGCAACTGCACATGGTGCCCGTCACCGCGCCCGCGCGTCGCCGCCCGCCGACCGTACCGGCCCGGCGGTATCGTCACCGCCATGACCGACCGCCTCAAGCCCGGCGACCCCGCCCCCGACTTCACCCTCCCCACCGACGACGGCGGCACGCTGTCCCTGTCCGGCCTGCGCGGCCGCAAGGTCATCCTGTACGCGTACCCGGCCGCCATGACGCCCGGCTGCACGAAGCAGGCGTGTGACTTCCGGGACTCGCTCGCCTCCCTCCAGGCCGCCGGCTACGAGGTGGTGGGCGTCTCGCCGGACAAGCCGGCGAAGCTCGCCAAGTTCCGCGACCGGGACGCCATCACGTTCCCGCTGGTCTCCGACGAGGACAAGGCGGTGCTGACCGCGTACGGCGCGTTCGGCGAGAAGCAGATGTACGGCCGCACCGTCACCGGCGTGATCCGCTCGACGTTCGTGGTGGACGAGGACGGCAAGATCGAGCAGGCGTTCTACAACGTGCGGGCCACCGGCCACGTCGCCAAGCTGCGCCGGGACCTCGGCCTCGACTGAGGTCGCCGGACGGGCCGCCTCGTCGCGGCTCGTCGCGTCGCGGCCGGTCGCGGCCCGGAGTACACACGGCTCCGGCGCGACGCTCTAAACTCAGCGGGCCGGCGGGAGTGGCGGAACGGCAGACGCGCAGGCCTTAGGAGCCTGTGTCCGAGAGGACGTGGGGGTTCGAAACCCCCCTCCCGCACCATCAACTGTGTCACCCGCATCACGAACGCGGGTCCGGGCCACGTCGTCACGCGCAGGATGGCGTCGTGGACCTGCGCTTCGTACTCGACCCCGACCTGACTCCCGAACTGCGCGAGCAGATCATCGCGCTCTGGGTGGACGTGACGAACGCCGGCGGCGCCGTCGGCTTCGTCGCCCCGGTGACGGCCGACGACGTACGCCCGCTCGCCACCTCCACGCTCGACGAGGTGGCGGACGGGCCGGACCGGCTGCTCGCCGGCTACGAGGGCGAGAAGCTGGTCGCGGTGCTGGTCATCGCCGACAACCGGTTCCACCTCAAGACGCACTGGCGGGTGCTCAAGCGCGTCATGGTGCACCCGGACACGCAGGGACGCGGCCACGGCGCGGCGCTGATGCGCGAGGCCGAGCGGATCGCCTGCGGCCTCGGCCTGACGGCGCTGCACGTGACGGTCCGCGACGGCCTGGGGCTGGACCGCTTCTACAAGCGCCTCGGCTACCGCGAGATCGGCCGCCTCCCCGCCGCACTGCGCCTGTCCCCCACCGACGCCCGCGACGAGATCCTCATGTGGCTGGACCTCCCCACCTCCCCCTGACCCACCCACCCCACCCCGCCCTGCCCCGCCCCGCCCCGCCCCGCCCTAGCCTGCCCCGCCGATCTTGCACTTTCCGCCCCCGCAAAAGCCGCATTCAGGGCATGTCGAGGGCCGCAAGTGCAAGATCAACGAGGTGGGGGCGGGTCAGGAACAGGGGGTTTGGGTGGGAAGGGCGGCGGCTGCCTGCACGACGGGGTCCACCGGGGCGGGGGCGGGGGCCGGCGACGTTGTGCGGGTGGAAGGGCTTGGGGTGGAGGTTCTGGGCGTCGGGGTCGGCTTCTTCGGGGTCGGCCTGGGGGTGGCGGGATCGGCGCCGTACATGCGGGTCTTGCTGCGTTGCACCTGGCCGGGGAGCATCCGGATGCCGGTGGCCGTCACGCGGTGGCCGTACACGTCGGTGACCCGGATCTCGTACGGGCCGGGACCGGCCCCGGACGGGATCAGCCAGTAGTTGTAGTCCTGCCGCTGCGCCGCCCGCCACGAACCGTTCTGCCGTACCTCGACCGAGCGCAGCGGGTTGCCGTGGTCACCGACCAGGACGGCGAACCACCACTGCGACGAGCCCTCCTTCATCCGGAAGGTGAGCGGGCCGGGCAGCCTCGGGTTCACCACCGCGCGGTAGCTGACCTTCACCACTCCCTGCACCGGATCGGCGATCCGGGCGAACGCCTCGGCGGACAGGTCGAGGTGGCCTGGTGCGCACTCCGGGCACTGGTCCATCACGAGCACCCGGACGGTGCCGCGTGGGCCGGTGACGTCGAGGAAGCCGCCGCAGGAGGCGCCGGAGGCGTACTCGCTCGGGCCGAGCGCGACGTACATCCGGTCGGCGGGCGCGGCGGGCCGGGAGCAGTTGCCACCGGCACCCTCGGAGTCGTAGAAGGTGGCCTTGCCGCTGTGCGTCGCGCCACCGACGGGCGGGGCCGCAGCCACCGGCAGGGCAGCGCCGGGCGGCAGAACGGCGGGCGGAAGAGCGGCCACGGCAGCGCGCCCAGCCGGGGCGGCGCAGGCGGGGGCGGCCCCGCCGCGTACCGCGAGGGTCACCGCGACCGCGGCGGCGACGGTGACCAGCCCGGCGGCGGCCAGGCGGCGACGGCGTGCGGCGGTGCGGCGCCGGTCGTCCGGGGTGGCGGGTCCGGGCGCGGCGCCGGTGGTCGGCGGGTGGGGTGCGGGGCCGTCGGTCACGCCGGTCGATGCTGCCGGACCGGCGTGCCGTGGGACAAGCGAGCTAAGCGAAAGCTAAACCGGGCGCAGCGTACGGGCGGTGGAGACGACACCGGCCAGCCCGCCGGCCAGGTCGGGGCGCTGCCGCAGCGAGTCCTCCAGGCGGACGCGCCACACGCCGGTCTCGACCGGCAGCCGGGCGTCGCCGGCCCAGCGGACCCGGTCCCGGCTCTCGTCGAGGGCCACCGCCGCCGCGGGACCCATCAGGGCGCCGAGTTCGCCACGCAGCCAGCCGAACAGCTGCTCGTCGTGGATCGCCCCGCCGATGACCCGGGCGGCGTCCCACGCCACCCGCGGTTGGTGGATGACCTGCATCTCGACTCCTCGGTCGATGTGGCATTCCTCACCATCATCGATCCCGCAGCCGGCCGGGGCAAGGCCCGGACCCGGCCACCTCACCGCGGCGGACCCGCGCCGCCGGGGCGTCACCGTCCGGGCGCGGGTCCACACGGTACGACGCGAATCAGTAGCATCGCGGCATGTCAGATCGCCACCAGCTCACCGATTCCGACAGTCGTGCGCAGGGCTCCGATGTGGAGCCGGGCGGGCCGGTGGAGGAGAAGGCGCCCCGGCGCCGCCGGGGCCGGCGGATCGCCCTGATCGTGCTGCTCGTAGTGGTGCTGCTGACCGGCGGCACCGCCCTGGCCGGCGGCCTCTACTACCGCTCCGTCGACAAGTCGATCGAGCGGGTCGACGCCTTCGAGGGCGTCCCGGACGAGTCGCGGCCGCAGGTCGAGGCCAAGGGCGCGATGAACATCATGATCCTGGGCAGCGACTCCCGCGACCCGGAGAGCACCGGCGGCTCGCGCAGCGACACGATCATCCTGGCCCACCTGCCGAAGGACCGGTCGAGCGCCCAGCTCATCTCGATCCCCCGCGACACCTGGACGGCCGTCCCGAAGTCGAAGGAAGGCCGCGGCGGTCGCGACGCGAAGATCAATGCCGCGTACGCCTGGGGCGGCGTGCCGCTGATGGTGCAGACGGTGGAGAAGTTCAGCGGCGTCCGGGTGGACAACGTGGCGATGGTCGACTTCGCCGGCTTCAAGGAGATCATCGACGCGCTCGGCGGTGTCGAGATCGACGTGGAGAAGGGCTTCACCACGAAGTACTCGCTGATCGGCACGCGGACCTTCGAGAAGGGCCGGCAGACGATGGACGGGGCCGCCGCGCTGGACTACGCGCGGGAGCGGCACGCCTTCCCGGACGGCGACTTCGCGCGTATCCGGCACCAGCAGCAGGTGATCAAGGCGATCCTGGACAAGGCCGCCTCGGGCGGTGTGCTGACCAACCCGGCCAAGCTGAACTCGTTCGTCCGCGCCACGTCCGACTCGGTGGCCGTCGACAAGTCACTGTCGCTGGTGGATCTCGCGATGGAGATGCGGGGCCTGCGCGGCGGCAACCTGACGTTCTTCACCTGCCCGGTCAAGGGCACCGGCCGGGTCGGCAGCGAGAGCGTCGTGTTCCCCGATCCGGCGCGCTCGAAGACGCTGTTCGACGCGGTGCGCCGCGATTCGGTCCCCGAGATCCTCGCCATCAGCGGAAAGTAGGACGTCGATCTGCCATGCCGGTGCTGGCGGCGGGGCGGGGTCGCTCGTATCCTGCGATCGCCGTCGGTCTCTGTATCCGGGCCGGCGGCGTCACGGGGGAGGATCGACCATGCCACGCCTGCCGGCGTTCGAGCATCCGTCCGCGCCGCCGTCCGGTGTGGCCATGAACAGGCCGATGGACAGCGGCATGGACACGACCACTGTGCTGCCGTACGCGGGGTCGCGCGCGTCGACGCGTACCCGATGGTTGCGGGCCTGGATGGTGACCGCGCCCATCGACGTCGCGGCGCTGCTCACGCCGCTGCTGCTGACCCAGAACTACTGGCGTGGCACGTTGTTCAACGCCGCGCTAACAGTGGGCCTGTTCGCCGCGGGCGGCCTCTACCGGCCGCGCCGGCACATCAGCATCCTGGACGAACTGCCGAGCCTCGGCGGCCGGTTGCTGGCCTCCGGCGCGGTGGGGGCGATCATCGCGGCGTTGCGGCACGACTCGGTGCCGTACGTCAGCGGGTTCATGCGCGGTGTCGCGCTCTCCGCCGGCCTGGTGATCGTCGGGCGGGCGCTGAACAGCCGGCTCATCCTGCTGGCCCGCAAGCGCCGGTGGGTGGAGCACAACGCGATAGTCATCGGCGGCGGGCCGATCGGCGGCGAGCTGGCCCGGCTGCTGCGGCGCTACCCGCAGTACGGGCTGCGGTTCGTCGGCGCCGTCGACGCCCCGTCGCGGCCGCGGATCGGCGCGTTGCCGCTCATCGGCACCATCGACGACCTGGAGAAGCTCGCCGAGATGCTGGAGTGCGAGGTCCTGGTCATCGCGGACCCGGACTGCTCCGAGGCCGACCTGATGGAGGCGCTGCTGCGCCCGGCCAGTTCCCGCTGTGACCTGTGGGCGGTGCCGCGCCTGTGGGGCTCGCGGTCGCAGGGCGGCTACCCCGACCACATCGGCGCCATCCCGATCGTCAAGATCGGCGACACCACGCTCACCGGCCCCCGGTGGCGGCTCAAACGCGCCTCCGACGTGGTGTTCGCGGTGACCGCCCTGCTGGTGCTGAGCCCGCTGCTGCTGCTCTGCGCCGTCGCCACGTTCCTCGACGGCGGCCGGGGCGTGTTCTTCCGTCAGGAGCGCATCGGCCGGTACGGCAAGCCGTTCCACGTGATCAAGTTCCGGTCGATGCGCCCGGCCGACGAGTACGAGTCGCAGACCACCTGGTCGATCGCGCACGACGAGCGGGTCGGGCCGATCGGGCGGTTCATGCGGCGTACCTCACTGGACGAGCTGCCGCAGCTGTGGAACATCCTGCGCGGCGAGATGAGCGTGGTGGGGCCCCGGCCGGAGCGGCCGTACTTCGTGGAGAAGTTCTCCATGGAATACCCGAGGTACGCGATGCGGCACCGCGTACCGGTCGGGCTCACCGGGCTGGCGCAGGTCAGCGGTCTGCGCGGGGACACGCCGATCTCGGACCGGGCGCGGTTCGACAACTACTACGTCGAGAACTGGTCGCTCTGGCTCGACATCAAGATCGTGCTGCGTACCGTCACCGAGGTGTTCCGGGGCGGAGGGCGCTGAACGCCTCGGCCAGGTCCGCGTGCCAATCCCCCGGCGGCGGCAGCTTCGCGGCGGCCCACCGGCCGTGCGCCAGCACGCTGTAGCGGGGGCGCGGCGCCGGGCGCGGGAAGCTGTCGCTCGTCGTCGGCCGGACCCGGTCCGGGTCGAGACCACGCAGGGCGAACACGGCGCGGGCCAGGCCGTACCAGGTGGTCTCGCCGGCGGCGGTGCCGTGGTACGTCCCGGGTGCCGCGTCGCCGGCGAGCGCCGCGTCGGCGAGCGCCACGAGACGCTCCGCGAGCCGGTACGACCAGGTGGGCTGTCCGCGCTGGTCGTCCACCACGTCGAGCCGGTCGCGTTCGGCCGCCAGCCGCAGCATCGTGGTGACGAAGTTGCGCCCGTGGGTGGCGTAGAGCCAGGCGGTGCGCACCACGTACCCGGTCTCGGGCAGCAGCCGGGCCACCGCCCGCTCCCCGGCGAGCTTGCTGCGCCCGTACGCGTTGACCGGGCCGGTCGGGGCGTCCTCCGGGTACGGCTCGGTGGCGTCCCCGGCGAACACGTAGTCGGTGGAGACGTGCACGAGACGCGCGCCGGACACGGCACAGGCGCCGGCCAGCGCGGCCACCGCGTCGCCGTTCACGGCGGTGGCGTCCCGCTCGCGCGTCTCGGCGCCGTCCACGTCGGTCCACGCGGCCGCGTTGAACACCACGTCGTGGCCGCCCACCGCGTCCCGGACCGCCTGTGTGTCGGTGACGTCGAGGTCGGCGCGGCCGGCGGCGGTGACGGACAGGTCCGGCCGGGTCCGCAGCACGGCGAGCAGGTCCCGCCCGAGCATCCCGCCCGCGCCGGTGACCAGGATCCGGGTCATTCGGGGCCGGCCGTCTTCAGCGGCTCCCACCAGGCCCGGTTCTCCCGGTACCAGCTGATCGTCTCGGCCAGGCCCCGGTCGAGGTCGATGCTCGGGGCGTACCCCAGCTCGCTGCTGATCTTGCTGATGTCCAGCGAGTACCGGCGGTCGTGGCCCTTGCGGTCGGTGACCGGCACGACCCGGTCCCAGCCGGCCCCGCACGCCGCCAGGAGCCGCTCGGTGAGCTGCCGGTTGGTCAGCTCGGTGCCGCCGCCGATGTGGTAGACCTCGCCGGCCCGCCCCTTCTCCTGCACCATCGCCACGCCCCGGCAGTGGTCGTGCACGTGCAGCCAGTCCCGGACGTTGCCGCCGTCGCCGTAGAGCGGCACGGTGCCGCCGTCGAGCAGGTTGGTCACGAACAGCGGGACGACCTTTTCCGGGAACTGGTACGGCCCGTAGTTGTTGGAGCAGCGGGTCACCACGACGTCCAGGCCGTGGGTGCGGTGGTAGGATAGCGCCAGCAGGTCCGACCCGGCCTTCGACGCGGAGTACGGCGAGTTCGGCGCCAGCGGCCAGTCCTCCGTCCACGAGCCGGAGTCGATCGAGCCGTACACCTCGTCGGTGGAGACGTGCACGAACCGGCGGACGCCGTGCCGCAGCGCGGCGTCCAGCAGCGTCTGGGTGCCGAGGACGTTCGTGGTGACGAACGGTGCCGCGCCGGTGATCGAACGGTCCACGTGCGACTCGGCGGCGAAGTGGACGATCACGTCGTGGCCCGGCACCACCTCGTCGACAAGCGCCGGATCGCAGATGTCACCGCGGACGAAGCGCAGCCGGGGGTCGTCGCGTACCGGCGCCAGGTTCGCCAGGTTGCCGGAGTAGGTGAGCTTGTCCAGCACTGTGAGCGCGGCCGGGCCCTCGACCGGCACCCCGGCCGCGTCGCCGCCGGGCACGCCCAGCAGCATCCGCACGTACTCCGACCCGATGAAGCCGGCGCCGCCGGTGACGAGGACCCTCACGGGTCGTGGAGTCTACGCCGTAGCGGCAGCCCGGGCGGGACGTCGACGGGCCACGGGGGCGGCGGCGTCGCGGGTAGTCTCCGCGGGTGCGCGGAATCCTTCTCGCCGGTGGCACCGGATCCCGGCTCTGGCCGATCACCCGGGCCGTCTCGAAGCAACTGATGCCGGTGTTCGACAAGCCGATGGTCTACTACCCGCTCTCCACTCTGGTGATGGCCGGAGTGCGGGAGATCCTGGTGGTGACCACACCGGAGGACCGCACCCAGTTCGAGCGGCTGCTCGGCGACGGCAGTCAGTGGGGGCTGCGCCTGTCGTACACCGAGCAGCCCCGCCCGGAGGGCATCGCGCAGGCGTTCCTGCTCGGCGCCGACTTCGTCGGCGAGGAGTCGGTGGCGCTGATCCTCGGCGACAACATCTTCCACGGCGTCGGGCTCGGCCGGCAGCTCGCGCAGCACCGCGAACCGGCCGGTGGGCGGGTCTTCGCGTACCCGGTGGCGAACCCGCAGGACTACGGCGTGGTCGAGTTCGACGACGCCGGCCGGGTGCTGTCGATCGAGGAGAAGCCGGCCCGCCCCCGGTCCCGGTACGCGGTGCCGGGCCTCTACTTCTACGACAACCGGGTGGTCGACATCGCCCGCAAGCTGACCCCGAGCGCCCGGGGCGAGCTGGAGATCACCGCGATCAACGAGACGTACCGGGCGTGGGGCGAGCTGACGGTGACGGTGCTCGACCGGGGCACCGCCTGGCTGGACACCGGCACGTTCGCGTCGATGATGCAGGCCGCCGAGTTCGTCCGGGTGATCGAGGAACGCCAGGGCATGAAGATCGGCTGCGTCGAGGAGGTCGTCTGGCGGTCCGGGCTGATCGACGACGAGCGGCTGCGGATGCTGGCCCATCCGCTGACCCGCAGCGGCTACGGCGAGTACCTGCTGGGCCTGCTCGCCGACCGGTCCGGGACGGTGGGCGCGTCGTGAAGATCCGTCCGCTGGGCATCGAGGGTGCCTGGGAGGTGACCCCGCGCCTGCACGGCGACCCGCGCGGCCTGTTCCTGGAGTGGTACCGCTTCGACCGGCTCGCCGAGGCGGTCGGGCATCCGCTGCGGCTGGCGCAGGGCAACCTGTCCGTGTCGGCGCGGGACGTGGTGCGCGGCATCCACTTCGCCGACGTACCGCCCGGGCAGGCCAAGTACGTGACCTGCGTGCGCGGGGCGGTGCTGGACGTGGTGGTGGACGTGCGGGTCGGCTCGCCGACGTACGGCCGGTGGGAGGCGGTACGTCTCGACGACACCGACCGGCGGGCCGTCTACCTGGCCGAAGGGCTGGGGCACGGGTTCTGCGCGCTCACCGACGACGCGACGCTCAGCTACCTCTGCTCCGCCACGTACAACCCGGCGGCCGAGCACACGGTGCACCCGCTCGATCCGGATCTCCGGATCGACTGGCCGGCGGCGACGCCGCTGCTGTCCGAGCGGGACGCGTCGGCACCGCGCCTGGCCGAGGCGCGGGCGGCGGGCCTGTTGCCCGGCTACGACGCCTGCCGCTCCTTCACCGAAGCGTTGGACACCCGGCCGTCGCTCTGACCCGGCACACCCGCCGGCTCCGCGACGGCGTCGGCCGGACGGCGGCGCGCCACCGTCGCCCAGAGCGCCCGCACGTCCGCGCTCACCGGAGTGCCGGCCCTGCGGTAGCCGAGCACCAGCGCGATGCCGACCCCGACGGCCAGGCCCCCGAGCGCGCCGCCGAGGGCGTACCACTGCCACCGCACCGGCTCGGGACGCGGCGGCGGCGCGGCGGCCCGGACCACCGCGACGTGGGCCTTGAGCCCGAGTCCGGCGGGCGGCAGGTCACGTTCGGCGATCCGTTGCAGTTCGGCGGCGAGCGCGGCGGCGATCGCCGCGGCCGTGCCGGCGGACCGGTCGGTGACCGCCACGTCGATCGCCAGCGAGTCGACAGTGGACGATGCGACGACGCGGCCGGCCAGGTCGTCGGTGGTGTACGGCAGTCCGAGCGAGTCGATCACCGGGCGGGTCAGCCGGGGCGTGTTCATCATGGTGGCGTACGTCTTCACCCGCCGCTGCATCAGCCGGCCCGCCTCGTCCGCAGGCGGGCGGGGCTGGGGCTCGGCCGACTTCTCGGCGGCGAACGTGACGAGCATCTGGGTCTCGGCCCGGTAGACCGGCGGCCGGCGTTCGGCGAGGACCCCGGTGAACGCGCCGCACAGCAGCGTCAGCGCCAGCACGATCGGCCACCGCCTGCCGATCGTGTCGCGGAAGTGGGCGAGGTCCACGACGCGTCACCCTACCGGCGTCGTGGAGCCCTGGGCGTACCCGCCCGCCGGGTCCATTGCGCGGCGGCGCTCATGTCGGGTAGAACAGGCCCGCACACATCCGCGCATCTCGGGGGAAGATCGAGTGGATTCCGCGTGGCCGGCTCGTGGCCGGCGCCGGCGCCTGGGCGCCGGGTGTTAGGCCGGCTCCGGCGGATCGTCTCCCCCGAGCGTCTCTATCTGGTCGCCCTGGGCCTGACCGGCCTCGCCGCGCTGGTGTCGGTGACGCTGCCGGCGGCGGAACGCGGCGAACTCGCGGCGAACATGGTCAGCGCCACAGTGGGCGCGGCTCTCGGCGGCCTGTCCGTCGACACGTTCCTGCTGTCCCGCCCGGCCGGCTGGATCATGTCGCGCGGTCGCCTGTGGATCGCCGGCATCCTGACCGTGTCACTCGGCCTCACCGCGCTGGCCGCGGCGCTGCTGACCACGCTGGCCGGGCTGGGCAGCCACCCGGTCGGCATCGGGGCGGGCTGCGCGCTCACCGTGTTCAACACTGCTGCCTCGCTCGGCCTGCGCCTGAAGCGGTTCTGGTTCGTCTACACGATGCGGGCGCTCGGCGGTGCGGTGCTGGTGGCCGGGTACGGGCTGCTGTGGCTGGGCCACCGGCTCGACGGTGGCCTGTGGAGCGTCCTCTGGCTGGGCGTGCAGGTCGCCACCGCGACGGTGCTCGGGGTGGCGGTGCTGGGCTGGGCGCGGCGGTTCGGTCCGGTGCCGGCGGCGACGGCCGGGCGCACTGAGTACCGCGCCGACCTGCTCGCGGTGGGCCGGCTGCACGTCGGGGTGTGCGCGCAGATGCTGACGTACCGGCTGAGCCAGGTCCTGGTGGCCCGCTTCGCCGGCGCGGGTGCGCTCGGCGTGTTCGCGCTGGCGGTGGCGGCGCTGGAGTTCGCGCAGTCCGGCGCGGTGGTACGGGCGCAGCGGATCCTTGCCGAACGCGACCCGGACGCGATCGGCGACCACGGCCGCGACGTGGTCAGGTCGGCGCTGCCGATCGCCGCGCTCGCCGTGATCGGCCTGGCGGTGCTCGGCGTGCTGGCGCCCGACTACCACGACGCCTGGATCTTCGGGCTGCTCCTGCTGCCGGGGACGCTGGCGTTGTCGGCCGGCAAGACGTGGAGCGCGGCGCTGCTCAAGCGCGCGGGCGAGCAGGCCACCACCGCCGTGGCCCTGGTCACCATGTCGGTGTCGGTCGTGCTGTACGTTCTGCTCATCCCGTGGGCCGGCGCGCTCGGCGCCGCGGTCGCGTCGTCTGTCGCCTACGGCGTCTACGCGTTGCGCACCCGGCAGCGACTCCAGCGGTCCACGCACCTCCTCGTCAATCGGATGGCCTAGCGGTGGACGTCTCAATCGTCGTGTTGACCTGGGAAGACTTCGAGCGCACCGACGGCTGCGTCCGCTCGCTGCCAGAGGGTGTGGAAGCCGTCGTGGTGGACAACGGCAGCGCCGCCGAGATCAGCGACAGGTTGCGGGCGATGTGCGCCGAGACCGGCGCGCGGTACGTGCGTTCGGAGACGAACCTCGGCTACGCCAAGGGCATGAACCTCGGCGTCCGGCACAGCACCCGGTCCCGGGTGGTGCTGTCCAACAACGACATCCTGGTGCAGCCAGGCGCGATCGAGCGGCTGGCGGCCGAACTGGACGACCCGGCTGTGGGCGCGGCGTTCCCCAAGGTGCTGGACGCGACCGGCCGGGACCAGACCGCGGCCGGCCGGTTCCTCACATTGGGCACCGGCGTCGCGCACGCCACCGGGCTCAGCCTGGTGTTCCCGAGGCTGCGGATCGTGGCGCCACCGGAGCGTGGCGACTGGCTCTCCGGGCCGTTCGTGGCGATCCGGCGGGAGACGCTGGACCGGATCGGCGGGGTGGACGAGTCGTCGTTCTTCTACTCCGAGGACCTGCGGCTGTGCTGGGCGGTGCGGCGGCTCGGGCTGCGCCTGGCGTACCTGCCGGACGCCGTCGTCACGCACGAGGACGACGCGAGCGCGAAGCGCCGGTGGGCGGCGGAGGAGATCTCCCGCCGGCAGACCCGGGAGTTCATCCGGGCCAGCCGTGAACTCGCCGGGTGGCGGGGCACTGTGGCCTGTTCCGCGTACACAGTGGGGGTGCTCGCCCGGGCGGCGGTGGGCGGCGGGGCGGCGCGGCGGGCGATCGCCCGCGGCGCCCTGGAAGGCATGGGCGTCCGATGAGGGTGCTGTTCGTCTGCACCACCGGCGGGTCGGGGCGGCGGCAGCTCGGCGGCGCCGAGCGCTTCCTGATCGAGATGCTTCCGGCGCTCGCGGCCCGCGGCGTCGACGTGGTCGCCGCCACCCCTGACGACGAGGTCGCGGCGGCGTTGCGGGACGCGGGCGTGCCGTGGCGTCCGCTGGGCGCGGCCAAGCGGGTGGACCTGGGGTACGCGCGCGGCATCCGCGCCCTCGTCGAGGAACTGCGGCCGGACGTGGTGAGCGCGCACCTGCTCTCCGCCGCGATGCACGCCCGCGCCGGCCTGGGCGTGCGGGGCCGCCGCACGCCGCTCGTGGTGACGCTGCACAACAGCCTCTGGCAGTACCGCGACACGGCGGAGACGCTGCGCGCGAAGGCCGCGGTGCAGGCAAACATCAGCACCGACCTGATGTTCCGGCGGCTGCGGCCGCACGCGACCGTCGCGGTCTCCGGCTTCGAGGCCCACGAGCTTCGGGTACGCGGGCGGATCCGTGACGTGCGGGTGATCCCGAACCCGTTGCCCGCCATCTGGCCGCAGGTGACCGACACCGGCGGCCTCGCACCGGACGGCCCGGTCCGGGTCGGCTTCCTCGGCCGGCTGGAACGGGAGAAGGGCGCCGACCTGCTGGCAGGCGTCGCCGCGGCGCTGCCGGACGTGGAGTTCCTGGTGGCCGGCGCGGGCACCGTCGACGTCGAGGAGCGGCCGAACCTGCACCTGGTCGGCCGGGTGGACGCCGCGCCGTTCCTGCAACGGCTGCACTGCCTGCTGGTGCCGTCCCGGGTGGAGGCGTTCGGGCGCAGCGCGCTGGAGGCGATGTCGCTGGGTGTGCCGGTGGTGCACTCCGGCGCGGGCGGCCTGACCGAGGTGACAGCCGCCGGTGACGGCGTGCTCGCGTACCGGGCGGAGCTGACGCCGCAGGCGCTGGCCGCCGCCGTACGGACCGCCACCGACCCGGCCGCGTGGGACGAGCGGCGGCGCGAGCTGGCCCGGCAGTACGCGGACCGGCACTCGTTCGACGGATGCGTGGACACCTGGCACGACCTGTACCGGACGGTCGCCCGTGACAGCCGCTGAGCGACGCCTCTGGTCGGTCGGGATCCCGTTCGCGCTCGGCGCGGCGGCACTGCTGGCCACGCTCGACGCCGGGATCGCCGTCGCGCTCGCGCTGGCGGTCGGCACGCTGCTCGCCGCGCGACTGCGGATGTGGGCGCTCGCCGCCTGCGCCGCCGTCTGGACCGCCGCGCTGCTCGCCGTGCGGGTACTGCCCGGCCCGTACGACTCGTGGGCCGGCCGCGGCGTGCTGCCGATACTCGCCGGTTACGTCACCGTCTTCCTGCTGGCCTGGGCGGCCGGCCGGCGGCTGATCGACAGGCGGGACGAGGACGACGACCGGTCCCGTCCGGCGCTGTCCTGGCCGTCCGAGCGGCGCCTGCTGACGTACCTGTTCGTGCTGCTCGGCATCGCTGTGGTGACCGCGGCGATCCGGTTCCGGGGAACGGTGCCGCCGCTGCTCGCCGACAACCCGGACGCCGCCCGGCAGGTGCTGCGCGAGCAGTCGAACCTGGTCATCGGGCTGCTGTCCGAGGCGTGGACGCTCGGCATGGCCGTCTCGCTGCTGCGCGCGTTGTCCGCGCGCGGCCGGGCGCTGCCCGTCTACTACGCGCTCACCGCCGTCTTCACCGTCGGTGCGGCGCTCGGCGCGAGCAAGAACTCGGTGCTGGTGGGCATCGCGCCCGCGCTGATCGCGGCGCTGTCGGTCCGGCGTACCCGGGGGCGGGCCGCGTCGTTCCTGGCCGCGCGGACACCTGTGGTGCTGCTGATCGGCGCGCTGGCGCTCGGGGCGGCGGTGTTCCTCGGCGGGCAGCGCACCATGGCCGGCACCGGCGCGTTCGAGACCGAGTTCCGGGCCCGCTACGGCAGCAACGCGCTCACCAGCAGCGCCGGGTCGCTGGACCTGTCGCTGAGTTCGTCCACCGAGACGTTCGGGCGGGTGTGGTCGCAGCGGGAACACCTGGAACCCCGGTACGGCACGTACTCGCTGACGTTCCTCGGCTCCCGGGTCGAGCCGATCGTGGGCAAAGCGGACCTGTACGGGCTGACGTCCCAGCTCAGCCAGCCGTACCTGATGAACACGGCGACGTTCGTGGCCATCCCGCTGCTCGACTACGGCCCGCTGGGTGCGGTGTTCTTCCTGGCCGCGCTGGGGCTGGCGGTGGGCGCGACCGAGCGGTGGTTCGAGTTCTCCCGCGCGCCGGCCGGGCAGCTGGCGCGGGCGTTCGTCGTCTACTTCGCGCTGTTCGGCGTCTACGAGCTGTATCCGCTGATCTATCCGACCTGGTTGAGCCTCGTGCCCGGCCTCTGGGTGCTGCACCGGCTGGGCAGGAGCACGGCATGACGTTCGACGGGCTCACCGTGGTCACCGTCCTCTACCGGTCCGCCGGCATGCTCGCCGAGACGTTGCCGACCTGGGTCCGCAGCGCCGGTGACCTGCCGGTCCGGTTCGTCTTCGCGGACAACTGGCCCTCCGACGGGTGCGCCGAGGTGATCGCCGGGCACCTGCCCGCCGACCGGTACGCGTACCTGCCCGACTCCACCAACCCGGGTTTCGCGGCCGGCTGCAACCGGGCCGCGGCGACGGTCACCACGAGCCACCTGCTGCTGCTGAACCCGGACGTGTGGCTGCCGGACGACGCGCTGGCCCGGATCTGCGCCGCCGTCGCCGCCGACCCGGCCGCCCCGCTCGCTGTCGGCCTCGCCATGCACGGCGGCGAGTACGTGGGCATCGACCTGAACCCGGTGTCGCTGTTCATCGACAGGCGGTCCACCGCTGGCCGTGCCCCGCTCGGCCCGTCCGGCGGCGCGGCGGTCTTCCCGGCCGCGCTGTACCGGCGGTTCGGCGGCTTCGACGAGCACCTGTTCGCGTGGGGCGAGGACGCCGACCTGGCGTTCCGGCTCTACGCCTCCGGGCTGCGCACGCGCGCGCTGGACGTGGTGCTGCCGCACGCGGGCGGGCACAGCGTGGACGGCGACACCCGGTTGCAGGGGTTCCGGGCGTTCCTGCTGGCCCGCAACCGGCTGCTTGTCGCGTCCCGCACGTTCACCTGGCCGCTGCTGCTCGTGGCGGTGCCGGTGCTGGCGCTCGCGCACCTCGCGCTGGCCGCCCGGCGGGTCCGGCAGGGCCTGCTGCGCCCGTTCCTGCGCGGCGTCGGACGCGGGCTGGCCGAAGGGCCGGCGGCTCGCCGCCGCTGGACCGGGCGGCGCTTCGGGTTCGCGTCGCTGCTCGGCTACCTGACCGCTCGGAGGGCGTGATGACGGCACAGCCGTGGACCGTGGTGACAGTCACCTACCACTCGGCGGACACGCTGCGCCGCTGCTGGCGCGGGCCGAAGCCGTACGAGTGGCTGGTGGTCGACAACGCCTCGACCGACGACTCGGCGGCGGTCGCCGAGGAGCTGGGCGCGCGGGTGATCCGGCTGCCGGAGAACGTCGGCTTCTCCCGGGCCAACAACGTCGCGCTGCGCCAGGCGACCGGCCGGTACGTGCTGTTCGCCAACCCCGACCTGGAGGTACGCCCGGACGGACTGGACGCGCTGGCCCGGCACCTGGACACGCACGGCGGGCTGGTCGCGCCGCAACTGCTGGGCACCGACGGCACACCGCAGGCCAACGGGCGTGGTTTCCCGTACGCGACGGCGAAGCTCGGCAACCGGAAGGTGTGGCCGCTGTCCCGGCTGCACGCCTCGTACCGGCTGGTGGCCGCGCCCGGCGAGACGCGCCACGTGGCCTGGGTGATGGGCGCGGCGGTGGCCGGCCGGACCGCTGACGTCACCGAGCTGGGCGGGTGGAACGAGCGGTTCTTCCTCTACTACGAGGACCACGAGCTGGGGCTGCGCGCCTGGCGGCACGGGATGCCGGTGGCGGTGCTCGGTGACGTGCGGTGGACCCACCACTGGGCCCGCGCGACGAACTCGGTGCGCTGGTCCCACGCGCACACGCTGGAGCTGCGCAGCGCCCGGACGTTCTTCGGGCTGTACCCGGAGTTCCTGGTCGGCCTGCCGCGACCCGCGCGCCGGCACCGCCGGGCCGCCGGGCTGGTCGGTACGGCGGTGCCGCCGGTCGCGTCCCCTCCGGACCTGCCGTCCACTCCGGATCTGCCGTCCACTCCGGACCTGCCGTCCACTCCGGACCGCGCCGGGGAGTGATCGGAGCCGGTCGCGGGGCCGCTGACGTGAATGACGTTTTGATACCGTCTCGCCGTGTCCGTGACACGCCCGGCCTTCTCCCCCTCGATGGCGCCCGCGACACCGGCGCCGTCGCGGCCGGGCACGCCGGTGGCGTACGTCGCCGTCGCGTGGGACCGGCTGAGCCGGTCCCCGTACTGGTCCGTCGCGGGCCTGCTGGTCGCGCTGGGCGCCGTGCTGCGGATCCGGCAGTGGGCGTACGCGCGCAGCTTCTGGAGCGACGAGCTGTACGTGGCGCACAACATCCGGGAGCGCGGCTACCTGGACCTGTTGCGGCCGCTGGCGTTCAGCCAGTCCGCTCCGCCCGGCTGGCTGTGGCTGGAACGGTTCGCGTACGAGCAGTTCGGCGACGGTGAGCGGGCGCTGCGGCTGGTGCCGCTGCTGTTCGGGCTGGCGCTGCTGCCGCTCGTGGCCTGGCTCGGCCGGCGGCTCGTGCCACCACTCGCCGCGCTGGCGGCGCTGCTGCTGGTCGCCGTCGCGCCGTTCCTGATCGGCTACTCCAACGAGCTGAAGCAGTACAGCGCCGAGGCGTTCGGCGTCACGCTCGTGGTCGGGCTGGCGCTGCTGCTCGTCCGGGACGGCGTCACCTGGGCCGGGTCGGCGGTGTTCTGGTCGGCCGCGGCGGTCATGGCGTTCGTCAGCACGTTGTCCATTCCGGTCACCGGCGCGCTCGGCGTGCTGCTCGGCGGGTACGCGCTGTCCCGCCCTGATCGGCAGTGGGCGAGCAGGTGGCGGGAGGTGGGCCGATTCCTCGCCCCGGCGCCGGCCTGGGCCGTGGTGGCGCTCGTGGTCTACGTGCTGTTCCTGGCGCCGGGGCTCGCCGATCCGCAGCTCGCCGCGTACTGGCGGGCGAAGTCGATCTACCCGGCGCACCCGCTCACCGACCTGGCCGCCACTGTGGAATGGCTCGCGGCGACGTACCGGAGTCTCGCCACGGTGCCGTTCGTGGCCTGGTCGGCGTGGGTCGTCGTACCGCTGCTGGTGCTGGGCACGGCCGCCGGGCTGCGCCGGCTCTCCACTGTGGCCGTGCTGGTCCTGCTCACGCCGCTGGCGACCGGGCTGGCCGGCGCGGCCGTGTCGGTCTACCCGTTCAACGGCCGGCTGGCGCTCTACGCGGTGCCCGCCTGCCTGCTGCTCGCCGCGCTCGCCGTCGCGCCGCCGCCGATCCGGGCCGGCCTGCCCGCCCGGATCCGGTGGGTGGTCGGCGTGGTGCTGGTGCTCGCGCTCGCCGTTCCGCAACTGGCGACCGCCGTGGTGGCGACTGTCCATCCGGCGCGGGCCTTCGCCCAGGGCGGCGGCGCCAACGCTGTCGACTACCGGGGCGCGCTGGGCTACCTGGAGGACAAGCGCCGCCCTGGTGACCTCGTGCTGGCCACCACCGTGTCGTGGAACGCCCAGACCTGGTACGGCCCGGCGGCGGACGCCTACGTGGTGGCGGCCGGACCCGGCGGCTGCCCCGGGCGGACGGTGTCCACGCTGCTGCCCGGACGGGCCCGGGTCTGGCTGTTCCAGGCCACCGACTGGGCCGACGGGGCCAACCGGGACGTCATCGTCCGGCTCGGCGGCAGCGGCGTGGCGGTCACCGAGCGGCAGTTCAGCGGGGCACGCGTGGTCCGCTTCGACCTGGCCGCGGGCGTCACCAAGGGCAGCGACGTCTGCCTGGTGCCGCCGCCGAACGGCGCCCGCGTCCGTTAGCTGTGGCGCTGCCAGAGGTCGCGCAGCGCGTCCCAGTTGCCGCCGAGCCCGGCTCCGCAGGGCGTCTCCATGTAGATCGCGCTGGTGTTGTCGTCGCGGCCCCACCAGATGCCGCAGACCGGGCGGCCGTCCTGGCCGTTACCGGCGTACTCGACGTAGCTGCCCTGTGCGCCACTGACGCCGCCGGTGGCCGGACCGGCCTCCCGCATGCCCGGCGCGAGCGCGCGGCCGATGATGCCCATCTGCTGGCGGAAGGCGCGCGCCGCCTCCTTCTTCTCGGCCGACTCGTACTCGGCGAAGTGCAGCGACACACCCAGGTAGCGGCAGAAGACGTGCTGCTTCTCCCCGGCGGCGAGCCCGGGGCCGCTCTTCTCGGTGTTGATCGCGCAGCCGCCCACCCCGTCGAGCCACGGCTCGGCGATCGGCATGAGCGTGGCGTCGAACTTCGCCTTGTTCAGCGACTGCTGAGTGGCCTCGTACAGCGCCGGGGAGGCGCTGGCAGTCGGAGTGGACGGTTCGCCGCCGTCGGCCAGCGACCGCCCGGCCAGCAGACCGGCGCCACCGGCGAGCACCGCCGCCATGACCACGCCACCGATCCACAGGCCGGTACGGCTCTTGGGCGGGCGGGCGACCGGGGCGATCCGGGGACCGCCGGTCGGCACGAGCGGATCCGCGGCGGTGGCCTGGGCCGGGATCGCCGGCACCGGCATGCCCGGCGACACCGGCATGCCGGGCGACACGGGCGCGCCGGACGAGACGGGCGCGCCGGAGACCGGCTGCTGCGGCGTCATCGCCCACGGCTGCGGGCTCCACGGCAACTGCGGCGGCGACGAGACCTGCTGCGGCGGCGCGGACACCGGCGGGGGCGGCGGGAGCATCTCGCCGGTGGCGGTGCGCTGGTAGTCCATGCCCAGGCTGCGGAACAGCCGCTCGGCCGCACCGTCCTCGTCGGACGGGTACGCCACCCAGGGCTGACCGGCGGCGAAGTCGGAGTTCACGTACCGGTGGCCGCCGGGCGTCTGAGCCAGCACGTTCGCCGCGTTCGTGAACGCCTCGCGCCAGCGCTGGTCACCGGCAGCGGCGCCGTCCAGGACCGCCACGGTGAGCGCGCGGTCCTGCCCGTCGAGCGCGGCCCAGGCCCTGCCGACCTGGCACTCGCCCAGCACCTCGGTGAACCTGTACGGACCTTCCGGCTGCATGCCCCACTCCTCTGCTCACCCGCCGTGCGGATAGTACAGAGAGCACGCTCACCGGATCTCCCTGCGGTCGGGCCACTCTTGCGCTCTGAAAGTTTTCATGCATAGAGTCGCGGGGTGAATGAAAGCAGTGCGGCCGCCCCCGACCGCCTGCTCGACCTCTTCCACGGCGTACGGCTCACCCCGACCCAGCGCCGCATCGCCCACTGCCTGGTGCGGCACGCGGGCGCGGCGGCGTACCTGTCCGCCGCCGAGGTGGCCGAGCTGGCGGGCGTCAGCCAGCCGTCGGTGACCCGGTTCGCCATGGCGCTCGGGCACGACGGCTACCCCGCGCTGCGCCGCCGCCTGCGGGAACTGACTGTCACCGGGTCGGCCGAACCGGCCGCCGGCAACGCCCTGCAACGGGCGGTGCACGCCGAGCGGGACAATCTCGACCGGCTCGCCGCGCAGCTCGCCGACGCCGAGCGGGTCGCCGAGGTGGGGAAGCTGCTCGCGGCCAGCCGTCCGCTGCCGGTGCTCGGGCTGCGCGCCGCCGCGCCGCTCGCCGCGTACTTCGCGTACTTCGCCGCGAAGGTGCACCCCGACGTGCGGGTGTTCGACGACGGCGGCAGCATGCTCGTCGACCGCCTGGACCAGGCGGTCGCGGCCGGCGCGACGGCGCTGCTCGCGTTCGTGCTGCCCCGCTACCCCCGGGAGACCCTCGACGCACTGCGCGAGGCCCGGGACGCCGGGCTGACCGTCGTGGCGATCACCGACTCGCCGGTGAGCCCGGCCGCCGAGCACGCCGAGGTGGTCCTGCCCGCCGCCGTCGGCGCCGACCTGGTCTTCGACCTGCACACCGCCCCGATGACGCTGGCCATGGTGGTGCTCCAGGCGATCTGCGACGCCGCGCCGGCCGAGACCCAGAACCGGCTCGAGGCGTTCGAGTCGTCCGCCGCCCGCCGCCAGTTGTTCCTCGGCTGAGAGGAGTACGAGATGCACCAGCCCGTCCGCGCCGCCCGCGGCACCGCACGCACCGCGAAGGGGTGGCCGCAGGAGGCCGCCCTCCGGATGCTGATGAACAATCTCGACCCGGAGGTGGCCGAGCGCCCCGAGGACCTGGTGGTCTACGGCGGCACCGGCAAGGCGGCCCGGGACTGGCCGTCGTACCACGCGCTGGTGCGCACGCTCACCGAGCTGCGCGACGACGAGACGATGCTGGTGCAGTCGGGCCGGCCGGTCGGGGTGATGCGCACCCACGAGTGGGCGCCGCGCGTGCTGCTGGCCAACTCGAACCTGGTCGGCGACTGGGCCACCTGGCCGGAGTTCCGCCGCCTGGAGTCGCTGGGCCTGACCATGTACGGGCAGATGACGGCCGGTTCCTGGATCTACATCGGCACCCAGGGCATCCTCCAGGGCACGTACGAGACGTTCGCCGCTGTCGCCGCCAAGCGCTTCGAGGGCACGCTCGCCGGCACGCTGACGCTCACCGCCGGGTGCGGCGGCATGGGGGGCGCGCAGCCGCTGGCGGTCACCATGAACGGCGGCGTCTGCCTGATCGTGGACGTGGACCGGTCCCGGCTGGAGCGGCGGGCGCACGACCGCTACCTCGACGAGATCGCCGACTCGCTCGACGACGCGGTCGAGCGGGCGCTCGCCGCGAAGCGGGACCGGCGGGCCCTGAGTGTCGGGGTGGTCGGCAACGCCGCCACGGTCTTCCCCGAGCTGCTGCGCCGGGGCGTGGCCATCGACATCGTGACCGACCAGACCAGCGCGCACGACCCGCTGTCGTACGTGCCGGAGGGCGTGGACCTCGGCGACGCGCGGGACTACGCGGCGGCCAAGCCGGCCGAGTTCACCGACCGGGCCCGGGCGTCGATGGCGAAGCACGTGGAGGCGATGGTCGGCTTCCTGGACGCGGGCGCCGAGGTCTTCGACTACGGCAACTCGATCCGGGGCGAGGCCAAGCTCGGCGGGTACGAGCGGGCGTTCGACTTCCCCGGGTTCGTGCCCGCGTACATCAGGCCGTTGTTCTGCGAGGGCAAGGGCCCGTTCCGCTGGGCCGCGCTGTCCGGCGACCCGAAGGACATCGCGGCCACCGACCGGGCCGTCCTCGACCTGTTCCCGGAGAACGAGTCCCTCGCCCGGTGGATCCGGATGGCCGGCGAGCGGGTCGCGTTCCAGGGCCTGCCGGCGCGGATCTGCTGGCTCGGCTACGGCGAGCGCGACCGGGCCGGGGTGCGGTTCAACGAGATGGTCGCCTCGGGCGAGCTGAGCGCCCCGGTGGTGATCGGCCGGGACCACCTGGACTGCGGCAGCGTGGCCAGCCCGTACCGGGAGACCGAGGCGATGGCCGACGGCTCCGACGCGATCGCCGACTGGCCGCTGCTGAACGCGCTCGTCAACACCGCCAGCGGCGCGTCCTGGGTGTCGATCCACCACGGCGGCGGCGTCGGCATCGGCCGGTCCGTCCACGCCGGCCAGGTCTGCGTGGCCGACGGCAGCGCCCTCGCGGGGCAGAAGATCGAGCGGGTGCTCACGAACGACCCGGCGATGGGCGTGATCCGGCACGTCGACGCCGGCTACGACGACGCCCGCGCGGTCGCCGAGCGCACCGGCGTGCGCGTCCCCATGACCGAGGGAGACCTGTGACCGACCTGGCGGACCGGTTCCGCGCGCTGTGGGACGAGATCGCCCCGGTCGGGCGGGACGCCGGCAGCGGCGGCTACCTGCGCTACGCGCTCACCGAGCCGGAGCGCACGCTGCGCGCCTGGTTCCGGGAACAGGCCGACCGGCGGGGCATGCCGGTGTCCGAGGACGGCAACGGCAACCTGTTCGCCTGGTGGGGCGACCCGGCGGCCGGCGCGGCGGTGCTGACCGGCAGCCACTTCGACTCGGTGCCGCACGGCGGCGCGTACGACGGTCCGCTCGGCATCGTCAGCGCGTTCCTCGCCGTGGACGAGCTGCGGGCCGCGGGCGTCACCCCGGACCGGCCGGTGGTGGTGGCCGCGTTCGTGGAGGAGGAGGGCGCGCGGTTCGGCGTACCCTGCCTGGGGTCGCGGCTGCTCACCGGCGAGATCGACGTCGACCGCGCGGCCGGGCTGCGCGACCAGGCCGGGACGACCTTCGCCGAGGCGCTGGGCGAGCGGCCGGCGGGCGCCGACCCGGCGCTGCTCGGCCGCTTCGCGGCCTTCGTGGAGCTGCACGTCGAGCAGGGCCGCGCGCTGGTCGACCTGGACGCGCCGGTCGCGGTGGCCTCCGCGATCTGGCCGCACGGCCGGTGGCGGTTCGACTTCACCGGCGAGGGCAACCACGCGGGTACGACCCGGATGGCGGACCGCCGCGACCCGATGCTCACCTACGCGTTCACCGTGCTGGCGGCGAACAAGGAGGCCCGGCTGCGCGACGCGCACGCCACAGTGGGCCGGGTGTCGGTCGAGCCGAACGCCACCAACGCGATCCCGTCCCGGGTCACCGGCTGGCTCGACGCGCGGGCGGCCGAGGCGGAGACGCTGTACGGTCTGGTCGAGGCGGTACGCACCAAGGCCGCCGACCGGGCCGGCCGCGACGGCACCGCGCTGACCTGCACGCAGGAGTCGGCGACCCCGCTCGTCGCGTTCGACCTCGGGCTGGCCGACCGGCTGGCCGCGCTGCTCGACGCGCCGGTGCTGCCCACCGGCGCCGGGCACGACGCGGGCGTGCTGGCGGCGCACCTGCCCACCGCGATGCTGTTCGTGCGCAACCCGACCGGGGTGTCGCACTCCCCCGCCGAGGCGGCCACCGACGCCGACTGCGCCGCCGGGGTGGCCGCCCTGGCCCGGGTGCTGGAGGAGCTGGCATGCCGCTGACCCGCTGGCTGGCCGAGTACGCCTGGCTGCCCGACCGCGCCGAGCCCACCCGGGACGTGCTGATCGAGGCGACCGACGGGCGGATCACCGCTGTCACCCCGCTGACCGTGGACAGTCCGCCGGCCGCCGGGGTGGAGGTACTCGGCGACGCGGTCCGGCTGCCCGGCCTGACGGTGCCCGGCCTGGCAAACGCCCACTCGCACGCGTTCCACCGGGCGCTGCGCGGGCGCACCCACGACGGGCGCGGCGACTTCTGGTCCTGGCGCAGCCTGATGTACGCCGTCGCGATCCGGCTCGACCCGGACACCTACCTGGCGCTGGCCCGCGCCGTGTACGCGGAGATGGCGCTGTCCGGGATCACCTGCGTGGGCGAGTTCCACTACCTGCACCACGGTCCCGGCGGCACCCCGTACGACGACCCGAACGCCATGTCCGCCGCGCTCGTGGAGGCCGCCGCGCACGCCGGGATCCGGCTCACGCTGCTGGACACCGCGTACCTGGCCGGGGGCGTGGACGGCACGCCGCTGGCCGGGCCGCAGCGCCGCTTCGGTGACGGCGACGCGCTGCGCTGGGCGGCGCGGGTGGACGCGTTCCGCCCGGCCGACGACCACGTCCGGCTCGGCGCGGCCATCCACTCGGTGCGCGCGGTCCCGGCCGATCAGCTCGCCACCGTGGCCGGCTGGGCCGACCGCAACGGGCTGCCGCTGCACGTACACCTGTCGGAACAGCCGGCCGAGAACGACGCCTGCCGGGCCGTGCACGGGTGCACGCCGACACGGCTGCTGGCCGACCACGGCGTGCTCGGCCCGCACACCACAGCCGTGCACGCCACCCACCCGACCGCCGCCGACGTGGCACTGCTCGGCGACAGCCGTACCCGGGTCTGCGTCTGCCCCACCACCGAACGCGACCTGGCCGACGGGGTCGGCCCGGTGCGGCGGATGGCCGACGCGGGCAGCCCGCTGAGCCTGGGCAGCGACAGCCACGCCGTGGTGGACCTGTTCGAGGAGGCCCGCGCGCTGGAGATGGACGAGCGGCTGCGTACCCGGCGGCGGGGGCACTTCACGCCGGCCGAGCTGGTCGGCGCCGCCACCGTCGGCGGGCACGCCGCGCTGGGCTGGGGCGACGCCGGCCGGCTCGCCGTCGGGCAGCGGGCGGACCTGGTCACGGTACGGCTGGACAGCGCCCGCACCGCCGGGGTGCCGCCGGTCGGCGCGTTCTTCGCCGCCACCGCCGCCGACGTGACGAGCGTCGTGGTCGACGGCCGGCCCGTGGTGGACGGCGGCCGGCACCTGACCGTGGACGTACCCACCGAGCTGCGGGACGCGATCTCGGCGGTGACCGCGAAGGACGACTCGTGATGCGCGGCAGCCTGCTCGTGGACCACATCGGCGAGCTGGTCACGAACGACGGCCGCGACGGCGACCCACTGGGCATCCGGCGCGACGCCGCCCTGCTGGTCGAGGACGGGCAGGTGGCCTGGATCGGGCCGGCCCGCGACGCGCCGGCCGCCGACCGGCGGATCGACGCCGGTGGCGCGGCGGTGCTGCCCGGCTTCGTGGACAGCCACGCCCACCTGGTCTTCGCCGGGGACCGGGCCGCCGAGTTCGCCGCCCGGATGGCCGGCGAGCCCTACACCGGTGGCGGCATCAGGACCACTGTGGGCGCCACCCGCGCGGCCTCCGACGACGACCTGCGCGCCACAGTGCGCCGGCTGCGCGCCGAGATGCTGCGGCAGGGCACCACCACCGTCGAGATCAAGAGCGGGTACGGCCTGAACGTCGCCGACGAGGCCCGCTCGCTCCGGATCGCCGCCGAGTTCACCGAGGACACCACGTTCCTCGGCGCGCACGTCGTCCCCGCCGAGTACGCCGGCCGCCCCGACGACTACGTGGGCATGGTCTGCGGGCCGATGCTCGCCGCCGCCGCGCCGTACGCCCGCTGGATCGACGTGTTCTGCGAGCGGGGTGCGTTCGACGCCGACCACGCGCGGGCGATCCTCGCCTGCGGGCAGGCCGCCGGTCTGGGCGTACGGCTGCACGCCAACCAGCTCGGCCCCGGGCCGGGCGTACGGCTCGGCGTGGAGATGGGCGCGGCCAGCGTCGACCACTGCACCCACCTGACCGACGCCGACATCGACGCGCTGGCCGGCTCGGAGACGGTCGCCACGCTGCTGCCGGGCGCGGAGTTCTCCACCCGGTCTCCGTACCCGGACGCCCGGCGGCTGCTCGACGCTGGCGTGACTGTCGCGCTGGCCACCGACTGCAACCCCGGCTCGTCGTACACGTCGTCGATGCCGTTCTGCGTCGCGCTGGCCGTACGCGAGATGCGGATGACTCCGGCGGAGGCGGTGTGGGCCGCGACCGCCGGCGGGGCGGCGGCGCTGCGCCGCACCGACGTGGGGCGGCTGACCCTCGGGGCGCGGGCCGACCTGATCGTCCTCGACGCCCCGTCCCACCTGCACCTGGCCTACCGGCCGGGCGTGCCACTGATCCGCCAGGTCCTGCACAACGGAGTACCGCGATGACCACCGTGACCATCCTGTCCACCGGCGTCACCGCCGCCGACGTGCTCGCGGTGGCCCGCGGCACCGCAAAGGTCGTGCTCGACCCGGCCGCCACCGAGGCGATGGCGACCTCACGGTCCATCGTGGACGGAATCGAGGCGGCCGGCCGCCCGGTGTACGGCGTCTCCACCGGCTTCGGCGCCCTCGCCAACACGTTCGTCGCCCCGGAGCGGCGGGCCGAGCTTCAGCACGCGCTGATCCGCTCGCACGCCGCCGGGGTGGGCGCGCCGATGCCGCGCGAGGTGGTACGCGCCATGATGCTGCTGCGGGTCCGGTCGCTGGCGCTCGGCCGTTCCGGGGTCCGCCCGCTGGTCGCCGAGGCGCTCGTGGACCTGCTCAACCACGAGGTCACCCCGTGGGTGCCGGAGCACGGCTCGCTCGGCGCGTCAGGCGACCTGGCGCCGCTGGCGCACTGCGCGCTGGTGCTGCTCGGTGAGGGCTGGGTGCTCGGCGCGGCCGGTGACCGCATCCCGGCCGCGGACGCGCTGCGCCGGGTCGGGCTGAAGCCGGTGTCGCTCGCAGCCAAGGAAGGGCTGGCGCTGATCAACGGCACCGACGGCATGCTCGGCATGCTGCTGCTCGCCGTCTCCGACGCCCGGCACCTGTTCGCCATGGCGGACGTAACGGCGGCGCTCGCCATCGAGGCGATGCTCGGCTCGGAGCGGCCGTTCCTGCCCGAGCTGCACGCGATCCGCCCGCACCCCGGGCAGGCCGCGTCGGCGGCGAACATCCACCGGCTGTTGCAGGGCTCGGCGGTGATGGACTCGCACCGCGACGACCTGGCGCACGCAGTGCAGGACGCGTACTCGATGCGTTGCGCCCCGCAGGTCGCCGGCGCGGCCCGGGACACGCTCGACTTCGTCGAGGTGGTCGCGGGCCGGGAACTGCTGTCGGTGGTGGACAACCCGGTGGTGCTGCCGGACGGGCGGGTCGAGTCGACAGGCAACTTCCACGGCGCGCCGCTCGGCTTCGCCGCCGACTACCTGGCCATCGCCGCCGCCGAGGTGGGCGCGATCGCCGAGCGCCGGGTGGACCGCCTGCTGGACGTGACCCGCTCCCGGGAGCTGCCCGCGTTCCTGTCCCCCGACGCCGGGGTGAACTCCGGGCTGATGATCGCCCAGTACACCGCCGCCGGGATCGTCGCGGAGAACCGCCGGCTCGCCGCGCCCGCCTCGATCGACTCGCTGCCCACCAGCGGCATGCAGGAGGACCACGTCTCGATGGGCTGGGCGGCCACCAAGAAGCTGCGCACGGTGCTGGACAACCTGACCAGCCTGCTCGCGGTGGAGCTGCTGGCGGCCGTACGCGGGCTCCAGCTCCGCGCGCCGCTGACCCCGTCACCGGCCGGGCGGGCGGCGCTCGACGTGCTCGGCCGCACCATCGGCGAGCCGGGACCGGACGTGTTCCTCGCGCCGCTCATGGAGGCCGCGCGGGACGTGGTACGCGGCCCGGAGTTGCGCGCGGCGATCGAACGGGAGATCGGCCCGCTCGGCTGATCTCAGGCGGCGGGTGGGAGCACCTTCGCGACCAGCTTGGCCAGCTCCCGCAGCGCCTTGCCGCGGTGGCTGACCGCGTCCTTCTCCTCCGGCGTCAGCTCCGCGTTGGTCCGCTCCTGCCCGTCACCGAGGAAGATCGGGTCGTAGCCGAAGCCGCCGTCGCCGCGCGGCGCGCGCAGCAGCCGGCCGGACTGGCGGCCGTCGACCAGGTGCTCCTTGCCGCCGGGCAGCACCAGCGCGACGGTGCAGACGAACGCGGCGCCCCGGTGCTCGTCCGGCACGTCGCCGACCTGGTCCAGCACGAGCTGGAGGTTGGCGTGGTCGTCGCCGTGCCGGCCGGACCAGCGGGCGCTGAACACACCCGGCATGCCGTTGAGCGCGTCCACCGCCAGGCCGGAGTCGTCGGCGATGGTCGGCAGGCCGGTACGCCGGCAGCCCTCCCGCGCCTTGATCAGCGCGTTCTCACCGAACGTGAGGCCGGTCTCCGGCAGCTCCGGGTACTCCTCGACGTCGTCGAGCCCGAGCAGGGCGATCCGGTGCGCGCCGAGCGCGCCGTCCAGGATCCGCTGGAGCTCGACCAGCTTCTTCCGGTTCCGGGTGGCGAGCAGGACCTTGTTCATGACGAGAGCGCCTTCCGCTGCGCGTCGGCCAGTTCCAGGCAGCCCGCCACGCCCAGGTCGAGCAGCGCGTCGAGCTGGTCGCGGGCGAAGACGCCCGCCTCACCGGTGCCCTGCACCTCGACGAAGTCGCCGGTGCCGGTGCAGACCACGTTCATGTCGACCTCGGCGGTGACGTCCTCGGCGTAGCAGAGGTCGAGCATCGGCTCACCGCCGATCACGCCGACGCTCACCGCGGCCACCGAGCGGTGCATCACCTTCTCCACCTTGCCGGCCAGCGCCTTGCGCTCGGCCAGCCAGGTCACCGCGTCGTGCAGCGCGACGTACGCGCCGGTGATCGCGGCGGTACGGGTGCCGCCGTCGGCCTGGAGCACGTCGCAGTCCAGCACGATTGAGTTCTCGCCGAGCGCCTTCAGGTCGACGCAGGCGCGCAGGCTGCGGCCGATCAGCCGGGAGATCTCGTGGGTACGCCCGCCGACCTTGCCGCGGACGCTCTCCCGGTCCGAGCGGGTGTTCGTGGCCCGGGGCAGCATCGCGTACTCGGCGGTCACCCAGCCCAGCCCGGAGCCCTTGCGCCAGCGGGGCACGCCCTCGGTGACGCTCGCCGTGCAGAGGACCCGGGTCGCGCCGAACTCGACGAGTACCGAGCCCTCCGGGTGGGTGCTCCAGCCCCGGGTCAGGGTCACCGGTCGGAGTTGGTCGGGCCGCCGCCCGTCAGGTCGCGCCATGCCTGCACCCTATGCGGTGCGGTGATCGCACCGCCCGCGGGTGCCCGCCGACGACAGGGCCGCCGCCGGGCTCAGACCTCGTAGCAGGCGCCGGGCCGGACCACGTCCAGCGGCCCGGCGTACGCCCCGGCCGCCGCCTCCACCGTCTGCGACTCGCTGCCCCAGGCGGGTACGAGATGGGTGAGCAGGAGCCGCCCCACGCCCGCCTTGGTGGCCGCCTCGCCGGCCTCCCGGCCGGTCAGGTGCAGGTCCGGCGGGTTCTCCACGCCGTCCATGTAGCTGGCCTCGCAGAGGAACACGTCGGCGTCCTGGGCCAGGCGCAGCAGCGCCTCGCAGGGTGCGGTGTCGGCGGAGTAGCAGAACACCCGGCCGCCGTGCTCCAGCCGCACCCCGTACGTCTCGACCGGGTGGTTCATCCGGTCGACGGTGACGGTGAACGGGCCGATCGGGAACGTGCCCGGCTGGAGGCCGTAGAACTGGTAGACGTCCTCCACCGAGCCCTCCTCCTGCCCGTACGCGGCGGCCAGCCGGTCGGGCGCGCCGGAGGGGGCGTACATCGGCAGGGGCGGGTACGGGCCGTCCGGCGCGTACCGGCGTACCACCACGTAGGACACGGCGTCGAACATGTGGTCGCAGTGCAGGTGGGTGAGGAGGATGGCGTCGGGGGCGTGCAGCCCGACGTAGCGCTGGAGCGTGGACAGCGAGCCCACGCCGAAGTCGATCAGAAGCCGGAAGCCCTCGGCTTCCATGAGATAGGCCGAACAGGGGGATTCGGGGCCCGGGAAGCTGCCCGCGCAGCCGAGGACGGTCAGTCTCATCCGGTGGCCTCGATCTCACCATGAGTAGTCGATGCGCCGGCGGCGACACCGCCGATGATCTCTACCGACGCGCTCGCCACGCTGCGCAGCCTACGCGTCGCCCCGGTCGGGCAAGAATCATCTGCCGGAAGTTGTCATCAACGTGACACCCATACACGTCCGCTCCGGACGAGACCGGCGGCCCGGCCGGCGGGCACGCCACCGACCGGACCGGCCATCGGTCCGTCAGGCCCAGAGCTGACCCTCCAGGGCCTCCTCCGCGTCGGCGAGGGTGCCGCCGTACGCGCCGGTCGACAGGTATTTCCAGCCGCCGTCGCAGACCACGAACGCCACGTCCGCGCCGCGGCCGTCGCGGACCGCCTCGTGCGCCACCGCGAGCGCGGCGTGCAGGATGGCTCCGGTGGAGAACCCGGCGAAGATGCCCTCCACCTCGACGAGCTGCCGGGTACGCAGCACCGCGTCCCGGGTGCCAACGGAGAAGCGGCGGGACAGCACCCCGGCGTCGTACAGCTCGGGCACGTAGCCCTCGTCGATGTTGCGCAGACCGTAGACCAGCTCGCCGTAGCGCGGCTCGGCCGCCACGATCTGGATGCCCTCGACCTTCTCCCGCAGGTAGCGCCCGGTGCCCATGAGCGTGCCGGTGGTGCCCAGCCCGGCCACGAAGTGGGTGATGCCCGGCAGGTCCTGGAGCAGCTCCGGCCCGGTCGTCTCGTAGTGCGCCCGGGCGTTCGCCTCGTTGCCGTACTGGTAGAGCATCACCCAGTCCGGGTGCTCGGCGGAGATCTGCTTCGCGGTCGCGACCGCCTGGTTCGAGCCGCCCACGGCCGGTGAGAAGATGATCTCCGCGCCGTACATGCGGAGCAGTTGCACCCGCTCGGTGGAGACGTTCTCCGGCATCACGCAGACCAGCCGGTAGCCGCGCAGCTTCGCCACCATCGCCAGCGAGATGCCGGTGTTGCCGCTCGTCGGCTCCAGGATCGTGTCACCCGGACGCAGCCGGCCGGACTCCTCGGCCGCGCGCACCATGAACAGGGCCGCGCGGTCCTTGATGCTGCCGGTCGGGTTCCGGTCCTCCAGCTTGGCCCAGAGCCGCACCGGTGGTGCCCCGGCCGGGACCGTCGGGGAGAGCCGGGGCAACCCGACCAGCGGCGTGCCGCCGCAGGCGTCGAGGAGGCTGTCGTACCGCGCCATCGCGGGCCCCCTCAGCGGGCGGCGCGCGTGGAGACCGCGTGCGAGGCGATCGCCGCGGCGGCCGCGAAGCCGAACGCGCCACCGGCCACGGCCGGCAGGATGGTCACGCTGTCGCCGTCGTTGAGCTTGGCGTCGAGCGCGCCGAGGAAGCGGACGTCCTCGTCGTTGACGTAGACGTTGACGAACCGGTGCAGCGCGCCCGCGTCGGTGACCAGGCGGGCCTTCAGGCCGCCGTGCCGGGAGTCCAGGTCGGCGATCAGGTCGGCGAGCGTGTCGCCGCTGCCCTCGACGACCTTCGCGCCGCCGGTGTAGCTGCGCAGGATGGTGGGGATGCGAACCTCGATGGCCATGGTGTCTCGTGCTCCTCGTTCGGGATCGTGCCAGGTGACGGGAAAAGGAAGGTGCCGGCGCTGAAGGTCAGCGGTCGGAACACTCGTAGTCGACCGTCGCCGGGCTCTGCCCGAACATGTAGGACTGGACGGCGTTCGGGTCCACGGCGGCGTCCACGATCTCCACCGGTTCCTCGGTGACCACGCCGTCGACGATCCGGAAGGAGCGGATCTCCTCGGTGTCGGGCTCGCGGGTCGAGACGAGCAGGTAGTGCGCGCCCGGCTCGCCGGCGAAGGAGACGTCCGTACGTGACGGGTAGGCCTCCGTGGCGGTGTGCGAGTGGTAGATGACGACCGGTTCCTCGTCGCGGTCGTCCATCTCGCGCCACACCCGCAGCTGTTCCATCGAGTCGAACTCGTAGAACGTCATGGAGCGGGCGGCGTTGTCCATCGGGATGTGCCGGGTCGGGGTGTCGCTGCCGACGGGGCCGGCGACCACGCCGCACGCCTCGTCCGGGTGGTCCCGACGCGCGTGGGCGACGATCGCGTCGATGATCGACCGGTCGATGCTCAGCACGCCGCCAAGCCTAGCCCCTGGCCCGGCCGGACGGCGAGGTGGCGACCGTCACCACTCAGTCGATGAGCGCGTTGAGCAGGGATTCCTGGAGATATCCGAGATAGGCGTAGACCGACAGTTGGAACACCCGGGACGAGCCCTGGTCCGCGGCGACCGCGTCGTCGAGCTCCTCACCCAGGTCGGTGCCGTCCTTGATCTCCAGGCGTACGCCCATCGCCAGCCGGGCGTCGTTCAGCGCCCGCAGCCACGCCTCGGCCGCCTCCGCGTCCAGCCGCACCTCGCCGCCGGCGTCCCCGTCGGGCAGCGCGGCGAGCACGGCGCCCGCCTGGTCGATCTTGCCGGTCTTCAGGTCGCCCTCGGTGTAGCGGCGGAACTCGGCGGTGCCGGCGTCGTCGTCCGGGTAGACGTCGGGGAACAGACGCCCGACCACCGGATCGCCGTGGTCGAAGCCGTCGGTCAGCAGGCCGACCACCTCGCCTGCGACCTTGCGCAGCACCCGGACCTCGTCGACCGCGAACGTGGCCACGTAGTGGTCGCCCCGGCGGCGGAACATGCTCATGACCGATCCACCGTCGCCCAGAGGCCGTACGCGTGCAGCTGCGCCGCGTCGTGCTCCATCCGCTCCCGGGCGCCGCTGGAGACCACGGCCTTGCCCTTGTGGTGCACGTCCAGCATGAGCCGCTCCGCCTTCTCCCGGCTGTACCCGAAGAGCTTCTGGAACACCCAGGTCACGTATGTCATCAGGTTGACCGGATCGTCCCAGACGATGGTCACCCATGGCCGGTCGGAGACCGGCACCTCTTCGGTGTCCGGCGTCTCGACCGGCGCAACCTGTGGAGCCGCCATGCCCCCCATCGTGCCACCGGATCCGGGGAACCGATGAACCGGAACGGCGCGGCGGTCGTCGTCACCCGCCCGGGCCGCGTACGCGAGCCCGGGTCGCGGTGTGCCCGCGCCGTGGTCAGGCAAGCAGGATGCCGTGGTCGACCGCATCGGCGAGCACCCCGCCGAGCGAGAGACGGATCACCTCGAAGCGGCGGGACACCTCGCGGGACAGTTCGAGCTCGACCTCGCGCAGCGCGCGCTGGGCCCAGGACCGGGCGGCGTTCGGGTCGTCGTTGCCCGGTGCCCGCCAGTGCTGCCAGCAGCCGCCGTTGAGGGCGACGCCGACCGGCGGGAGCACCTCGTCCCGCTGCGCGCCGGGCAGCCCGGCCAGCGCGTCCAGGGCGCCCGCGCCGGTCAGCCCGGCGACCCCGGCCGTGCTGGTGACCAGGAGCACCCGGTCCAGCTCGGGGGCGTCCGGGTGGTCGGCCAGGCCCCAGCGCACCGCGTGGATGATCCGCCGGCGTACGCCCTCTGCCAGCGGCGCGCCGAAGACCCGGGCGGCGGCTTCGTCGACCAGGCCCCGCACGGCCTCGTCGCACTGCGCGGTGGCGAGCAGCGACAGCGCCTCCAGCTCCCGGTCGAGCATCTGCGGCAGGCCGGCGCAGCCGACCCCGAAGACGATCTCCTGCACCACTCGCAGGTGGATGTTCGCCAGCTCCAGGGCGAGGTGCTGGCGGATCCGGCGGGCGCAGGCGCGGACCTGGCGGTCGATCCCGTCGGCCAGCTCACCCGGCTCGACACCGGCGAGCACCGCCACCCGGCCGTGCCCGCCGACCGGCACCGGCGGGTGGGCACTGCCGCGCCGCAGCACCTCGCCGGCGGCCCAGTTCACCAGCGCGCGGCGCAGGTGCGGCAGCTCGGCGCGGCGGGCCGGGAACCACCGGGCCGGGGCGAGCGCCGGCACGGCGGCCAGCAGCGCCGCGCGGTGCGCCTCGATGGAGACCGAGACCGGGTCGAGCGGGCGGGCGGACCCGGCCCGGCCGGACGCCGTCCGATCCTGGGCCCGCGCGCCGTCGCCCGGCGCCGGGCCGGTCACGCCGGGCGTGACGGCGAAGAACACCTCGACCCGGGTACGCGCCACCTCGGCCAGCAGGTGCAGCTCGGCCGCGCTGAACGCCTGGTCGGCGGAGATCACGAAGAGCAGCGCGCCGGCCCGGCCGACGGCGTCGCGCAGCACCCGGCCGCCGGCCACGCCGAGCGTGCCGGTGTCAGGCGTGTCGACCACCGCGAAGTGCCGCAGCAGCGGATCGGGCAGGCTCAGCTCGACCCGGCGGGGCGGCCGGGCCAGCGCCGGGCCGGCCGCGAGCGGGTCGGCGCCGTAGGAGTGCGGCTGGCGGTAGCCCGGGACGTACGCGGCGCGGGTGGCGGTGGCGGCGTGCTGGACCAGCAGGTTGCTCCCCGGCGGCACGGCGAGCGTCGCGGCGTCGATCCCGAGCAGGCCGGCGATCAGCTCGCGCCGGTTGGCACCGGCCGGACCGGCGACGACCACCGCCATCGGCTCGTCCGGACCGGGCGCTGTCACATCGAGCCGGGTCGGTAGCGGGGCGCTTCCGGAGGAGGGCTCGGCCTGACGGCGCGGGTCGGGCACGTCGACCGAAGGGAGCGGACCCGGTGTCATCAGGTGGGCCTCCCGGTCGGGCGACCGGGGTGCCGGTCGCGGATCTTCCCTGGGTACGGGGACTGCCGGAAGAGTAAGGGTGTCGGCCATCCGACAGCCAACAACTCCAATACTCACGGGTAGTGAACAGATTACTCAACTTCACTGCGTGACGATACGCACGCGGACGGAACACGGTCGATATGCTGCATCGATGAGTAGGTGGGAGTTCGTCGGCCGTACTGATGAACTCAACCGTCTGCTGTCGGCGGTCGGCGGCCCCGAGGGGCGCGGGTTGCTCTTCAGCGGCGACGCCGGGGTCGGCAAGAGCCGGCTGCTGCGCGAGGGGGTGGCCGCGCTCTCCCCCGAGCGGTACGCGATCTGGTCCATCGCGGCCAGCGCCACCACTGCCGCGCTGCCGTTCGGCGGGCTGGTCCAGGTGCTGCCCGCCTCGCAGCCGCAGGGCCTGTCCCCCGCCGGGATCCTGCGCTGGGCCCTGGACGTGCTCCAGGAACAGGCAGCCGGCCGGCCCATCGTGCTCGCCGTCGACGACGCGCATCTGCTCGACCCTCCCTCGGCGGCGCTCGTGCACCTGGTCGCCCGCTCGGAGAACGCGTACGTCATCGGGACGCTGCGCAACGGCGAACAGGTCCCGCTGCCGATCCGGGCACTCTGGACCGACGACCTGGCCGACCTGGTCGAGCTCGGCCCGCTGTGCCGCACCGAGACCTCCGGGCTGCTCGCCGCCATCCTGGGCGGCCCGGTCGACGCCTGTTCCTCGGAGCGGCTGTTCCAGCTCTCCGCCGGCAACCCGCTGCTGCTGCGGGAGCTGGTGCTTGCTGCCGACGACGCGCTGAACCGCAGGTACGGGCTCTGGACCTGGACCGGCCCGCTGGAGCTGGCACCGAATCTCACCGAGCTGATCGACACCCGGATCGGCCAGCTCACCCCCGGCGTCCGGGCGGTCGTCGAACTGGTCGCCTTCGGCGAACCGCTGGGCCTGCAACTGCTGGAACGGGCGGTCGACCCGGCGGACGTGGAGAGGGCCGAGGAACGTGGGCTCATCGCGCTGGTCCACGACGACCGGCGGCTCAACGTCCGGCTGGCGCACCCGCTCTACGGCGAGGTGATGCGCCGGCACTGCCCGGTCAGCCGCACCCGCCGGCTCCAGGCCACGCTGGCCGGGCTGCTGGAGCAGGTCGGCAAGCGCCGCCGGGAGGACCTGCTGCGCGTCGCCGTGTGGCGGCTCGACTCGGGTACGGCACAGGACGTGGCCCTGCTGCTCGAAGCGGCGGTGCAGGCGTTCGGCAGGTACGACGTGCCGCTTGCCACCCGGCTGGCCCGCGCGGCGCTGGAGGCCGGCGGCGGCACGGACGCGGCCGAGCTGCTCGCCACCATCCTCATGTTCGGCGACCGGCCGGACGAGGCGATCGGCGTGCTCGACCAGGTCGCCGGCGAGATCCACGACGACCGGCGGCGCAGCCGGTGGCTGACCGTGCGGGGCATGGTCAGCTACTGGGGGCTCAACCGCGAGTCCACGGTGGAGGAGATCGCCGCGCGCGGCGAGGAGCTGAGCGACCCCGCCGACCGGGCCCGCGTACGCGCGTTCGAGGCCATCATGCGGCTGCACCGGCTCGACGTCGACGTGGCGGTCCGGCTGGCCCAGGAGGTGCTGGACCGGCCCGCCGCCCCGATGGCCGCCCGGGAGCTGGCCCGCTGCACGCTCGCCCACCTCCAGGCCGCGCAGGGGCAATACCAGCGCAGCGCCACCGCGATCGCCCGGGTGCAGGCCGAGGCGGCGTGCTGGCGGGCCGACATGCCCTACCTCCAGCTCGCCATGGAGCTGGCCCGGGGCACCCGGCTGACGCTCTCCGGCGACCTGCCCGGCATCGACGCGATAGTCGCCGACGAGTTCGCCGACCTGGCCGGGGCCGGTGACTTCCGGCTCGGCACCGGCTACCTGGCCATCCTCCAGGCGTACGCGGCGCGACTGCGCGGGCGCGGCGACGACGCGCTGCGGACCAGCCTGGAGGCGTGCGCGGTGCTCGCCACCAGCCGGGTGTACGCGGGCCTCGCGCACGCCGAGCGCGCCCAGGCCGCCGCGCTGCGCGGGGACGTGACGCACGCGGCCGACGCGATGGCCGAGGCGGACCGGACGCACGCGCCCGGCATGGCCGTGCTCTACCCGTGGCTGGAGCAGGCCCGGGGCGCGGTCCAGGCCGCCACCGGTGACCTGCCGGCGGCCACCAAGCACCTGTGCGCGCTCGCCGACCGGCTGCGCGAGGACGGCCTGGCCGGGCACGAGCTGCTCGTCCTGCTCGACCTGGTCCGGCTGGACCAGGCCGCCGCGCCGGTCGGACCGACCTGCACCGACGGTGGGCGGCGCACCGTGGCGCAACGCCTGGCCGAACTCTCCGAGCGGATCGACGGCGTCCTGCCGCCGCTCGTCGCCCGGTTCGGCCGGGCCGCTGTCGACGGCTCGCCGGACGCGCTGCTCGCGGTCGCCGACGGCTTCGCCGACCGGGAGCTGATCGTGTACGCGGCCGAGGCGACCGCCCTGGCCCTGCACCGGACGCGACACGTCCGGGCCGGCGCCACCGGGCCGATCCGGGAACGCCTCGCGGATCTGCTGCGCCGCTGCGACGAGATCTCCACCCCGGCGCTGCGGCTGCTGCGCCCGGCGCTCAGCGAGCGGGAGTGGGAGATAGCCCGGCTGGCCGCAGACGGCGTGACCAGCCGCACCATCGCCGAGCGGCTGTTCCTGTCGACCCGCACCGTGGAGAACCACCTCCAGCGCGTCTACAGCAAGCTCGGCGTCGCCGGGCGCGGCGAGTTGCGGGCCGCCCTGCGGTCGATGCCGGGGCACGACGGCGCGGACCCGGGCTGAACTCTAGGCTGGGGCGGTGAGCACCCTTCGCCCCGCGCTGCTGACCGACCACTACGAGCTGACCATGGTCAGCGCGGCCCTGCGTGACGGCACGGCCGACCGACGCTGCGTCTTCGAGGTGTTCAGCCGGCGGCTGCCGGCCGGGCGACGGTACGGCGTGGTCGCCGGAACCGGCCGCCTGATCGAGATGATCCGCGACTTCCGGTTCGATCCGGCGGAGATCGACTTCCTGCGTCGTACCGGCGTGGTGGACGAGCCGGCCGCGCAGTGGCTCGCCGACTACCGGTTCACCGGCGACATCGACGGCTACGCCGAGGGCGAGTTGTTCTTCCCCGGCTCCCCGATCCTCACCGTGTCCGGCACGTTCGCCGAGTGCGTGGTGCTGGAGACGCTCGTGCTGTCGGTGCTCAACCACGACTGCGCGGTCGCCGCCGCCGCGGCCCGGATGGTCACCGCTGCCCGGGGCCGGGCGCTGATCGAGATGGGCTCCCGCCGGGCGCACGAGGAGGCCGCCGTCGCGGCGGCGCGGTCCGCGTACCTGGCCGGGTTCCGGTTCACCTCCAACCTGGCCGCCGGGCAGCGCTACGGCATCCCCACCGCGGGCACCGCCGCGCACGCCTTCACGCTGCTGCACGACGACGAGCGGGCCGCGTTCGCCTCCCAGGTCGCCACGCTGGGCAAGGACACCACGCTGCTCGTCGACACGTACGACATCGCCCAGGGCATCCGCAACGCGATCGCGGTGGCCGGGCCGGAGCTGCGGGCGGTCCGGATCGACTCCGGCGACCTCGCGGTGATCGCCCAGCAGTCCCGGGAGCTGCTCGACTCGCTCGGTGCCACCGAGACGAAGATCATCGTCTCCGGCGACCTCGACGAGTACGCCATCGCCGCGCTCGCCGCCGAACCGGTCGACATGTACGGCGCCGGCACCGCGGTGGTGACCGGCTCCGGGGCGCCCACCGCCGGCCTGGTCTACAAGCTGGTCGAGGTGGAGGGGCGGCCGGTGGTCAAGCGCTCCGAGCACAAGGCCACCATCGGCGGCCGGAAGGTCGCGGTCCGCCGGCACAAGCCCACCGGCACCGCCACCGAGGAGGTCATCGTGCCGCAGGGCGTACCGGACCGGCAGCCCAACGACCGGCTGCTCCAGCACTCGTACGTGGTGTCGGGCGAGCCGGAGACGCTGCCCACGCTGGAGGAGTCCCGGGACCACCTGCGCCAGTGCCTGATCTCGATCCCGTGGGAGGGGCTCAAGCTCTCCGCCGGGGATCCCGCCGTACCGGTGACCGTCGTACCAGCGAGCTGAGGAGGAACCCGTCAGATGGCGAACGCCCTGATCATCGTGGACGTGCAGAACGACTTCTGCGAGGGCGGCTCCCTCGCGGTCGGTGGCGGAGCCGGCGTGGCCGCCGGCATCTCCCGGCTGCTCGCCGCCGAGCCGGACCGGTGGGACCACGTGGTCGCGACGAAGGACTACCACGTCGACCCGGGCGCGCACTTCGGCGACCCGCCGGACTACGTCGACTCCTGGCCCCGGCACTGCGTGGTCGGCACCACCGGCTCCGAGTTCCACAGCGAGCTGACGACCGACCGGGTCGAGGTGATCTTCCACAAGGGCGAGCACGCGGCCGCGTACTCCGGTTTCGAAGGCCACGCGCCCGACGGCGAGTGCCTGGCCGACTGGCTGCGCCGGCACGACGTGGACCGGGTCGACGTGGTCGGCATCGCCACCGACCACTGCGTGCGCGCGACCGCGCTGGACGCCGCGCGGGAGGGCTTCCGGACCACTGTGCTGCTCGACCTGACCGCCGCCGTCGCGCCGGACACACTCGACGTGGCGCTGCGGGCGCTCGAGGGTGCCGGGGTGACAATGGTGGGCGAGCCTGTGATCGCCACCGCTTGACCCGGTAATCGCTTGCGGGTGTCGTACCCCGGCCCCAGGATGGCGCCGGAGGTACGGACCGTCGTGAACCTGAAGCCTTACCGGGAGGCGCTCGCCCTACCCGGTCTCCGATCGTTGCTGCTGGTGTCGGTGCTGGCCCGTGTGCCGCTGACCGCCACCGGGGTGACGCTCACCTTCTACGTGGTGCTCGACCTGGGCCGCGGCTACGGCGCCGCCGGCCTGGTCGGCGCCGCATCGACGATCGGCGCGGCGGTCGGCGCCCCGCTGCTCGGGCGGCTCATCGACCGCCGAGGGCTCCGGCCGGTGCTGGTGCTCACCACAGTCGCCGAGGCCCTGTTCTGGTCCGCCGCGCCCACACTGCCGTACCCGGTACTGCTGCCTGCCGCGTTCTTCGCCGGGCTGCTCGCCCTGCCGATCTTCTCGATGGTCCGCCAGTCGATCGCCGCGCTGGTGCCGGTGGAGAAGCGCCGCCCCGCGTACGCGCTGGACTCGATGGCCGTGGAGCTGTCGTTCATGGTCGGCCCGGCGCTCGCCGTGGCCCTGGCCACCGCCGTCACGCCGCGCCTGACGCTCTGGGCGGTCGGCGCCGGCATCGTCGCCTCCGGCGTCTGCTTCTGGCTGCTCGACCCGCCGATCCGGGCCGCCGACGAACCGGCCGGTCCGCAGCGCCCGGTGCACCGCCGCGAATGGCTCACCCCGCGGCTGCTCGCTGTGCTGGCGGTCAGCCTCGCCGCCACCCTGGTGCTCGGCGGCACCGACGTCGCGGTGGTCGCCGTGCTGAGGGAGGGAGGCGAGGTCGGCTGGACCGGCGCCGTGCTGGCCGCCTGGGCGGTCGCCTCGCTGGCCGGCGGCTTCGCCTACGGCGCGGTACGCCGCTCGTTCTCCCCGCTGGCGCTGATGGCGGCGCTGAGCCTCACCACCATCCCGGTCGGGCTGGGCGGGTCGCACTGGTGGTTGCTGTGTTTGGCGCTGATCCCGGCCGGTGCGCTCTGCGCCCCCACCATCGCGTCCACCTCCGACGCGGTGAGCCGGCTGGCCCCGTCCTCCGTCCGGGGTCTGGCGATGGGCCTGCACGGTTCCGCCGTGACGGTCGGCATCGCGCTCGGCGCACCGCTGGCCGGCGCGGTCATCGACGCCTCCGCGCCCGCGTGGGGCTTCGTGGTCACCGGCGCGATCGGCGCGCTGGTGGCGCTGGCGGTGCTCCCGATAGAGCTCCGCCACCGCCGCACCCCGGCCCTCACCCCGACCCCGGACCCCGACGTGGCCCTCGCCTCCCGCTGACCCCCGCCCGGCGTGATCAAGGAGTCCGTGTCTCCCGAGGCGGGGCGAGCCAGTACGGGGAAGTGGCTAGGTCCACGCACCCCGGACACCACCACTTCCCCGAACTGGTGCCGCGCCCCCGCCCTCACCTCGGCGATCATGGGGTTGGCGGCGACAAATCGGGCACGAACTGCCGCCAACCTCATGATCAACGGGGACAGGCGGACCCCCCGGGGGGCGGGACAGGCGGGAGGGGAAAAGGGCGGGCGCCGCACCCCGTGAGGGGGTGCGGCGCCCGGCCTTGAACTGGTGCGTCAGCGCTGGTCGAGGTTGCCTGCGGTGTCCTCCTGGTAGCTGGCGCCACCGTTGACCTCGCTGGTCAGCGGCTTGGCACCACCCTCCGGCGGACCGGCCAGGCTCTGCCCGGCGGCCAGCTCGGGGAACTTCGCGTCGAACGCCGGCCGCTCCGAGCGGATGCGCGGCATGCGGTCGAAGTTACGCAGCGGCGGCGGGGAGCTGGTGGCCCACTCGAGCGAGTTGCCGTGGCCCCACGGGTCGTCGACCTCGACGACCGGGCCGGTCTTGTACGACTTCCAGCAGTTCCAGATGAACGGCAGCGTCGAGATACCGGTGATGAACGCGCCGATCGTGGAGATCGTGTTCAGCGTGGTGAAGCCGTCGGCGGCCTGGTAGTCGGCGTACCGGCGCGGCATGCCCTCGTTGCCCAGCCAGTGCTGCACCAGGAACGTGGTGTGGAAGCCGATCATGGTCAGCCAGAAGTGGATCTTGCCGAGCCGCTCGTCGAGCATCCGGCCGAACATCTTCGGGAACCAGAAGTAGATGCCGGCGAACACCGCGAACACGATGGTGCCGAAGAGCACGTAGTGGAAGTGCGCCACCACGAAGTACGAGTCGTGCAGGTGGAAGTCGAGCGGCGGGCTGGCCAGCAGCACACCGGTGAGACCACCGAAGAGGAAGGTCACCAGGAAGCCGATCGAGAACAGCATCGGCGTCTCGAAGGTGATCTGGCCCCGCCACATGGTGCCGATCCAGTTGAAGAACTTCATACCGGTGGGCACGGCGATCAGGTAGCTCAGGAAGCTGAAGAACGGCAGCAGCACCTGGCCGGTGGCGAACATGTGGTGCGCCCAGACGCTCATCGACAGGGCGGCGATGGCGATGGTGGCGGCGACCAGGCCCTTGTAGCCGAAGATCGGCTTCCGGGAGAACACCGGGATGATCTCGCTGATGATGCCGAAGAACGGCAGCGCGATGATGTACACCTCGGGGTGACCGAAGAACCAGAACAGGTGCTGCCACAGCATCGGCCCGCCGGTCGCCGGGTCGTACACGTGGGCGCCCATCAGGCGGTCCGCGGCGAGCGCGAACAGCGCGGCGGCCAGCAGCGGGAAGACCAGGATCGCCAGCAGGCTGGTGACCAGCATGTTCCAGGTGAAGATCGGCATCCGGAACATGGTCATGCCGGGCGCGCGCAGGGTCAGGATCGTGGTGATCAGGTTGACCGCGCCGAGGATCGTGCCCAGACCGGAGATGGCCAGGCCGACGACCCACATGTTGGCGCCCACGCCTGGGGCGTGGTCGGCGGTGCTCAGCGGCGTGTACGCGGTCCAGCCGAAGTCGGCAGCGCCGCCCGGGGCGATGAAGCCAGCGGTGGCGAGCGTGCCACCGAACAGGTACAGCCAGTAGGCGAAGGCGTTGAGCCGGGGGAACGACACGTCCGGCGCGCCGATCTGCAGCGGCACCACGTAGTTCGCGAAGGCGAACACGATCGGCGTCGCGAAGAACAGCAGCATGATCGTGCCGTGCATCGTGAAGAGCTGGTTGTACTGCTCGGGCGACAGGAACTGCAGGCCCGGTCGCGCGAGTTCGGCACGCATGATCAGGGCCATCAGGCCACCGATCATGAAGAACACGAACGCGGTGACCATGTACATGATCCCGATCTGCTTCGCGTCCGTGGTGCGCAGCAGCCGCGCGATGGCCGACCCCTTGACCGGCTCGCGGACCGGCCAGGGCCGGGTCACGACCGGCTTGGGTGCGACGGTGGTCACGAGTGGCCTCCGGTTCTGGTTGTCCCGCTCGGCGCGCTGGTCATCGGCGCAGCCGTCATCCGTAGGGAGGATAGTCCCCGGTAGGTGGCCCCGCCGCGTGGGGTGGGCGGCTACGATCTCCCGCTCTCTAGAGGGGGCCGGTCAGGAGCCGGTAGTGCTCCCGGAAGATCCGGCCGCCGCGTCCGCGCAGCAACGGGTCGCGCAGCGCCGGCGGCACGTCGCGGGTGCGGTTGCGGTCCCGGGTCCGGTCCCGCACCCAGCGGGTACGCGGGCGGCGACGACTCTCGTACGCGATCAGCGCGGCGTCGACGCTGCCGGCGGCCCGCAGCGACTCGGCGAGCACGACGGCGTCCTCCAGCGCCATGGCGGCACCCTGCGACAGCGTCGGCGCGGTGGCGTGAGCGGCGTCACCGACGAGCAGTACCCGGCCGTGGAACCAGCGTCCCAGCTCGACCTCCTCGGTGCGCTCCACGCACACGGTCTCCAGCGCGGCGAGCACCTCGGGCACCGGGCCGCCGTAGGAGCCGAACAGCTCGTGCAGGCGGGCGACCGGGTCCGCGGGCAGGTCGGTGCCGGCCTCGTCGGCGTAGCAGTAGAGCCGGCCGGCGCCGAGCGGCACCACGAGGAACCCGGCCCGCTGGCCGAGCAGGGCGGTCCAGTCCGCGATGCGGGGGCCGCCGCGCACCAGGGCGCGGTAGACCACCTGCCCGGCGGGGCGTGGCGGTCCGCCGAGCGCGGCCAGGGTCCGTACCGCCGAGCGGGGTCCGTCGGCGCCGACGACCAGGTCGTACTCAGCGGTGGTGCCGTCGGTGAAGCCGACGGCGACCCGGCCGGGCAGCGGGTCGACGGTGCTCACCTCGGCGCCGTGGCGCACCGCGCCGCCGGCGCCGGTGAGCAGCACCCGGTGCAGTTCGGCCCGGGGCAGCGCCCGGCACTCCCCCACGCCGGCCCAGAGCGCGTCGAGGTCGACCTCGCACAGCGGCGCCCCGGCGGCGTCGAGGAAGCGCTGCCGGTGGATCACCTGGCCGATGGGGCGCAGCGGCCCGTCGAGGTCGAGCCGGCGCATCGCCCGGGCGGCGTTGCCTGGTAGGTAGAGGCCGGTCTCGATCGTCTCGGTGGGTGGCAGCCGTTCGGTGACGTCGGGCCGGAACCCCGCCAGGCGCAGCGCCCGGGCCACGGCGAGGCCGGCGATGCCCGCGCCGACGACGAGGATGCGCACGGGGGAACCACCCATCACGGGGTACGCCTCCGGAGGGGGATCGGAACGCGTTGGAGGCAAGACATTACTCGCCGCAACCAGGCGGCGGAAGTGCCCGTGCGCCCTGGCGCGGGCCACCGGTCGGCGGCACACCCCGTCCCACCGGCAGGAATCCCGCCTCCATCTGGGGGAAGGGGACGGCCGTCGCCCTCGCTCGCGCCACCGGCCGGACGCGGAGCGTTAACGAGCCCGGCGCATTTGCGCAATGATTCGAGGCATGTAAATGTGTTCCTTGCATCGTGGGAGCGCTCCCGCCCGTATCACCGACCGAACCGGCGCCGTCCCGCGCCGAGCCAAGGAGCATCATGAAGCGTCCACTCAGGGCCCTCGCGGCGGCCGGACTGCTCGCCGCCGGCACCCTCGTCGCCGTCGCGCTCGGCGGCACCGCCTCCGCCGACACCCAGATCTGCGAGCAGTACGGCTCGACCACGATCGGCGGCAAGTACGTGGTGCAGAACAACCGCTGGGGCACCAGTGCCCAGCAGTGCATCAACGTCACCTCGACCGGCTTCTCGATCACCCGCGCGGACGGCTCGGCGCCGACCAACGGGGCGCCGGTCTCCTACCCGTCGATCTTCGTGGGCTGCCACTACACCAACTGCTCGCCCGGCACGAACCTGCCGGTACAGGTGAAGAACATCAGCAGCGCACCGGCCAGCATCAGCTACAACTACGTCAGCGGCGCGATCTACGACGCCGCGTACGACATCTGGCTCGACCCGTCGCCGAAGCGCGACGGCGTGAACCAGATGGAGATCATGATCTGGCTCAACCGGCAGGGGCCGATCCAGCCCATCGGCTCGGTGGTCGGCAACGCCAGCATCGCCGGCCGGACCTGGGAGGTCTGGCGCGGCAGCAACGGCTCCAACAACGTCATCTCGTACGTGGCGCCGTCGGCCGTCCCCAGCTTCAGCTTCGACGCGATGGCGTTCATCAACGACACCCGTAACCGGGGCGCGATCACGAACGACTGGTACCTGACCAGCATCCAGGCCGGGTTCGAGCCGTGGCAGGGCGGCGTCGGGCTGGCGGTGAACTCGTTCTCGCAGAGCGTCAACACCGGTTCCAACCCGCCGCCGACCACGTCGGCACCGACCACGCCCCCGCCGTCGGGCGGCGCGTCCTGCACCGTCACCTACAAGGCGGCGAACGTGTGGAACAACGGCTTCACCGCCGACGTGACGGTCAAGAACACCGGCTCCGGCACGATCAACGGCTGGACGCTGAACTACAACCTGCCCTCCGGGCAGACCGTCACCAACGCGTGGAACGCCACGGTGAGCCAGAGCGGCTCGGCGGTGACCGCCCGCAACGCCGGCTACAACGGCACGCTGGCGCCCGGGGCGTCCACCAGCTTCGGCTACCAGGCGACGCTGAACGGCAGCTACTCCGCGCCGAGCAGCTTCACGCTCAACGGCTCCACCTGCGCCCGGGGCTGACCTCCGCACGCGGCAAGGGGCGCGGTCCGCAGCGGACCGCGCCCCTTGCACGTGTACGCCTCAGCCGGCGAGTGCGTCGACGTCGCGCATCTCCTCGGCGGTGAGCGAGAACCCGAACACGTCGACGTTGGCGCGGATGCGCTCCGGCGTGACCGACTTCGGGATGACCACGATCTCGTGGTCGATGTGCCAGCGCAGCACCACCTGGGCCGGCGACACGTCGTGCGCCTGGGCGATGCGGACCAGCACCGGGTCGGACAGGTCACTGGCCTTGAACGGGCTGTACCCCTCCAGCGCCACGCCCCGGTCCCGGTGGGCGGCGTGGGTGTGCCTGTCGTACAGCGACGGGCTCCAGCGGATCTGGTTGACCGCCGGCGTCTCCTCGGTGGCCTGGATCAGCTCGTCGATCTGCCCGATCGAGTAGTTGCTCACCCCGACCGTGCGCGCCATGTTCTCGTCCCGCGCGGCGAGCATCTCCCGCCACACCGGGATGCTGTCGCCCGGCGCGGACGGCGGCCAGTGCACCAGCCACAGGTCGACGTAGTCGGTGTCCAGGGCGGCCAGGCTGGCCTCGATGGTCTCCCGTTCCCGGCCCACCCGGTCCGGCGGCAGCTTGGTGGTGATGAAGACGTCCTCGCGGCGCAGCCCGCTCTCCTTGACCGCCCGCCCGACCTCCTTCTCGTTGCCGTACATGGTGGCCGTGTCGATGTGCCGGTAGCCGGCGTCCAGCGCGGCGAGCACCGCCTGGTACCCGGCCTCGCCGGTGGCCTGCCACGTGCCGAAGCCGAGCAGCGGGATCCGGACGTCGCCGGGGAGCGGAAGGGTGGGCTGGTCGCTGTCCATGTCCCCCGTTCTACCCCGGTTGGCCGCACACACACCGGCATCCCGGCGCGTACGGCGGGTCTGGGGGAGGATGCGGGGATGGCGGACCGGCTGGAGGAGTACCGGCGGAAACGGGACGCCGCGCGTACCCCGGAACCGGTGCCCGAGCGGGCTGCCGGCCGGAAGCGGTCCGCGCGGCGCGCGCCCCGCTTCGTCATCCAGCAGCACCACGCCCGGAGCCTGCACTGGGACCTGCGCCTGGAGCACGACGGCGTGCTGGCCTCCTGGGCGGTGCCGCGCGGCCTGCCGCGCGACCCGGGCCGCAACCACCTGGCGGTGCACACCGAGGACCACCCGATGGAGTACCTGACGTTCCACGGGGAGATCCCCACCGGGGAGTACGGCGGCGGGCGGATGACAGTGCACGACACCGGCACCTACCGCGCGGAGAAGTGGCGCGACGACGAGGTGATCGTGGTGCTCGACGGCGAGCGCACGAAGGGCCGGTACGTCCTGTTCGCCACCGGCGGGCGGGGCCGGGACTGGATGATCAGGCGCACCGACCCGGCACCGGAGGGCTGGACGCCGATGCCCGAGCTGGTCCGCCCGATGCTCCCCGCCGAGGGCGGGCGGCTGCCGCGCGACGCCGCCGCCTGGGGGTACGAGCTGCGCTGGGCGGGCGTGCGCGCGACGGCGTACGTCTCGGGCGGCCGGCTGCGGCTGCTCGACGGCGACGACACCGACGTCACCGGGTCGTACCCCTGGGCGCGGGCGATGGCCGAGGCGCTGGCCCCGGCCGAGGCGGTGCTCGACGGCGTGCTGGTCCGGATCGACCCGGCCGGGCGGGTCCGTCCGCCGACCCGGCGCGACGGTCAGTTCCTCGCCGTCGACCTGCTCTGGCTGGAGGGCGTGTCCAGCCTCGACGTGCCGTACGCGCAACGCCGTGACCTGCTCGACGGTCTGGCGCTCACCGGTCCGCACTGGCAGACTCCGCCGTGGTTCCCGGGAGTCGGCGCGGACGCCCTACGGGCCGCCCGTGAGCAGGGGCTCCCGGGAGTGGTGGCGAAACGCCTCGACTCCCCGTACGAGCCGGGCCGGCGCAGCCGGCACTGGCTGAGCATCGACGCGAGCTGAGGACCACCGTGCACCTGACGCACCTGGAGTGCCCGCGCTGCGGCAGTGAACACCCGGCCGACGTGTTGCAGAACCTGTGCGGCTGCGGCTCGCCGCTGCTGGCCCGTTACGACCTCGCCGCGGTGGCCGCCACCGTCGCGCCCGAGCAGTTCGGGCTGCGCCCGGCCGACCTGTGGCGCTACCGGGAGCTGCTGCCGGTGGCCGACCCCCGGTGTGTCACCACGCTGGGCGAGGGCTGGACGCCGATGTGGCGCGCGCCGGCGTACGGCCACGAGATCGGCATCGCGGACCTGATCGTCAAGGACGAGGGGCTGACGCCGACCGGGTCGTTCAAGGCGCGCGGCGCGTCGGTGGGCGTGAGCCGGGCCCGGGAGCTGGGCGTGCGGCGGATCGCCATGCCCACGAACGGCAACGCGGGAGCGGCCTGGGCCACGTACGCGGCGCGGGCCGGGATGGGCGCGACGATCGCCATGCCGCTGGCCGCGCCGACGATCTGCCGCGAGGAGTGCCTCGCCGCCGGCGCCGACCTGCGGCTGATCGACGGCCTGATAAACGACGCGGGCCGGGAGATCGCCGAGCTGATCGCCGGGTCGGACGGCGGGATCTTCGACGCCGGCACGCTGCGCGAGCCGTACCGCCTCGAAGGCAAGAAGACCATGGGGTACGAGATCGTCGAGCAGCTCGGCTGGCAGGTGCCCGACGTGATCGTCTATCCGACCGGCGGGGGCGTCGGGCTGATCGGCATCCACAAGGCGCTGCACGAGCTGCGCGAGCTGGGCTGGGTGGAGGACCGGCTGCCCCGCCTGGTCGCGGTGCAGTCCACCGGGTGCGCGCCGATCGTGCGGGCGTTCGCGGCCGGCGAGGAGCGCGTCACCCCGTGGGAGGACGCGCACACCGTCGCGTTCGGCATCACCGTCCCGGCCCCGCTCGGCGACGAGCTGATCCTGTCCGCGCTGCGGGAGAGCGCCGGCACCGCGATCGCGGTGGACGACGCGGAGATCCTCACCGACCTGCGCGACTTCGCCGCCCGGGAAGGGCTGCTGCTCTGTCCGGAGGGCGCGGCCTGCCTGACCGCCGCCCGGCACCTGCGCGCGGGCGGGTGGATCCGGCCCGGTGAGCGCGTGGTGGTGCTGAACACCGGGGCCGGCGTCAAGTATCCGGGTCTGGTGCACAGCGGGGCGCCCGTCTGACAGGCGAGGTCGTGGCGCCCCGCTCGAACCGCAGTCAGGAGGTGGGCGGCTCGTCCTCGCCCGCCTCCTCGGCGGCGTCCGCCTCCTCCTTCGTCTTGTGCACCGCACCGTCGGCGTGCTCGGGCGGCCCGTAGACGGTGTAGAGCACCAGCGGGTTCGGCCCGGTGTTGACGAAGTTGTGCTTCGTGCCGGCCGGTACGACCACCAGGTCGCCGGAGACGACCTCCTTCTTCTCCCCGGCCACCCGCGCCTCGCCGGTGCCGCTGACGAACGTGAGGATCTGGTCGATGCCCTCGTGGACCTCCTCGCCGATCTCGCCGCCCGGCGGAATGGTCATGATGACCAGCTGGGTGTGCTCCCCGGTCCAGAGCACGCGGCGGAAGTCGGGACTCTTCTCGGCGACTGTCGCGATAGTGAAATGCTCCATGGCCCGCTCATACCCCGATCACGCGCCCGCCACGCCGGGAGTCGCAGATGGTGGAATTCCCCACGCCGATCCGGTTTGGATGCCCTGAGACGGGGCATGTGCTGCCGACAAGACCGGTGCGGGCTGGGCCGGTCGAGCCAGGTCCCCGCCGGCGTACCGCCGTACGGCTGCGGTGGTGGGAGACGGCCGGAGCGCGGCGACGTTACGACCGGAGGTCGTGCGGCGCCGTGCGCTCGTCTGCGGGTCCGGTCAGGCCAGCACGGCCAGGTGGAACGGGCGGTCCGCGTGCCCGCTCGCGCCGTGCGTCTCGACGAACACCGCGTTGGCGATGCCCGAGCGTGGCGCCACGGTGATGACGCCCTGCGGTACCAGCCCGTTCGCCGTCGCGAGACCGACCGTCCCGACGTACGCCGCCCCGGCCACGTCCTGGTCGAACGCGACCTGGTACATCCCGGCGGCGAGCCGGGTGGCCGAGGTGGCGCCGAGGCCCCGGACGAGCCGTCCGTTGGCGTCGACCACGGCGAACAGCATGCGCGCGGTAGGCGGCAACCCGACCGGGGAACACGAGTTGATCTCGGTGTCGGCGCGCGCGGCCTCCCGCATGCTCGGGATCGGCTGGCCGGTGGTCTCCCTCCTTGCCCTGCGGCTCGGCATGGTGTTCCTCTCTCCCGCCGGTACGCCTGCAGGAGGCGTTCGTACACTTCCGGGCGATCGTCGGCGGTCCCCCTCGGTGATTCCGACGCTATGTCGGCGAGCCGCCCGGCAACCAGCCGGAGAGCTGTCCGATCACTGACAGTGGACGGCTCTGAGCTGCGGAAACGTCGGTCCGATGGTCGATGTCGCGGCTCGCCCCGCCGGCCCCTGCGACGCCCGCTCCGGCACCGGAGGCGACCGGAATTCATGACGTAGCGCAATCATCTGGCTACATTGAAGTATGGTGCCGCCGCTTCGAGGTCGACCTCCGGCCTACCGCCCGGTGCTTGCCGCGCGGCGCGGGGAACTGGAGGCGCTGACCCGGCTCGACGACGCCTCCGCCGCGCTGCTCGCACCGATCCTCGACGTTCCGGCCGACGCGCCGTCCATCGTGGACGCGTTGAGCCGGCTGCCCGACGGACTGCTGCCCGCCGTCGACGTGTCGGCGCTGCCGGACAGCGCGGACCACGATCCGGCCCGCTGGGGCGTACCGCTGGTGCCGGTGATCGGTCTCGCGGACAGTGACCGGCGGCTGGCCGCGCACGGCGCGGCGGCCCGGGTCTGGGCGCACCACGCGGTGGTCCGGTTGCGCGTCGGTCCGGACCGGGCCGGGCCGGACGCCGCGACGGCGGCCGCGGAACGGGTGTGGCGGGTGACCGGACTGCTGCCCGAGCAGTGCGACCTGCTGCTCGACGCCGGGGACGTGTGCTGCCGGGCCGACGTCCGACTGGCCGAGCCGCGGGTCCGGCGGGCGGCGCAGTGGGCCCGGCGGCACGCCTGGCGCTCGGTCACGGTGGCCGCGGGCGGGATGCCGCCGTCGCTGTCCCGGCTACCGGTGGACGAACCGGTGCGGCTGGACCGCTACGACTGGTCGCTCTGGCGGCGCCTGGCCGACCTGGGCCTCGGATACGGCGACTACGGCGTCTGCTGCGCGGTACGGGACGCGGACGAGCCGGGCGACCGGACCCCGACGCTGCGCTGGGCCGCCGACGACGCGTGGTGGGTGTACCGCTGGTCGCGGCGAGGCGGGCGGGGCGACGAACGCTTCGCCGACCTGTGCCGCACGCTCACCACAGCGCCACACTGGTCGACGGCCGGGGCCGGCTTCTCCTGGGGCGACCACGAGATCGTCCGGCGGGCCCGGCGGGGTGCGGGCGCGGGCTCACCGGCGAACTGGATCGCATGGAGCACCTCGCACCATCTGGCGCACGTGCTGGCAACGCTGGTCCGGCCGGAACCGGACCAGCGGGCCGGCTGAGCTCACTCCTTCTCGGTGAACCCGAACTGGACCACGCCCTCCTCGTCGACGAGCGCGTCCACAGACGTGTCGTTGAGCAGCTCGGCCGCGTCCGAGTCGAGGAAGATGCGCGCCCCCTCGGTGTCCACCACCTGGTCGCCCTGCACCGGCTGCGGCACCAGCTCGATCGAGAGCGAACCGGCGTCGGTGTCGGCGGCGATGCGCAGCCCGCCCGCGTCGGCGACGTCCTGCTGGGCGGCGAGGTCACGGATCACCAGGACGGCGTTGTCGGTCATGGTCAGCATGGCTGAACTCCTCATGGCTGGATGTCGGGTTTCGCGGGCGACACGGCCCACGCGGTCGGCTCGCGACCCGGAAGCGGGCGAGACACGGTCCCGCCGCGCTGGAAGCAGGGCGGTTCCCCGGCCCTCACCCCCACCGTGCCCGCTGCCAGGTCATCCGTCAAACGGAACCCGGCGATCGGCCGCTCCCCGGTGACCAGGTGTTTTCCCCGATCCGGACCGGGAACACCGGGGGTTTACGGTCACCGCATCGGCGGCCGCAAATAACCTTTCGCGCCGGAGTCTTTTCCGCAGGAAATCTCCGTGGCAGCATCGTCCCATGCATCGACGCCTATTCCCCCGGGCGCTCGCGGTGCTGGCGCTGGTCGCCACCGCGGCCGCCGCCGGCACCACCACCGCCACCGCTGAAGCGCCCACCCCCGCGCAGACCCGGCTGAACGCCACAATCGACGCGGTCCTCGCCGACAGCCGCCTCAACGGGGCGCAGGCGGGAGTGGTCGTCGTCGACACCACCACCGGCCGTACGCTCTACGACCGCAACGGCACCCGGCGGCTCATCCCCGCCTCCAACACCAAGCTGCTCACCTCGGCGGCGGCGATGGAACTCCTCGGCCCCGGTCACCGCTTCACCACCGAGGTCAGCGCCGACGGGTCGCACCGCGCCGGGATGCTCTCCGGCGACCTCTACCTGCGCGGCGGCGGCGACCCCACCATCCTCGCCGCCGACTACGACCGCCTCGCGCAGCAGGTCGCCGCGGCGGGCGTACGCGTGGTCGCGGGCGATCTGGTCGCCGACGACACCCGCTACGACAAGGGCCGGCTCGGTCCGGACTGGACCTGGGACGACGAGCCCTACTACTACGCCGCGCAGGTGTCCGCGCTGACGGTCGCCCCGGACACCGACTACGACGCCGGCACCGTGATCGTGCACGCCACCCCCGGCACGCGGGCCGGCGCACGGCCGAAGATCTCCATGACGCCGGAGAACGGCTGGCTGCGGATCGACAACCGGGCCGAGACGGTCGCCGACGGCGAGACGAGCATCTCCTTCGAGCGCGAGCACGGCGGCAACACCGTGGTGGTGACCGGCCAGATCGCGGTCGGCCGAGCCGCCGAGAGCGACTGGGTCACCGTGTGGGAACCGACCGGGTACGCCGCCGACGTGTTCCGCTCCGCGCTGCGGCGCCACGGCGTACGGGTGCTCGGCCGGACCGTGCTCGGCACCGCCACCCCCGACACCGCCAAGCCGCTCGCCCGGCACGACTCGATGCCGCTGGCCGACCTGATGGTGCCGTTCCTCAAGCTCTCCAACAACGGTCACGCCGAGGTGCTCACAAAGGAACTGGGCCGGCAGCTGTCCGGGGCCGGCACCTGGGCCGCCGGGCTGTCCGCGATCAGCGGATACGTGGGCGACGCCGGAGTGGACACCGGCACGCTGCGCCAGCGCGACGGGTCCGGCCTGTCCCGGCGCAACCTGGTCCCACCGGCCCAGTTCGTCACGCTGCTCTCGGCGGTCCGCGCCGAACCGTGGTTCGACACCTGGTACGCCGCGCTGCCGGTGGCCGGCAACCCGGACCGGTTCGTGGGCGGGACGCTGCGCAGCCGGATGGGCGGCACCGCCGCCGCGAACAACGTGCACGCCAAGACCGGCAGCCTGACCGGCGCGTCGGCGCTCTCCGGTTACGTCACCGACGCCGACGGACGGCTGCTCGCGTTCTCGATCGTGCTGAACAACTACCTCACCTCGTCGGTGAAGGGGCTGGAGGACCAGATCGCCATCGCGCTCGCCTCGTACACCGAGAAGGAGACGGCGACCGCCCGGCGGACGGTGCCGGTCGCGCCCGAGTCGCCGCGTGTACCGGAGGGGCGGGAGTGCTCCTGGGTGAAGCCCGCACTCTGCTGACCGGCCCGGCCGCCCCGGTGCTCAGGCGCCGGGGCGGTACGGGCGCGGGTCGGCGGCGGGGTCGCCGCGCTCGACGAGTGCATCGATCTCGGCCGGCGGCAGTCCGCGCAGAGTGAGCACCCGGCGGCCCCACACGTGCAGGCGGCACGGGTGCGGGCTGGCGTCGTTGCGGCAGATGGTCCCGCCCGACCAGGCCCGCGGCGCGTGCACCACCACCGCCCGCACCGCGAACTGGACGTCCTCGACCGTCACGTACGGCGGCATCGGGATCTCGCGCAGCACGTCACGGTCGGTGCGCGGGCGGGCGGGGGCGACGGGTGCAGGGCCGGTCATCGGTCGGGCCTCCACAGAGGATGGTCGGACGGGACAACGGAAACGTACGACGCCCGGCCGGGTACGCGACGGACAAACTGTCCCCGCTCAGCGCAGCGCCACCGCCTGCAGGCTGACGTTGCCGCAGTCGCCCAGCGACTCCTCCACCGTCCAGCTCATCAGCAGCCGCGCGCCACGCGAGGCACGGAACTTGATCGTGAACTCGGTGGTGAGCGCGGTGTGCGGATCCTCCATCCGGAGCGTGGTCACCGGGCCGCCGCTGGAGACGCGCACGTCGAGGCGGCCCCGGGCCATCCAGAGTCCGGCGTACAGACGCACCGTGCGCTGCTGCCCGTCGGCGGCCACCGACAGGTTGAACCCGCTGCCCCGGTGGCAGGTGTAGACGCCGGACATGGTGCCGCTCGCCGACGCGACCGGGTTGCCGTCACGCCACGCGTACGCCTCGGGGTTGTTGCTGAAGCTCTCCCGCCGCCCCCGGCCACCCTCGTCGCGGATCTCGCCGGAGCCGCCGCGCTTGCGGACCGTCCGGTCGGCGCCGGTGAGCCCCCAGTGGACCCAGTCGGTGGGCCCGGCGGCGGTGAGGTCGACGGTGGCGGGGACCTCGGCGCGGGTCACGGTGACGGTCGGCGGGAGCGCGGGCGTCGGTGACGGTGACTGCGTGGACGGCGACGGGCTCGGCGACGGCGGCCGCTGGCGGGGACGCAGCCCCGGGTTGACCACCGTGTCGTCGGCCTCGTTCGGCAGCCCGACCCGGCCGGGTGGCGCCACCGGCACTCCGGCGTGCTCCTCGCGCGGCGTGTCGTGCCGTTCGACGCCCAGGTAGACCGCCAGTGCCGCCAGGCAGAGAAGGGCGGCCAGCCCTTCGAGCATCAGCCGACGCCGGCGGCGCAGCCGGCGCAACGCGGACCGGGTACGCGGAAGGCCGTGCCGGTGCGAGCCGGGGCCGGTACGCGAACGGTCCTCCTGGCCCACCACACCCTCCACTTCGGTCACGACACCGCCGGATACGACAGGTGTGCGACGGGCTTCACGGTGTCACCGGACGGCTCTTTGCGCCATATGTCGAGTGACGGGCGTTTCCAGTTCGTTACCTGGCGACCGCTCGCCGGACCGGCCGCTCAGCTTAGCGTGATCGCCTGCAACGCCACCCCGTCGTTCTGGCCGCCGGTCACGGTCAGGGCCTGCCACCTGATCAGCAGCCGCTCCCCCGGGGCCGCCCGGAAGCGGATGACGTACTGGTAGAAGCGGTCGCCCGCGGCGAGGGCGACCTCGCGGACGGCGGGGTCGCCACCACTGGACAGCGACAGGTCCAGCCGCGCACCGGCCGAGAAGGTGCCGACGAACAGCCGGACCGTACGCAGATCACCGCTCCCGGCCACGCCGAGCGTGAAGCTCTTCCCGGCGCCGCGCTGGAAGACACCCGCCCGGGTGCCCTCCTGACGCGCCGTCGGCGTGCCGTCGGTCCACTGCAGATCACAGGCGCCCGCGTTGTGCTCCAGCCGCTCGCCACCCGGGTCCTGGATCTCGCCGGTGCCGCCCGCCTTGCGGTGGAAGCTGTCCGCGCCGGTACCGCCCCAGTGCCGCCAGTCCCGCGTACCGAGTTCGGTGAGCGACAACGACCCCGGCAGCGGCGCCAGGTCCACGTCGAGCAGCGGCCCGCCGGGTGCTTGGTCGCTCGGTGCTTGATCGCCGGGTGCTTGATCGCCGGGTGCTTGGTCGCTGGGTGCTTGGTCGCTGGGTGCTTGGTTGCCGGGTGCCGCCACGGGCGCGGTCTCCCGGGTCAGCGGGGGTGGCGTGGACGACCGGGCCGCGAACGCCAGCGCCGCCACCAGGCCGGTCACGGCCACCGCCGACAGCACGGCGCGTCGACGTCGACGGCGAGCGCGGGCCACCGCGACGCGGGTGGCCGGGGCGTCGGGCGGTGGACGCATCGGACCGGCGATCGGGGCGATGGTCCGGCCCAGCCGGGTCTTCGCCGCTCGGGCCGCGGTGCGCAGCCGGACGCCGATCCCGCCGGCCACGTCGGGCAGGCTGCCGGTCAGGTCGGCGAGGCGTGCCGGGATGCTCTCCCGGGCGGAGTGCCGACCCGGTCTCGCCTCCGCCAGCGGGTCCGCCCCGGCTGGCTCGGCCGGACCGAGGGCGGCGCCTGCCGACCCGGCCGGATCGTGGGCGGTGCCTGCCGACTCGACCGGGCCGAGGGTGTTGCCTGCCGACGTCGCCGGCTCGGCGGTGGCGGCCGGCCGGGCCGGCGACGGACCGGACAGGTGCAGTCCGATGGGCGCCGGCCCGACCAGCGGAACCCGGCCGCCGGTCGGATTCGGACGGGCCTCGCGGCCGACGGGCGCCGGCGCCACCGGTACGAGCGGGCCTGGTCCGAGCCGGTCCGGGGCGAACGGAGTCGACGCACGTGAGCCGGGCGCGACGGGAGCCGCCGCACCGGGTTCCGGCACGACGGGACCGGCCGGGCGTGCGCCGGGCCCGGAGGTGTCGACCGGAAGCGGGCCTGCGGCGGAAAGGTCGGAAGCCGACGGGACGGAGGTGCGCGGAGGCGGCCAGACAGCGGTACCCGGCGGTTCCAGATCCCCCACGGGAACTCGATCGTCCGGGTCGGCCGTTGGACGGTCGCCGTCCGGCGGGGTCACCGTCCGGGGCGCGGCGGGATCCGTGTCCCCGGGCAGGCGGCGTGGACCGGCGGGGCGCTCCGGCGCGTCGGCCGCGTCGTCCGGGGTGGGCAGCCAGCCCCCGACCCGGATCCCGGTACGCGCGATGTCGTCCTCAGCCACCGACCCTCCCTCGGCCACCGGCGGCGAGCGGCCCGGCCCCGTGGCTCGCCGTAGGGAGGATGACACAGAACGCGATCTTGCAGAAGGCGTCAGCCCCTCGCAATTCCCACGCCCGCCGCCCGCCGACCACCCTCGACCGTCGGGTCGATCATGAAGTTGGCGGCCGCAGAACGGGCATCCAGTGCCGCTAAGTTCATGATCGACGCGTGTCAGCGACCGCGGGCGGGGGTCAGCGGCGGGTTCGGTGTTGGATGCCTCGGGTGGGGTGCCAGCTCTCGATCACGAGGTGGTCGGGTGGGTCGCCGACCCGGGTGAGCACCACCTCGGTCAGCTCGATCCGGAAGCTGTGCGAGCCGTCCTCGGCGGGCGGCTCCTCGTGCGCCCGGCCGGCGATCTTCGCGTCCCCGTCCCAGGTGGACGGGTCGTCCGGCGGGGCGTCCTCGGTCGGGCTGTGCAGCGCCACCCGGGGATCGCGGCGCAGGTCGAGCGCCTTGACCGCGCCGGCCATGCTGCCCAGCCGCAGCTGCCCGTCGTCACCGAAGTCGAACTCGGTGCCGCTGATCCGCGGCGAGCCGTCCCGGCGCAGTGTCGCCATCGTGCCGTGCTTGCGGACCGCGAAGCGGGCGCGTACCCGCGCCGCGAACTCGGGCTCCGCCGCCACCAGATCGGACCACCATGTCATGTGCCCGAGTGTGTCCGGAAAACCTGACAACCCGCGGCACATTTCCCGGCGGACTCAGCCCACCTGGAAACCGAGCGCCTGGGCCAGCATCACCGCCTGCTCGGCGTCGATCCGGGCACCGGAACGCTGCACCGCCGTCGGGTCGAGCGCGGACAGGTCGCTGCCGCGCAGGTCGGCCCGGATCAGCTTGGCGGCGTGCAACTGGGCGCCGGAGAGGTCCACGCCGGTCAGCGTCGCGCCGGTCAGGTCGGCGCCGCTCAGGTCGACCTCCCGCATCCGTACGTCGGTGATCCGCGCCCCGCGCAGGTCGGCGCCGGCGAGCGTGACGAAGGACCAGTCGCCCCGGTCGACCCGCAGCGGGCGCAGGTCGCAGCGGTCGAACGTGCTGCCGACCAGCTTGCAGCCGGTGAACTCGGCCTCGAAGAGGTTGCACTTGGTGAACGAGCACCTGGTGAACGCCGAGTCGGTGTGCCGGGAGGCGTTGAACGCCACGTTGCCGAACACGCAGTCGGTGAAGACCGCGCCCCGGCTGACCGCCTCGGTCAGGTCGACGTGGAAGAACTCGCATCGCACGAAGTGCCGGTCGGCCAGCTCCTCGGCGTACCAGTCCTGCTGGCGGTAGGTGACGTCCTCGACCGGCTCGGGCATGCCACCGACCCTAGTGACACTTTCCGGCCGCGGTACCTGCGGGTAGGTTTCGCGTCGTGAGTGTCACGGTGAGCACCGACCCCGGCCACGTCGGCTTCGATCCCGCCCGGCTGGCGCGGATCGACGATCACTTCGCCCGGTACGTCGACGACGGCCGGCTCGCCGGCTGGCAGATCGTCGTCACCCGCCGCGGCGAGGTCGCCCACTCCTCGACGTACGGGCTGCGGGACCGGGAGGCCGGTACGCCGGTCGAGCCGGACACGCTCTGGCGCATCTACTCGATGACCAAGCCGATCACCTCGGTCGCCGCGATGATGCTCTGGGAGGAGGGCCGGTTCGAGCTGAACGACCCGGTGAGCCGCTGGCTGCCGGAGTTCGCCGACGTACGCGTCTACGACCGGGGTTCGGTGCTCAAGCCGTACACCGTGCCGGCGGTCGAGCCGATCCGGATCTGGCACCTGCTCACCCACACCGCCGGCCTGACGTACGGCTTCGCCCAGGTCTCGGTGGTCGACGGCCTGTACCGGGCGGCGGGCTTCGACCTGGGTGTGCCGGCGGGCGCGGACCTGGCGGCGGCCTCGGCCGGACTGGCCCGGCTGCCGCTGCTGTTCCAGCCGGGCACGAGCTGGAACTACGGCGTCTCCACCGACGTGCTGGGCCGCCTGGTCGAGGTGATCTCCGGGCAGTCGCTGGACGCGTTCTTCGCCGAGCGGATCCTGGGCCCGCTGGGCATGACCGACACCCGCTGGTGGGTGGACGCGGCGGACGCCAAGCGCCTGGCCGCGCTCTACGCCCCGCACCCGGCCACCGGCCAGGCGGTACGCGCCGACGGGGTGGGCCGGGCCGCGCTGGCGGAGCCGACCTGGCACTCCGGCGGCGGGGGGCTGGTCTCCACGGCGGCCGACTACCACCGGTTCACCCAGTTCCTGCTGCGCGGCGGCGAGCTGGACGGGGTCCGCCTGCTGGGCCCGCGCACGGTGCGTTTCATGACCCGCAACCATCTGCCGGGCAACCGGGACCTGGCCTCGTTCTCGCCGGAAGGCTTCGCCGAGACGATCCTCGACGGGATCGGCTTCGGGCTGGGCTTCGCGGTGGTGCTGGACCCGGTGCCGTCGCGGGTGCCGAGCAGCGTCGGCGAGTTCTACTGGGGCGGCCTGGCCAGTACCGCGTTCTGGGTGGACCCGGTGGAGGAGGTCACCGCGCTGCTGTTCACCCAGCTGATGCCGTCGAGCACGTACCCGCTGCGCAGCCAGCTGCGCCAGCTCGTCTACTCGGCGATCGTCGACTGAGCCGGTTCTGCGGAACTTCCCGCCGCCCGCCGGTGGGCTGCCTAGCCTGTGAGGCATGAGCGACATCGTCGTGTTCGGCGCCGGCGGGACGGCGGGCTCGCGGATCGCGGCCGAGGCGGCCGAGCGGGGGCACCGGGTGACAGCGGCGGTGCGGCGTCCGGAGGCGGTCGGCTACCTACCCCCAGGCGTACGCACGGTGACCGGCGACGCCACCTCGGCGCGCAGCGTACGCGAATTGGCCGAGGATGCGGACGTGCTGGTGGTGGCCATCGGCGGCGGCGAGCGGGAGTTGTGGCGCGACGCCGCGCGGACGCTGGTCGACACGTTGCGTGAGTTGCCGGACCCACCGCGGGTGATCCACGTCGGCGGCGGCTCGACGCTGCTCACGCCGAAGGGCACCCGTTACCTGGACGAGCCGGACTTCCCGGAGGAGTACCGGGACTCGGCGCACGGCCAGGCCGACGCGCTGGAGTTCTATCGCACCAGCGCGGACGGTGTGACCTGGACGTACGTCTCGCCGCCGCCGCTGGAGTTCCACCCGGGTGAGCGGACCGGGCACTACCGCACCGGCACCGACCATCCGGTGACCGACGCGCAGGGCCGTTCGGTGCTCACGTACGAGGATCTGGCGGTGGCGATCGTCGACGAGATCGAGAATCAGCGGTTCGGCAACGCCCGGTTCACCGTCGCGTACTGATCCGGCGCGTACTGATCCGGCGCGTACTGGTTCAGCCAGCCAGCCGGGCCGGGAAGCCGCCGGTGGCGATCGGGCCCCAGGACTCGATCGTGACGCGGATCAGCGACTTTCCCTGCGCGACCATCGCCGACCGGTACTCGTCCCAGTCCGGGTGCTCTCCGGAGATGCTGCGGAAGTACTCGACCAGCGGTTCCAGCGCCTCGGGCAGGTCGAGCACCTCGGCCACGCCGTCGACCTGGACCCACGGGCCGTCCCAGTCGTCGGAGAGCACGCACGCGGAGACGCGCGGATCGCGGCGGACGTTGGCGACCTTGGCACGCTCGGGATAGGTGGAGATCACCAGCCGGCCCTCGGCGTCCACCCCGCAGGCCACCGGGGAGGACTGCGGTCGCCCGTCGGAGCGGGTGGTCATGAGCACGACGTGGTGGCGGGGGCGGATGAACTCGATCAGGGCGTCCCGGTCGACCCGGGTGTTCTTCGCGATGCTGCGTGCCATGCCTCGGTTCTACCAGGCATGGTCGTCGTTCTCAGCGCGGACGCCCGGCCGCCCGCTGCGCGGTGACCTGCTCGGGCACGCGCGCGCGGGCCGAGGGCCGCCAGGCGCGGCCGTTGGCGTAGATGACCCGGAAACCGAGGTACGCGGCGAGCGGTGCCCAGTGCGCCGAGCGCATCCGCACCTCGGCGGCGTTGTGGCGCTGGCCGTTGGCGAGCACGTCGAGCAGCACCGTCTCGAAGGCGGCCGACTCGACCCAGTCGACCTCGCGGGTGAAGCCGCAGATCAGCGCCGCGCCGGTGACGTCGAGGAACTCGCGCAGCGTGGCGTCGGAGGCGCGCAGCACCGAGCAGCTGCCGAAGTAGAGACGGCGGCCCTCGCAGCGGCCGGCCATCCGCTCGGCCACGTCCGACAGCGCGACCGAGTCCCAGTCGGTGAGGCAGAGCCGGCTCGGCTCGCCGTGCATGGCGAAGAAGCCCACCCGATGGTCCGCGTACTGCTTGAGCAGCCACCTGTCGACGAAGTAGAACAGCTCGTCGCGGGTGGCCGCGTCCTTGTGGATGTAGCGGATGCGGCCGAGTCGTTCGAGCAGGTCGAGCGTGGGCAGGACGGATCCTCGTTCGTTGAGGTCGCGGTGCCACTGCCCCTCGACGCAGAACACGCCGCCACGCGCCAACGCCCACCTCCCCGCCCGTCGAGGTCGCCGCCCGGGTCCGGGAGCAGACGTTACCGCTCACCTCCGACGGGCGACACCCGGCGGCGCGTTCGCAAACAGGCACTATTCACAGCCGATATCCAGGAACCGCCTGATGTGAGAACAATTTCGGCTAATCACCACGAAGAATCCTCTCACCTGTCACGGTGAGAGAGACGGGACGTACCGGTCGATGTGCCCGTCCAACCCCAGTTCCGCTCTGACATCGGGAGGACTCTGTGCGCGTCAACACCCTGAAGCGGGCGGCGGTCGCGTTCGCGCTGGCCCTGCCCGGGGCCGCCGTGGCGACAGTCGTGGCCGCGCCACCGGCGCACGCCGACGGCTGCTACACGTGGAACCGGACGCTGTCCCAGGGAAGCTCCGGCGCCGAGGTCCGGCAGCTCCAGATCCGGGTGGCCGGCTGGGCCGGGTACGGCGGTGTCGTCCGGGTCGACGGCGTGTACGGCCCGGAGACGGCCGCCGCGGTCAAGCGCTTCCAGGCCGCGTACGGTCTGCGCGCCGACGGCGTGGCCGGGCCGCGGACGTTCGCCAAGATCTACGAACTGCAGAAGGACAGCGACTGCACGCCGAAGCACTTCAGCTACGCCGAGCTGGACAACGGCTGCGGCAAGGGCGGGTGGGCCGGTGGCCCGCTCTCCTCGTCGGCCACCCGGGAGAACGCGCTGCGCACCATGTGGAAGCTGGAGGCGCTGCGGCGCAGCCTCGGCGACAAGCCGCTCTACGTGACCAGCGGGTTCCGCAGCATCGCCTGCAACCGGCAGGTCGGCGGCGCCGCGGACAGCCAGCACCTCTACGGCACCGCGGCCGACCTGATCGCCAAGCACCGCAGCCTCTGCGACATCGCCCGATCCGCCCGTGACCAGGGTTTCAGTGGCATCTACGGGCCCGGCTACCCGGACCACGACGACCACACGCACGTGGACTCGCGGCGGGAGAACAACCGGGACAAGGTGGCGAACACCAGGGACTGGTCCGCCCCGGACTGCGGAGTCAAGTGAGGCGGTGACGGCGGCCCGGCACGGGGGTGGGGGCTCCCCGGCCGGGCCGCCGTCGGCATGCTCCGGCACGAGCGACGCCGCTCCGCGACGGGGCGTCGACGCGACCGGAACCGGGCGCCGGGCGTCAGCTCACCCCGGGCCGGTGGCCCGGAGGCAGGCGGTCCGCCCGGAACCGGGCGGCGGGAGTCAGCTCGCCCGGGGCCAGCGGGGCCGGGCGGTGGGAGCCGACCGGGCGGCGACGGGCCGCAGACCGGGCCGGACCGGTGGCGCGGCGACCCGCGGGACCGGACCGCGCGCCGCCTGAGCCGCGGCGGCGGGACGGGCGACCTGCCCCGGCACCGCCCGGGCCTGCTGCCCCGGCACGGGCCGGCCGGCCTGACCGGGTACGCCCGGCCGCGTCACCTGTCCGGCCGGGCGGGCCACCTGCCCCGGGGCCGGACGGGCGCCGGACGGCCCGGTCAGCACGAACGGGAAGGGCACGTGCACGAACGGGTTGCCGTGCCGGATCAGCGCGTCGATCTGACGGTCGTTGAGACCGTGTGTCTCCAGCACCCGCCGGCCCCAGCGGTGCAACCGGCACGGGAACGACGACCCGTCGTTGCGGCACTTCGGCCCCGCGGGCCACTCCTCGGCGGCGTGCACCACCACCGCCCGGACCGCGAGGCGGACGTCCTCGGGGGTCAACGGCGCCGGTACCGGCACCTCGCCCAGGATCTGGTCGATGGGATCCGTCGACTGCTCACCAACTCGCACGGCAGGCCTCCCGCAGCTCGGCAGCGGTACGGCGGAACGGCCGCACCACATCCTCGACCACTGGTACGGCCGGGAAACGGCAGCAGTTCAATCCCGCCACGCGGCGAGCAGTTCGGCCGGCCCGATCGCCGTGACACCGTCGACCGCCTTGTCGGTCGGCAGGAGACGCATGCGTCAGAGGCGACACTCTCATTCTTGGAACTATCACGAATGAGCGCTTCTGCGCGTCAGACCAGGCCGGCGTCCTGGACCAGCAGGGCCACCTGCACGCGGTTGTTGAGGTCGAGCTTCGTCAGCAGCCGCGACACATACGCCTTCACCGTCGCCACGCTCATGAACAGCTCGGCGGAGATCTCCGCGTTGGTGCGGCCCCGGCCGAGCAGCACGGCGACCTCCCGCTCCCGCTCGGAGAGGCCGTCGAGCAGCCGTACCGCCCGCTCCCGTTTCGGGTCCGGGCTCGCCACCGGCGCGGTGCCGGTGACGTGCGCGATGAGCTTGCGGGTCACCGCCGGGGACAGCGTCGCCTCCCCCGCCGCGACCCGGCGTACCGCCGCCACGATCTCGGCCGGCGGGGTGTCTTTGAGCAGGAAGCCGCTCGCCCCGGCGCGCAGCGCCCGCAGCACCTGCTCGTCGGCGTCGAACGTGGTGAGCACCAGCACCTCGGGCGGCTCGGCGGTGGCACGCAGCGCCTCGGTGGCGGCCAGCCCGTCGACCCGGGGCATGCGGATGTCCATCAGCACCACGTCCGGGGCGTGCGCGGCGACGGCGTCGGGCACCTCGGCGCCGTCGGCGGCCTCGCCGACCACCGCCAGGTCGGGCACCCCGCCGAGGATCATCGACAGCGCGCCGCGCACCAGCGGGTCGTCGTCGACGATGAGCACCCGCACCGGCGCGCTCACTGGGTCGCCGCCCAGGGCAGCCAGGCGGTCAGCCGGAACCCGCCGTCGGCGTCCCGTCCGTGTTCGAGGCGGCCACCGGCGAGCGTGACCCGCTCGGCGATCCCGACCAGCCCGGTGCCGGCACCCGGGATAGCGGTGGCGGGCGCACCGACGGGCCACGGATTGACGATCTCCACCGCAAGCCCGTCCCCCGGGCCCCCGGCGAGCCGGACCGTCACCACCGCGCCGGGCGCGTGCTTGCGGGCGTTCGTCAGCCCCTCCTGCACGATCCGGTACGCGCTGCGCCCGATCGCCGCGGGCACCGCCTCCGGCTCGATCACCTCGTCGACCACGGCGACCCGTACCCCGGCGTCGCGGCTCTCGGCGACCAGCGCGGGCACGTCGGCCAGCGTGGGCTGCGGCCGTTCCGGCGTGGCCTCGGAGCCGACCTCGGCCCGCAGCACGCCGATCACCTCGCGCAGGTCCTGGAGCGCGGCGTGCGCGCTGGCCCGGATCACCCCGGCCGCCCGCGCCACCTCCTCCGGTGGCGCGTCCGGCCGGAACTCCAGCGCGCCCGCGTGCAGGCTGAGCAGGGAGATCCGGTGGGCGAGCACGTCGTGCATCTCCCGGGCGATCCGGCCGCGTTCGAGCTGCCGGGCCTGGTCGAGCCGGAGTTGCTGCTCGGCCTCGGCCCGCTCGGCCCGGTCCCGCAGGGACAGCACGAGCTGGCGGCGGGCCCGGACGAACAGCGCCCACGCCACCACCACGCAGATGAACAGCCCGGTCCACACGGCGGAGGCCCAGACCGGCAGCGTCGGGTCGGGCCGGACCGCGAGGTAGACCGGCAGGCTCAACAGTTGCCAGGCCACCAGCCCCAGGCCCACCGGCAGCGGCCGGTGGACCAGGACGGTGAACATGATGATCAGCAACGCGACACCGGAGGTGACCGAGAAGAACATGAGCGGCGCGGTGGCCACCGCCAGCCCGACCGGCCAGCGGCGGCGCAGCCAGAGCGCGCCGCTGACGAGCAGGCCGATGAGCAGGTCGACCTCCTCCAGCCAGGTCGGACCGGCGTTGAGGCCGAACTCCGGAGTGGCGCTGGTGACGTCGCCGTGCGCGATCAGCACCCAGAGCAGCGAGGCCACGAACAGCATGCCGTCCACGAACCAGTCCCGCGGTGTCCGCCGGGCGGCTCGGGCGGGCACCAGGGAGCCCGGCAGGAGCCAGGGATGATCGGGTACGGCGGCGCTGGTCACCCGTCCATGCTAGGAAGCCCTCCGGCCCGGCTACCAGCTACCAAAGTCGACGCCTGCGGTGAACCGAGGTCGACGGCGGCGCAGACCGCCGGCCGCAGCGCGTGACCGGGTGGCCCCGGCAGGCTCGACGGCATGATCGAAGTCGACCAGCTCACCAAGCGGTACGGCCCGCACACCGCCGTCGAGGACGTCACGTTCCGGTGCGAACCGGGTTCGGTGACCGGTTTCCTCGGGCCGAACGGCGCCGGGAAGTCCACCACGATGCGGATGATCTGCGGGATGACGCCGCCCACCTCGGGCGGCGCCACAGTCGGTGGCCGCCCCTACCGGCAGCTACCCAACCCGGGGCGGGAGATCGGCGTGCTGCTCGACGCCTCGGCGCAGCACGCCGGGCGGACCGGCCGGGAGACGCTCACGCTCGCCGCCCGGACCATGGGCGTGGACCGGGGACGGGTGGCGACGGCACTCGACCAGGTCGGCCTGAACGACACCGCGGCCCGGCGCCGCGTCGGCGCGTACTCCCTGGGCATGCGGCAGCGGCTCGGCCTGGCGCTGGCGCTGCTGGGCGACCCCCGGGTCCTGATCCTGGACGAGCCGGCCAACGGCCTCGACCCGGAGGGGATCTTCTGGATGCGCGGCCTGCTGCGCGACTTCGCCGACCGGGGCGGCACGGTGCTGCTCTCCTCGCACCTGCTGCGCGAGGTGGAGGCGGTGGCCGACCGGCTGGTGGTGATCGGCGGCGGCCGGGTGGTCGCCCAGGGCGGCAAGGACGAGCTGCTCGCCGGCGCCGGCACCCTCGTGCGGGCCCGTGACGCGCACGCCCTACGACTGACGCTGGACCGGGCCGCGCTGCCCGCCACCGCCGGCACCGACGGCGGCTTCGTGGTCCGGGCCGAGCCGGGCGAGGTCGGCCAGGCCGCGGCGGACGCCGGACTGGTCCTCACCGAGCTGCGCCCGGCCGGCAGCGGCGGCCTGGAACAACTCTTCCTCACCCTCACCGCCGGCGCGTCGACCAAGGAGGCCGTCCGATGACCACCGCCACCCGTACCCCCGCGCCGCCGCGTCCCGAGGCCGCCGTCGCCGGACCGACGCTGGCCCGGCTGACCGCCGTCGAGCTGCGCAAGCTCGCCGACACCCGGGCCGGACGCTGGCTGCTGATCACGATCGGGCTGATCGCGGCCGCGATCGTGGTGGTGCAGCTGTTCGTCGTCGACGCGCCGGACCAGACGTTCACCGCCTTCTTCACCCCGTCGCTGCTGCCGGTCGGGCTGCTGCTGCCGGTGCTCGGCATCCTCTCCATCACCGGCGAGTGGTCGCAGCGCAGCGCGCTCACCACGTTCGCGCTGGTGCCCCGCCGTGAACGGGTGATCGTCGCCAAACTCGCCGCGGTGGTGCTCGCCGCGCTCGCCTCGGTGCTGGTCAGCTTGGCCGTCGCCGCCGTCGGCACGCTCGCCGCCCGCGCCACCGGCGGGGCGGGCACCTGGACGTTCGACTGGCAACTGCTGCCGCACGCGGCCGTGTTCCAGGTGGCGAGCGTGCTGATGGGCGCCGCCTTCGGCCTGCTGCTGCTGAACACGCCGCTGGCGATCGTCACCTACCTGCTGCTGCCCACCGTGTGGAGCCTGCTCGCCGCGATGATCTCGGCGCTGCGTGAGCCGGCTCGCTGGCTGGACACCTCGTACACGATGGAGCCGCTGCTCGGCGCCGAGATGACCGGCGGGCAGTGGGGCCGGCTCGGCGTATCGCTCGCCGTCTGGGTGCTCCTGCCGCTGGTCGCCGGTCTGGTTCGCACGATGCGCCGGGAGGTGTCCTGACAGTGGCCGCCTGGCAACCCGGCGAGGACGTCGTGGTCGACGGCGGACGCGGCGAGCTGGTGCTGATGTGGGCGGGATTCCCGCTGCTCGGGGCGGGTCTGGGCGCCGGGCTGACCGCGCTGTCCGGCTGGATCGCCGGGCTGGCCTGGTTCCCGTTCCAGGGCCTGTTCGAGCTGCTCGCCCGGTGGCCGGACGAGCGGTCGTACCCGATCGGGGCCGGGGTGGGCCTGCTCGGCGGCCTGTTCCTGGCGGTGGTGGCGGTCCGCGAACGGCTGACCGTCACGGTCGGGCACCGGACGGTACGGCTGCACCGCGACGGGCACGGCCGGGACCTGGCCCGCGCCGACGTGGCGGGGGTGTTCGTCGACGGCAAGGCGCTGGTGCTGCTGGACACCGCCGGTGGCGAGCTGGCCCGGGAGAAGTCCGACCTGGACGCCGAGCGGCTGCGGGAGGCGTTCACCAGACAGGGCTGGCCGTGGACCGGGCAGGACCCGCACCGGGACGCGTACCGGCGGTGGGTGGAAGGGCTGCCCGGCCTGCCGCCCGGCGCGGACGCCCTGCTGCGCGCCCGGCAGCGGGCGCTCGACGGCAGCCACGACGCCGAGACCCGGGAGCTGCACGGGGAGCTGGCCCGGCTCGGCGTCGTGGTCCGCGACGAGGGCAAACGGCAGTACTGGCGGCTGGTGGCCGGCCCGCCGCCGGGCTGACCGCCGCCGTCGCGCTGCGATCTTCGCGCCGAGCATCTACGTTCGTCCATGCGGGTGCGGCTCGCCGGACGGCGGCGGCCCCGCCGGAGTACGTCGGTGCGACGGGAGGGACCGGCATGGCCGTGGGACAGGGCATCTTCCGGCGCAAGCCGGTCGAGCAGATCGCCGACGAGACCGACGCGGGCCTCTCCCGCGAACTGGGGTTGTGGCAGCTCACCGCGATCGGGGTCGGCGGCATCATCGGCGCGGGCATCTTCGCGCTGGCCGGGGCGGTGGCGAACGAGACCGCCGGCCCGGCCGTGCTGGTGTCGTTCCTGATCGCCGGTCTGGCCAGCGCGGCCGCCGCGCTGTCGTACGCGGAGTTCGCCGGCATGATCCCGAAGGCCGGATCGGCCTACACCTACGGGTACGCGGTGCTCGGTGAGGCGGTCGGCTGGTTCATCGGCTGGGACCTGCTGCTGGAGTACACGGCGATCGTCGCCGTGGTCGCCATCGGCATCTCCGGTTACTTCGGCTTCCTCGTCAACGAGCTGGGCGCGGATCTGCCGGCCTGGATGCTCGGCGCGCCCGGCACCGGCGACGGGCACCGGGTCGACCTGTTCGCGGTGGTGCTCTGCCTGCTCATCGCGTTCCTGCTGACCCGGGGCATCAAGGCCGCAGCCCGGTTCGAGACGTTGGTGGTCGGGCTCAAGGTCGCTGTGGTGCTGCTGGTGATCGTGGTCGGTTTCTTCCACGTGAAGACCGCCAACTACTCGCCGTTCTTCCCGTTCGGCGTCGGCGGCGCGATCACCGGCGCGGCCACCGTCTTCTTCGCCGTCTTCGGGTACGACGCGATGAGCACCGCCGCCGAGGAGTCGCGCGACGCCCGCCGGCACATGCCGAAGGCGATCATCTGGTCACTGGTCGTCTCGATGGTGCTGTACGTGCTGGCCACGCTGGTGCTCACCGGCATGCAGAACTACCGGGACATCGACCCGGAGAGCGGCTTCTCCTCCGCGTTCGCCTCGGTCGGGCTCTCCGGGCTGGCCAGCGTGATCGCGGTCGGGGCGATCATCGGCATCCTCACCGTGATGTTCACGTTCATGCTCGGCGTGACCCGGGTGTGGTTCTCGATGAGCCGGGACGGGCTGCTGCCCGGCTGGTTCGCCAAGGTGCACCCGGTACGCCGGGTGCCGACCCGGGTCACCTGGATCGTCGGTGTGGGCTCGGCGCTGATCGCCGGTTTCCTGCCGATCCGGCAGGCCGCCGAGCTGACGAACATCGGCATCCTGCTCGCCTTCGTGGTGGTGTGCGTGGCGGTGATCGTGCTGCGCTACCGCCGCCCGGGCGCGCCGCGCACGTTCCGGCTCCCCGGCATGCCCGTGGTGCCGGCGATCGGCGTGGTGTTCTCGATCTGGCTGATCACGTTCCTCGACCCGGTGACGTGGCTGCGGTTCGGCGTCTGGTTCCTGCTCGGCGCGCTCGTCTACGCGCTGTACGGCTACCGCCGTTCGGCGCTGGCCCGGCGCGACGAGGACACCGCCGACCGGGCCCGCTGACCGCCGCGTCACCTCAGACGTCGAGCAGTCGCAGGCCGATCGGGTCCACGTCGCGTGTGGTGTTGCCGAGCACCACCACACCTCGGCCGGCCGCCCGGTCGAAGCCCAGGAAGGCCCGGAAGCCGCTGGTGCCGCCGTTGTGCCAGACGACCTCCCGGTCGCCGTGCCGGCTGGTGAACCAGCCGTACCCGATCCGGCCGTCGTCCCCGGCGTCGAAGCGGGGCATGGCGGCGTCGGCGCCGGGGGCGGTGCCGGCGAGCATCGCGGCGGTGAGCCGGGCCAGGTCCTCCGCCGTGGACCAGATTCCGACGCCGGCCGGGGCGTAGCCCGCACCCAGCCACGGGTCGGCGGCGCGGCCGGCGGCGGTGGCGCCCTCGGCCCGCCCGGCCGGCAGGTGCCCGGCCTCGGTGGCGGCCAGCGTGGCGGTCATGCCCAGCGGCCCCAGCACGTCCCGGCGCAGCAGTTCCGGGTAGCCGACGCCGGCCCGGGCCGCCAGCGCCTGGCCGAGCAGCGCCGCGCCGAAGTTCGAGTAGGAGACGGTGCCGCGGTCTCCGCCCGGCTCGGTGTTCGCGGCGACGGCGACGATCCGGTCCACGTCGTAGCCGGCGTACGCGTTTCCGGCCGTGGACGCCGCCCACCACATGCGGATCGTCGCACCCGTGGAGTCGAGTGCCAGCCGGGGCAGCCCGGCCCGGTGACTGGCGAGTTCGGCGAGCGTGACGCCGCCGGCCGGACCGGTCACGCCGGGCAGGACGGCGGCCAGCCGGTCGTCGGGGTCGACCGCACCGGCCGCCACCTGCCGGGCCAGGAGCATCCCGGTGAGCGGCTTGGCGATCGAGCCGATCTCGAAGGGAGTGCCCGGTTCGACGGCCGGCCCGCCGCGCGCCCGTTCGCCGAGTCCCGCGACGCGGACCCGGTCGCCCTCGATCACGGCGACCGCGAGGCCGCGCAGCCCTTCGGTGCCGTCGACGGGGGCCCGGACCGTCGCGGCCAGGTCCGCGTCGCCTGTCTGCTGCGGGCCCAGGCGCGGTGGCCGGGGCTTCCGGACGGCGGCCACGGCCGTGGCGGCGAGGCCGGCGGCGACGGCGAGAACGATCGGGGTACGCATGGTGCTGCCTTCCGTCGGGGTGGAAGTCCGGATCAGCGGCGGGCTGCGGTGAGGATGGCCAGCAGCGGCACCACCCGCTCGGGCGGGATGTCGTAGCGCCCGCGGGCACCGCTGCGCAGCCAGCCGGCGGCGGCGAGTTGCCGCAGGTGATGATGGAGCTGACCGGTGGTGCCGATCCCGTCGAGGTCGGCCAGTTCGGCGGTGCCGTGCCGCCCGCCGAGGATCTCCCGCAGCAGCCGCAGCCGCACCGGATGCGCCAGCGCCGTAAGCGTGCCGGCCAGAGCGGGCCAGTCGTCGTCGAGCAGGTCGTCGACTGTGGAGCCGTACTGCCAGTCGTAGTGCCGGTCCCCGGTGCGGACGGTGCCGGTGTAGAGCACCGCCCCGGTGCCGTCGGCGGGAATCCGCTGTTTCAGGCCGCCGAGCGCCCAGAGGGCGTCGGCCGGCGTGACCTCGCCGGTCGCCGCGCCGGCTCCCGCGTCCCGCTCGCCGACGAGCCGGGCCACCTGGGCCTCCAGGGCCGCGAGCCGTTCCTCCACGCTTGCCACGACAGCGACGATACGGAAGTACGTACTTACGTGCAAACAAACAAACGTGCGGAGCTGCCGGCGTCACTACTTCCGCTGGCGCGTTTCCGGCATCAGAACGAACTGTTCGGGCATGTTCTCCGTACACACGTGTGGTTCGTGACGTCTACCTCGGAGGCATGGTGTCCGCACTTCGAACTGATCCATTCGCGGGGGCGATTCTCCAGGTCGGCGTACTCGCGGCCCTGGCCGGCACGGTCGGCCTGAGCGCGTACGGCTGGCTTGCCGGTCTGCTCTTCGGGGTGGTGACGGTCGCGGCGCTCGGATACGGGCTGCGCCGCTCGGGCGCGGACCGGCTCGGCCCGGCCGACTGGGTGACGCTGACCCGGGCGACGCTCGCCGGTGGCGTGGCCGCGCTGACAGTCGACTCGTTCCGCGAGCCGATCGTGGTGCCGGTGCTCGTCGTGCTGAGCGCCGTGGCGCTGTCCCTCGACTGGGTCGACGGGCAGGTGGCCCGCCGTACCGGCACGGTGAGCGCGCTGGGCGCCCGGTTCGACATGGAGGTCGACTCCTTCCTCGTCCTGGTCCTCTGCGGATACGTCGCCGACCAGGTGGGCGCCTGGGTGCTGGTGATCGGCGCGATGCGGTACGTCTTCGTCGCCGCCGGCTGGGTGCTGCCGTGGATGCGCGGCTCACTGCCGCCGCGCTACTGGCGCAAGGTGGTGGCCGCCACGCAGGGCATCGCGCTGGCGGTGGTGGCGGCGGGCGTCCTGCCCCGGCTGCTCGCAGTCGCGGTGCTTCTCGGCGCGCTCGCGATGCTCGTCGAGTCGTTCGGCCGTGACGTCGCCTGGCTGTGGCGGCACCGCGTACGGCCGGCGCCGCGCGCGCTCCCGGCCGCGCCGGTCTCCCCCGCACCGGCGGGTCACCGGCCCGAGTGGACGCCGGGCGCGCGGATCGCCCGGCAGCCCGCCGAGGTCGGCGGTCGGCACCGGTGACCGACCTGTCCCGCGCGGCGGACGACGACGCCGGCACCACGACCGAGGGCGACCGGGTCCCGGACCGCACCACTCCGGACACCGACACACGCGAGGACGGCGGCGCCCCGGACGCCGATGCAGCCGACGCCCGGCAGGCCGGCCGCCGGCGTACCCGGCGGGTGCTCGCCGCTACGGCCACCGCGCTGGCCGCCGCGCTCGTGCTGGTGGCACTCGTCGCGCCGAGCGACGTCAACGAGTTCAGCCCGGGCGCGTTCCTGCGCATCCCGGTGGAGGGGCTGATCGGCGTCGCCCTGCTGCTGGTCCTGCCGCCACGTCCGCGCCGGGTGGTGGCCACGATCCTCGGCGCGCTGCTCGGTCTGGTCCTCGTCCTCAAGGTCACCGACCTCGGGTTCTCGCTGGTCCTGGACCGCCCCTTCGACCTGATCGCCGACTGGACGTTCCTCGGTGCGGGCGCGGAGTTCCTGTCCGAGTCGTACGGCCGGGCCGCCGAGGTGGGTGCGGTGGCGCTGGCAGTGGTCGCCGTTCTCGCCGTACCGCTGCTGGTGACGCTGTCGGCGCGGCGGCTGGCCCGGGTGGTGGCCGGCCACCGGGTGGTCTCCGCGCGCGCGACCACCGCGTTCGCCGCCGCCTGGGTGGTCTGCGCCGTGCTCGGCGCGCAGATCGTGCCGGGCGTCCCGGTCGCCGCCGACACGGTGGCGGCCGGTCTCTACGACCGGGCCCGGCAGGTACGGGCGGGCCTCAACGACCAGGAGACGCTGAACACGCAGCTCGCCGGCGACCCGTTCCAGAACGTGCCGGGCGACGAGTTGCTGACCGCGCTGCGCGGCAAGGACGTGCTGTTCACCTTCGTGGAGAGCTACGGCCGGGTCGCGCTGGAGGACCCGGACCTCGCGCCGGAGGTGGACGCCGTCCTGGACGAGGGCACCCGGCAGTTGCGCGCCGCCGGATACGGCAGCCGCAGCGCCTTCCTCACCTCGTCCACCACCGGCGGCGGGAGCTGGCTCGCGCACGCCACCCTGATGAGCGGCATCCGGGCGGACAACCAGTTGCGCTACACCAACCTGGTACGCAGCGACCACCTGACCCTCAACGGCGCGTTCAAGCGTGCCGGCTGGCGGACCACGCTGGTCATGCCGGCGCTCACCCGGGCCTGGCCGGAGGCCGACTTCTTCTCCCCCGACCAGGTGTACGGCATGAAGGAACTCGGCTACCGGGGGCCGCTGTTCAGCTTCTCCTCACCGCCGGACCAGTACACGCTGTCGACGTTCCAGCGCCGCGAGCGCGGCCCCGGCCACGCGCCGGTGATGGCCGAGATCCCGTTGCTGTCCAGCCACATCCCGTGGACGCCGGTGCCGCCGCTCGTGGACTGGGACGACGTCGGCGACGGCTCGGTCTACCAGGGGACCGCGCGCGCCGACCGCTCGGCGGAGGGCACCCGGGAGGCGTACCGGCAGTCGGTGGTCTACACGCTGCGCACGCTCATCTCCTACGTGCAGCGCTACGGTGACGAGAACCTGGTGCTCGTGTTCCTCGGCGACCACCAGCCGGCCCGGGCGGTCACCGGCGAGGGTGCCGGCAAGGACGTGCCGATCACCGTCGTCGCCAAGGACCCGGCAGTGCTCGACCGCATCGCGGGGTGGGGCTGGCAGGACGGCCTCAACCCCGACCCGCAGGCCCCGGTCTGGCCGATGGAGTCGTTCCGCGACCGGTTCCTGAACGCGTTCGGACCGAAGTCCACCACTCACAGTTAGGGATGTCGTGACGATGCTCGCTCGGGCCTGGGGGATCACCCGTTCCCTGGCCGTCTACCACGGTCAACCGGCCAAGCACCGGCGTGCCCGGCAGCTCTACGGGCAGTTCCTCGCCCCCGGCGACCTCGGGTTCGACATCGGCGCCCACGTCGGCGGCCGGGTGCGTACCTGGCGGCGGCTGGGCGCGCGGGTGGTCGCGGTGGAGCCGCAGCCGGACTGCCTGCGGGTGCTGCGCCTGGGCTTCGGGCGGGACGCCGGCGTGACGATCGAGCCGACGGCTGTCGGCGCCCGGTCCGGGAGCGCACGCCTGGAGCTGTCCAGCGCGACGCCGACGGTGTCCACCATGTCGTCGTCGTGGATCGAGTCGGTCACCGCCGATCCGAGCTTCGCCGGGGTCCGCTGGGACCGGTCGGTCGAGGTGCCGGTGGTGACGCTGGACGACCTGATCGAGCGGCACGGCGTACCGGCGTTCTGCAAGGTCGACGTCGAGGGCTTCGAGGTCGACGTGCTGGCCGGGCTGAGCCGTCCGGTGCGCGGGCTGTCGTTCGAGTACCTGCCGCCCGCGCACGACTCCGCGCTGGCTGCGCTGGATCTGGTGGAACGGCTGGGCGCGAAGGCGGGCGGCTACCGCTACAACTACTCGCCGGTGGAGACCATGCGGTTCGCCGGTGACCGGTGGCTGGACGCGGCCGGGCTGGTACGCCTGCTGGAGACGTACCGCCCGGCCGGTCGCTCCGGCGACGTCTACGCCCGGCTGGCGGCCTCCTGAGCGACGCCGTCAGAATCGGTACCGGGTGTGGTACTCCGGCACCAGCACGCGGCTGCGCGGCGAGACCCGGCGCACCTCGGCGACGAGGGCGTCGAGGCGTTCCCGGTCGCTGTCGGCGACCGTCGGCGGGTTGGTGAGCGGCGTCTCGAAGTTGTCCCAGTGCACCGGCACCACGACCTTCGGGCGGTCCAGCGCGGCCATCAGCCGGGGCACGTAGTCGGCGGTCGCCGTGGTGGCGGCGGAGGCGACCATCGCCACGTCCGGGGCGAGTCCGCTCAGCTTGCGCTCGTCGAAGTCGCTGGCGCCCATGAAGAACACGGACGGGCCGCCGTCGATCCGGATCTGGTACGCCAGCGTGTCGCCCTCGGGCAGGTCGGCGATCGTCTCCGGACGCGGCGGCCGGGTGACCCGTACCCCGGGGAAGGCCATCGACCAGGTGGGATTCCGGCTGTGCAGCGAGCCGACCACCTCCACCGTGTACCCGTCGAAGTCGAGCACCTCGCCGCCCTTGACCGGGGCCAGTTGCCCGGTCGGCAGCCCGTACGCCAGGCCGAGGTGGTACGCGGTGAGCGTGCCGAAGACCCGGGCACCGGTCCGGGCGGCGATGTGCGGCACGTCGTTGAAGTGGTCCCAGTGGGTGTGGGTGACGAAGACGTTCTCCGCCCGGTCGGCGAGCCGGTCCACCACGTCGGCGGCCACTGTCAGCCGGGTGTCGGGGTTGAACGGCTTCCGGAACAGCCCGGTGTCGTACCGGCTCAGGTACGGGTCGACGAGCACCGTCCGGTCCCCCATGTCGATCCGCCAGCCGGAGGTCCCCCACCAGCGGAAGCTCACCGCGCCGCCGCGTCGCGTACCGCCGGCGGCGCGGCTCGGCGCGGCGACGGGGCTCGGCCCGGCGGCGCGGGCCGGGGCGCCGGCGACGAGTCCGGCGGTGGTGACGGCGGCGGCGCCGACCGCGGTGTCGCGTAGCAGTCGACGGCGGGCGTAGCCGGACGGCTGGTTCTCGGGCATGTGTCGTCCTCCCCGTTCGGGATCGGTGATCGGTAGGCCCAGACCACCACCCCGCCGGCGCCGATGTCCAAGATCGACGAGCGTAACGACCGATATCCGGACCGATATCACCGCAGGCCAGGCCGGTGGCCCGGCCCGGATCAACGCAACGAATCGACGGCGGTCCGGGCCGCCTCCCCCATCGCCAGGTCCACGTCGATCCGGCGGGCGGCCAGCCGTTGCGTGCGTACCGCCACCGCTATCGCGTACCTGCGGCCGTCGGGGTACTCCGCGACGCCCGCTTCGAGGTGCAGTCCCGGCAGGGTGCCGGTCTTCCCGGCGACCCGGACCCCGGGTGGGAAACCGGCGGCCAGCCGGGTCCAGAAGAGCTGCCGTGCCATCAGCTCCCGGACCATGGCGCACGCGGGCGCCGGGCCGGCCTCGTCCCGCCACACCAGACGGAGCAGCCGGGTCAGCTCCCGGGCGGTGCTGGAGCTGGTGTGCTCGGGGTCGAAGACCCGCATCGCGCGGACCCGTTCGGGCGACAGGGTGGGGAAGATCCGCGCGAAGTCCGCCTCGGTGCGTGCGCCCACGTCGGAGAGCATCGTCTCGACGAGTTGCCGGGGGCCGCCGACGATCCGGGTGCGCGGCAGGTCCAGCTCCGCGGCCAGCATCGGCAGCACGTCCGCCCCGACCCGCCGCAGGAGCAGGTCGGCCGCCGTGTTGTCACTCACCGACATGGCCAGGTACGCGAGGTCGCGCAGGGAGACCTCCACGTCGTCGGCGCAGCCGGCCACACCCCAGCCGCCGAGCCGGTCGGCGGCACCGACGAGCACCCGTTCGGTCGGGTCGAGCTGGCCGGCGGCCGCCTGCCGGGCGAACTCCAGCACCACCATGATCTTGAAGACGGAGGCGATGACGATCTGCTCGTCGGCGCGCAGCGCCACCTCACCGCCGGCCGGGTCGTCCACGTCCACGACGTGCAGGCAACCCCGCACCCCGGCCCGCCCGAAGATCTCCCCGACCCGTTCCGCCACATCCACGCCGACACGGTAACCAGCGGCGACGCTAGGGTTCGCGGATGGACCTGCTGCGGCACCTGCGGCATTTCGTGGTGGTCGCCCGGGAACTGCACTTCGGCCGGGCCGCCGAGACGCTGGGCATGGCACAGCCGCCGCTGAGCCAGTCGATCCAGCGGTTGGAGCGGGAGCTGGGCGTCACCCTGTTCGACAGGTCACAGCGCCAGGTCGGCCTCACCACCGCCGGCCAGCTGCTGCTCGGCGAGGCCGACGAGCTGCTGGCCGGTGAACGCCGGCTGCGTCACCTCGCCGACCGGGTCCGCCGGGGCGCGCTCGGGGTGCTGCGCGCCGGCGTACCCCCGGAGACCCCGGCCGTGACGTTGCGCGCGCTGCTCGACGCGCTCGCGGCCCGCGCGCCCGGGCTCGCCCTCGACCTGCACGAGCTGACGAGCGCCGAGCAGCACCGGATGCTCGCGGACGGGCGGCTGGACGTCGGCCTGCTGCACCATCCGGTCGACGGGGCCGGGCTGCGCTTCGGTGAGCCGGTGGACGTACCTGTGGGTGTGCTGCTGCCCCGGGCCTCGCCGCTGGCCCGGCCGCGGGAGATCGCGCTCGCCGATCTGGCCGGCATGGACCTGGTCACCGCGCCACCGGCCACCGCACCGGGCTGGCACGAGCACCTGCTGACCGTGTGCCGGCAGCACGGTTTCGCCCCGACCCGGGTCCGCCCCGCGCGCAACCCGGAGTTCCTGTTCGGTCTGCTCCTCGCCGGCGGCGCGGTCGCCGTCGAGCCCGCCGCGCTGGCCCGCCGGGAACCACGTGTCGCCTGGCGACCGATCACCGGCACGCCGCTGGTCCGGCGGATCTCCGCGGCCTGGCCGATCCGTGCGGCGCACCCGGCCGCGCCGATGTTCGGCCACCTCGCCACCGAGACGCTCGCCGCGCCCGACGAACCGGGCGGGCCGGCGCTCCTCGCCCCGGCGGCCCGGCCGTGGCCGGTGCTGTTCGAGGCCGGCCGGGACGAGAAGTTGGCCCGCTGACCTCCCGCAGTTCACCCCGATCCGACTAACATCGCTGATCATGAATATCAAGTGCGTCACCCGCTCGCGACCCGGGCGGCTGATCGCGGCGGTGGTGCTCGCCGTCGCGGTCGCGTTCCCGCTCGGCGTGACCGGCGCCGCGTCGGCCGCGACCACACTGACGGTGGCGCAGGCGCTCGCCGCCCAGGACGGCCGGACGGCCACCGTCACCGGCTACGTCATCGGCCAGCCCACCGCCACCACCACGGTGCTCACCTCGGGCTTCACCGCCGACACGGCGATCGCGATCGCCGACCAGGCCGGCGAGACCGGCACCGCCCGGATGCTGTACGTGCAGGTGACGGCCGCCTGGCGGAGCACCTTCGGGCTGCTCACCAACCCGTCGCTGCGGGGACGGCAGGTGACCGCCACCGGCACGCTCACCGCGTACTTCAGTCACGGCGGGCTGAAGACCCCGACCGCCATGAGCCTCGGCGGCGGCGCCACGCCGAGTCCCACGCCGACCCCGGGCCCGACCGGCACCGCCGGGCCGGACGCGTACTACGCGAGCGCGGCCGGCAAGACCGGGCCGGCGCTGCGCACCGCGCTGCACGGCATCATCAGGGTGCAGACGAAACTCAGCTACGACCAGGTGTGGGACGCACTCAAGGACACCGACCAGGATCCGGCCAACCCGGCGAACGTGGTCCTGCTCTACAGCGGACGGTCGCAGAGCAAGACGAGCAACGGCGGCGGCGCGAACGACTGGAACCGGGAGCACGTCTGGGCCAAGTCGCACGGCGACTTCGGCACCGCCACCGGTCCCGGCACGGACGTGCACCACCTGCGCCCGGAGGACGTGTCCGTCAACTCGTCGCGCGGCAACAAGGACTTCGACTCGGGCGGCGGAACGGTGGCCGAGGCGCCCGGCTGCTACACCGACGCCGACTCGTTCGAGCCGCGCGACGCGGTGAAGGGCGACGTGGCCCGCATGATCCTCTACATGGCGATCCGGTACGAGGGCGACGACGGCTGGCCGGACCTGGAACCGAACGACTCGGTCTCCAACGGCTCCGCGCCCCGCCTCGGGCGGCTGTCGAAGCTGCTGGCCTGGAACGACCAGGATCCGCCGGACGCCTTCGAGAAGCGCCGCAACCAGCGCATCTACGAGCGCTGGCAGGGCAACCGCAACCCGTTCGTCGACCACCCCGAGTGGGCGCGGTCGATCTGGGGTTGACGCTCGTCCCCGATGTGAGGAAGCGTGGCGAGCGGGTAGAGACATCCGGTTGGCACGGCCGGGGCGGTCGGCACGGACGCGCCCCGGCACCGCACGATCGGAGATGAGGCTCTCATGGCCCAGAACGGCATTCCGGACATCGCGCTCAACGACGGCAACACCATCCCGCAGCTCGGCTTCGGCGTCTTCCAGATCGAGCCGAAGGACACCGTCCGGGCCGTGGGCACCGCGCTGGAGGTCGGCTACCGGCACATCGACACCGCCCAGATGTACGGCAACGAGGCCGAGGTGGGTCAGGCGCTGCGCGCCTCCGGGCTGGACCGCGGCGAGGTCTTCGTCACCAGCAAGCTGAACAACGGCTTCCACCGCCCGGACGACGCCCGCAAGGCGTTCGAGCAGTCGCTGCGGGAGCTGAAGTTCGACTACCTCGACCTGTTCCTGATCCACTGGCCGCTGCCCACCCGCTACGACGGCGACTTCGTCTCCACCTGGAAGGTGCTGGAGGAGCTGCGTGACGCGGGCACGGTCCGGTCGATCGGCGTGTCCAACTTCCAGGTCGCGCACCTGGAGCGGCTGGCCGCCGAGGCGGACGTGGTGCCGGCGGTCAACCAGATCGAGGCGCACCCCTACCTCGGCAACGAGGAGGTGCGGGCGTACGACAAGGCGCACGGCATCGCCACCGAGGCGTGGTCGCCGATCGCGCAGGGCAAGGTGCTCGACGACCCGACAGTCGTCGACGTGGCCGAGCAGATCGGCCGGACCCCGGCCCAGGTGGTGCTGCGCTGGCACGTGCAGCGCGGCGACATCGTCTTCCCGAAGTCGACCACGCCGAAGCGGATCGAGGAGAACTTCGCGATCTTCGACTTCACGCTCGACGACACCGCGATGGAGCGGCTCACCTCGCTGGACCGGGGCGAGGCCGGCCGGACGGGCCCGAACCCGGACGAGTTCGACTACATCCCGAACTGAGCAGTCACACGTCGGAGGGGCCCCGGGGAGACCCGGGGCCCCTCCGCTTGTTGACTTCGCGTGCACTCGAAGGGGCAGGGTGACCGGCAAAGCTCCGACGGGGAGGAAGACATGCGCTACCGCACCATCGGCACGGACCCGGCCACCCGCCGCGAAGTCAGCGTGCTCAGTCTCGGCGCGATGCTGTTCGGCACCGCCACCGACGAGGCCACCTCGTTCGCCATCCTCGACCGGTACGTCGAGGCGGGCGGCACCTTCATCGACACCTCGGACAACTACGCCTTCTGGCAGAACGGGGGCCAGGGTGGCGAGAGCGAGGAGCTGCTCGGCCGCTGGCGGCGCAGCCGCGGGATCGGCGACGAGGTGGTCATCGCGACGAAGCTGGGCGCCCGCCCGCTCGCCCCCGGCACCAGCTACGTCGACAACCCGGAAGGGCTGTCGGCCAAGGTGATCCGCGAGTCCGCCGAGCGCAGCCGGGAGCGCCTCGGCGTCGAGCGGATCGACCTGCTCTACGCCCACATCGAGGACCACACGGTGCCGCTGCAGGAGACCGTGGAGGGATTCGCCGAGCTGGTGGCCGAGGGCACGGTCGGGTTGCTCGGCGCCAGCAACCACCGCGCCTGGCGGGTGGAGCGGGCCCGCGCGCTCGCCGCCGCGGCCGGCCTGCCCGGGTACGAGGTGCTCCAGTACCACCGCAGCTACCTGCCCCGGCGTCTCGACGTGCCGAGCGAGCTGGACCGCGACGGCGACGTCGGCTGGGCCGGCCCGGACCTGCTCAGCTATCTGCGTACCGAGCCGCAGCTCACCCTGGTGGCCTATTCGCCGCTGCTCAAGGGCGCGTACGCGAGGCCGGAACGGCTCGGCGAGGAGTACGCGCTGCCGGCCACCCCGGCCCGGCTGGAGGCGCTGCGGGCGGTGGCCGCCGAGACCGGCGCCACCGTCAACCAGGTGGTGCTGGCCTGGCTGACGGGCGGGGACATCCCGTCGATCCCGCTCGTCGGCTTCTCCTCGGTGGCGCAGCTGGAGGAGAGCCTGGCCGCCGTCGACCTGGAGCTGACCGCCGAGCAGCGGACCCGGCTGGACTCGGCACGCTGACCGGCGCCGGGCCGGGTGGCTCACACGCCACCCGGCCCGTGCCGATCGACCGGCTCGCGTCACTCAGCCGGCCGGGAACCGGTCGACAGTGACGTCGAGCCGCAGGGTGCCGGTGCCCGGCAGGGCCACCTCGGTGGCGTCGGCCGGGCGGGTCGCGCCGTCGTACCAGCCGGCGTAGTTGACGTAGGGCGGCGTCCACAGCCACGCCACGGTGACCGGCTGGGGGCCGAGCACGCGCAGCGCGTACTCGCCGTCGCGATCCAGATCCAACGTATAGCCGATGGCCTCACGGGTACGCGCGTTGCGCACCGTCAGCTCGGCGACCACCGGGCGGCCCTCCGGGTCGACGAGCCGGCCGGTGACCAGGACGCCACGCCGTACGGCGAGGTCGTAGACGGTGGTGGCGCCGGCCCGGACCGTGACCGGCACGGCCTTGCCCCGCAGGGCGAACCCGCCGGACCACTGGGTGGCGTTGTCGGCGGTGGTGAACAGCAACGGCCAGGCGTACGGGCCGAGCCAGTCGATCCGGTAGCGGCCCTGCGCGTCCAGCTTCACACCCCAGTTGAGGAAGAAGCCCGACTCGGGCGCGAGCGTCACGGCGCCGGAGGTCGCCGGCCTGCCGGTGGCCGCGCTGGTCACGGTGCCGGTGACGACACCGGCGCGGTCGAGCCGGATCGGGGGCACGGTGACCGTCTGCCCGGCCCGGAGGGTGACCACCCGGGCCTGCTTCGCGTCGCCGGTGCCGCCGGTCGCGCCGACCCACTGCGCGCCGTACGCCGTTCCGCCGGCGGGGCGGGTGAACAGGTTCCAGGAGCCGGCCGCGACCAGGCCGACGCGGACGTTCCCGGAGGCGTCGGAGCAGTACCGTCCCGGGTTGTCGGGGAGTTCGCCGGTACCGGCGGGCGCCGGCGTCACACAGGCGCCGGCGACTGGCGCGCCGGTCGCCGCGTCGACCACCCGGGAGACCACGTTCGCGGCCGGGGTCAGGACGACCACGGCGGTGCCGCTGCCGTCGGGCAGGACGTTCACAGTGGCGTAGCGGGGCAGGTGGGTGTCGTCCCGGGTGTAGACCCACACCTCCTGCGGGCCGGGGATCAGCGGCGGAACGGTCACCTGGGTGTCGCCGCACGGATTGCGCCGGGAGTCGAGGAACACGCACACCCCGTCGACCGCGGCGCCGGTGACCGCGTCGCGCGCCCGCAGGGTCGACCCGCTGGGCGTGAGCAGGCGCTCGGAGACCTCCGTCGTGTCCCCCGCGGACACCCGGACCGTTCCGGCCTGCGCCCAACTGGTCCGGCCCGGCACCCACTGCCGGAGCACCTCGTCGTCCTGGCCGTCGTCGTACACCGGTGTGATGGCGATCTTGTAATCGCCGGCCGGCACCTCCACGCTGAGCTGCCCGGACTCGTCGAGCGGCAGGAAGTCCTTGTCGTAACTGTTGTCGGCGGCCGTCACGGCGACGTTAGCGCCGGCCGGGCTGCCGTCGGGTCTGGTGACGGTCAGGTGGAGCACGCCTGCCGGATCCGCCGCCGCACCGGCGGCGGTGGGTGCGGCGGTGACGGCCAGGGCCGCCACGGCGAGTGCGCCGAGCACTCTTCGGACGATGGACACGGTGGACCCCTCTCGGTTTCAATGCGCTCAAGAGGCGTCCGCGTCACCACAACCAGGACACGCCCCCCGTGCGTCGGATGCCGGCGCAGCATATGGCAGACGATCGATCGGGCACTGTCCGCGACCGGTCATCCGGCGGACTGCTGCGGGAACGGTCATAACCCCGCCTTCCTCCCGTACCGGCCGTCGTCGGCCGGGGATCGCCACCGCCAGATCGGATCTGGCGGGCCGTCTGGCGCCTTCGGGGTGAGGCCGGCACAACACCACAGCATCCCGGCCTCGTTGAAACAGGCGATCGGTCTGGCGGCACGCCCGTACGCCTGTGGAGACATTGACGAGAGAGGTAGCGATTCATGAGCAACCGGAACACCGGCCTGGCCGTCGAGGCCGAGGGCCTGGTCCGGTCCTTCGGTTCGACCCGGGCACTCGACGGGCTGGACCTGCGGGTTCCCGCCGGCACCGTCTACGGCGTACTGGGCCCGAACGGCGCCGGGAAGACCACAGCCGTACGGGTGCTGGCGACGCTGTTGCGCCCGGACGGCGGCACGGCCCGGGTCTTCGGGCACGACGTGGTGCGCGAGGCCGACGCGGTGCGCGCCCGGGTGAGCCTGACCGGCCAGTACGCCTCGCTGGACGAGGACCTGACCGGCGCGGAGAACCTGGTCCTGCTGGGCCGGCTGCTCGGGCTGGGCCGGTCCGGCGCCCGGGACCGGGCCGAGCAGTTGCTCGCCGCGTTCGGGCTGACCGATGCGGCGGGACGGCAGGTGAAGAAGTACTCCGGTGGGATGCGGCGGCGCATCGACATCGCCGCGAGCATCCTCAACACGCCGGACCTGCTGTTCCTCGACGAGCCGACCACCGGGCTGGACCCGCGCAGCCGCAACCAGGTGTGGGCGATCGTGCGGGCGGTGGTGGCGTACGGCACGACGGTGCTGCTGACCACGCAGTACCTCGACGAGGCGGACCAGCTCGCCGGCCGGATCGCTGTGGTCGACCACGGCCGGGTGATCGCGGAGGGCACCCCGGGCGAGTTGAAGTCGTCGATCGGCGCGGGCAGTGTCCACATCCGGCTGCGCGATCCGGAGCAGCGGCCGCAGGCCGAGCAGGTGCTGCGGGCGTCGCTCGGCGTACCGGTGCAGCTCGCCGCGGACCCGGCGGCGCTGACCGCCCGCGTCGGCGAGCACGGCACCGACCTGGAGGCCGGTACGCAGGCGGCGCGGGCGCTCGGTGAGCTGGCCGCCGCCGGCATCGTGGTGGACGACTTCTCCCTCGGCCAGCCCAGCCTGGACGAGGTCTTCCTGGCCCTGACCGACCACCCGGCCGTCCCGGCGGACGAGCGGGACGACGAACTGGAGGCGGCGCGATGAGCGACACCGCAATCAGCACCGGGCGGTCGCCGTCCGTCTACATGCCGTCCGCCGAGGCGCTGGCCACCGTGCTCGCCCCGGCCGAGCGGCCGGCCCGGCCCAGCGCGTTGTCGGCGTCGCTGACGTTCGGCTGGCGGGCGCTGCTGAAGATCAAGCACGTGCCGGAGCAGCTGTTCGACGTGACCGCGTTCCCGATCATCATGGTGCTGATGTTCACGTACCTGTTCGGTGGCGCGCTCGCCGACAGCCCGCGTGCGTACCTGCAGTTCTTCCTGCCCGGCATCATGGTCACGAGCGTCGTGATGATCACCATGTACACCGGGGTGGGGCTGAACAGCGACATCGAGAAGGGCGTCTTCGACCGGATCCGTACGCTGCCGGTCTGGCGGCCGGCGGCGCTGGTCGGGATGATCTTCGGCGACGTGCTGCGCTACGTCCTGGCCGCCGTGGTCATCCTCACCGTGGGCGTGGTGCTCGGCTTCCGTCCCGACGGCGGGCTGCTCGGGGTGCTCGCCGGGATCGGGCTGCTGGTGGTCTTCTCGTTCGCGTTCTCCTGGGTGTGGACGTTCTTCGGCCTGGTGCTGCGCAGCGAGAAGTCGGTGATGGGGACCAGCATGATGGTGCTGTTCCCGCTGACGTTCCTGAGCAACGTGTTCGTCGACCCGTCGACCATGCCCGGTTGGCTACAGGCGTTCGTCAAGATCAACCCGATCACCCAGCTCGTCACCTCGGTCCGCGCGGCGATGGCCGGCTCGATGGACGGCCCGAGCACCATGTGGATGCTGCTCTGGAGCGCATTCTTCGTGGTCGTGTTCGGCACGCTGACGATGTACCGCTACACCCGCCGCTGACGCGACGACTGTGGCGGGGTCCACGCGGCCCCGCCACCGTCGGTGGTCAGAGCCGCCAGGGCACCGGCTCGGCCGGCCGGTAGCGGCAGGCGCCGCCGGTGGTGACCGACTCGCGCAGGTGCGCGGCGAGCGCCGGATGCCGCTCGTCGATGCGGCGCAGGGTGTCCCGGATCCGCCCGGTCACCGCCTTGCGCGCCCGTTCCGCCTGGTCACCGAGTCGCCGGTCGCGCCCGGCCAGCCCGGCGGCGGCACGCAACTGGTCGAGCAGCGCCGCGCGCTCGGCGTCCAGTTCGGCCAGCCGCCGCCCGTCGTCCTTGGCCGCCGCCCGGTCGATCTCGTCGTCGAGCCGCCGCAGGTGCCGGCGGTAGCGGGCCTTCGCCTCGTCGTCGAGCACCGGATCGGCTCCGAGGCGGCGCGCGGCGACGAGTTCCGGACCGGCCGCCGGATCGAGCAGTTCGACGGCGGGCACGTCCGCGCCGGGACGGCTCAGCAGCAGGCGCAGGTCGTGCAGCCCTTTGGCGTCGGGCAGGTGCACCACGACGCCGTCGTACGCGAGGCGCCACACCGGCCCGTCCGGACGGAACTCGGGCCGGATGACGTCCGCGCCGGGGTCGGGCGTCCGCCCGTGCACCACACCCGCCCGGGACAGGCCCGACGCGCCCCGCCGGCTGGGCAGCGACGGCGCGACGGCCAGGGCCGGAACGCCCGCGCCGAGCCGGGCCGCCACCGGCGCGACCACTGCGGACGCCGCCGCCGGGGCGGGATCCGCCGCGCCCAGCCGGTCCACCACCTGGATCATCCCCAGCGCCCGCGCCTCGGCCACCGTCTCGGCCCGCAGTCGCCGCGCCTCGGCCGCGTCGCCCGGCCCGTCGCGCCCGGCGAGCGCGCCCACCAGACCGGCCCGGGCCAGCACCGACCAGGGCCGGGCGCCCAGCCGGTCGGCGGCGTCCCGGGCCGCCGCGTAGCAGTCGACCGCCGCGTCCCACCGGCCCTCGGCCGCGTCCACACCGGCCAGCCACAGATCGACCGGGCCGCCGATGTCGCAGCCGAACAACGCCGCCGCCCACTGCCCGCGGTGCGGGGTCAGGTCGGCCCGCACCGCCGCGCACCGCGCCGGGTCGCCGTCCACTGCCGCCGCCTGCGCCCGCAGGCGCAGCCACAACGGCGACACCGACCGGGGGTACGCGGTTCCCGCGGCCTCGATCGCGGCGGTGAGCCGCAGCACCGTGGCCGCGTCGCCGCGCTCGGCCGCGGTGATCGCCCGGAGCAGCTCGGCCTGCGGGTGCCCGGTGCCCACCCGGTCGAGCACCGCCTCGGCCTCGGCGAGGCGGCCGTACAGCAGCAGAATCGACCAGCGCATGTGGTGCGTCATGAACGCGTGGTCGGAGTGCCCCGGCTCGCGGTAGCTCTCCGCCTCGGCGAAGCCCGCCTCGGCGGCGGCGAGGTCGCCCTGGAAGGCGGCGATGATGGCGGTGTCCGCGATCGCCGCCACCCGCTGCCGGGCCACGTCGTCGCGTCGCGCGCCGGTCACGAACGCGGTCAGCTCCTGCCGGTAACCCGGATCGCCCAGCTCCAGCAGCGCGACCCAGCGCAGCGCCGTGGCCCACAGCTCGGTCTCCCGGTCGCCGCTGCGGCGGGCCACCTCCCGGATCTCGGCGGTGACCACTGCTCGCTCCTGCGCGGTGCCGAGACCCCAGGTCGTGTCGTGGCGGGCCCACAGGCTGAAGGTGAGCGCCTCGTCGTCGCGGCCGTGCCGGGCGAGCGTCTCGGTGGCGGTGATCAGGTCGGTGACCAGCGCGCGTACCGGCCGTTCCGGGTCCGGCTCCGCGATCAACCGCCGGTACGCCTCCCGGACCAGCTCGGCGGCGTCGAGCCGGCGGCGGGTGGCGGAGTGCTGCCGGTGGGCGATGAGCGCCACCCGGGTCAGCACGCCGGGATCGGGGAGCTCCCTCGCCAGCGCGGCGGCCTCGGCCAGCAGCCGCTCCACCTCGGCCGGCGGGCCGGCGTGGTGCAACAGCCCGGCCAGTTCCAGCAGCACCCGGACCCGCCGGCCGGGCTCGCCGGTCAGCTCGAGCGCGCGCCGGTAATGCCGTACCGACTCGTCCACGGCGATCCGGCCCCCGGCGTCGCGGGCGGCGGCCACCAGCAGGTCACCGGCGCGTTCCGGGTCCAGCTCGGCGCCGGCCAGCCAGGCGTGCCGGGCCAGGTGGGCCGGGCTGAGCGCGCACGCGAGCGCGTCCGATCGGTAGACGGCCCGGACCACCGCCGCGTGCCGGGCCCGCCGTTCGTCGTCGGCGAGCCCGTCGTAGAGCGTTTCGCGGACCAGGTCGTGCACGAAGACGAACCGGCCGCCGTCGCGGGGCAGCACCAGCCGGGCCGCGGCGGCGCGGCCGAGCAGCCGGTCGACCTGCGCGACCGGAGCGGGTACGCAGGCCGCGAGCGTCCGCCCGTCGAACTCGCGGCCGAGCACGGCGGCCACCGTGAGCGCCTCGACCACTCCGGCGGGCAACTGGTCGAGCCGGCGGCGCACCACCTCCCGTACGCCGGGGGCGACGGTGTCGGTCAGGCCGTGGGTGTGCCAGAGCCGGGCGGTCTGCTCCACGAAGAAGGGGTTCCCGCCGGTGCGCCGGTGCACCTCGTCGACGAGGCTCGCGTCGGGCTCCCGGCCGGCGGTGCGGGCCATCAGGGCGGCCACCTCGGCGCGGCCCAGCCCGGCGAGCGTGACGGTGGTGGCCTTGGCGGTGAGCGGCAGCAGCCACTGCCGCAGCGGGTGGTCGCCGGATTCGACTTCGGCGTCCCGGTAGGTGCCAATCAGCAGCAACCGCTCGAACCAGGCGTGCTGGGCGACGAACTGGAGCAGCCGCAGCGACGCCGGGTCGGCCCAGTGCAGGTCGTCGAGGACCACCGCGACCGGCCGGTGCTGGGCCACGGCGACCAGCGCTGCGGTCACCGCGTCGTGCCTGTCGAACTCGGCCCGGCCGACGTCACCCGGTGCGTCGGCGTCACCGGGCTCGGCCGCACCGCCGGGCTCGGCCGCGTCGCCGGCGGCGCGCTCGCCGAGCAGTGCCGCCAGGCCGACGGCGGCTGCCTCCCGCACCCCGCGCGGGTCGTCGGCGGACCGGGCCAGCCGGCGCAGCACCTGCACCCAGGGCCAGTAGTCGGGAGCGGTGTCGGAGTCCCAGCAGGCGGCGCCGAGCACCAGCGCCCCGCCGCGGCGGGCCTCGTCGGCGGCGGCCGACACCAGCGTGGTCTTGCCGATGCCCGGCTCGCCGGTGACCAGGACGAGACCGCCGTGACTGTCGACCAGCCGGGCCACCTCGGCGCGCAGCAGCGCAGCGGGATGCTCCCGCCCGATGAGGTGTTGGCCGAACCGCGGCTCCATGACCTCACGACGCTAGCCGAAGGGTCCGACAAGGAGGGTCCCTCAGAGCCGCGCGTCGGTCACCACGTGCGCGCACGCCGGGCAGGCGGCCGGTCCCTGTTCGGCGAACCACCGGCAGGTACGCCGGATCGCGCACTTCGGCAGCGTCTCCTCCGCGGGCGGGGCGGTCTCGGCGTACGAGGCGGCCATCCGGGCGCCCAGCCCGCAGTGCGAGCCGGTCCAGAAGCCACAGGACGAGGTGACGCACGGGCCGGCGAGTCGGGCCCGCGACTCGATCGGCTCGTCGGAGTCACCGAGCCCGGCGAGCGCCACCTCGGCCGGTACGGCCGGAGTCACGTAGGCCACCCGGCCCGCCGGAGTGATCATGCCGAGGAACACGGTGGCGTTCGACGCCGGGGTGCTCGGGCACATCCGCTCCGGCGTGCCGGCCGGCCGGGCGGCGTCGGTCACCGCTGGATCCAGAACCCGATGTCGTTGATCTTCTGCCCGAGGTCCTGGGCGAACGGCCCGTCGATGACCCAGAGGCCGTACCACTCGGGACGCAGCTTGATGTTGCCGTGGCCGACGGTCAGCGGGTTGGTCAGCCTGGCGTCGGCGGTACGCAGCGCGGCCAGGCCGGCCTTCTGGATCTCCGCGGCGATCACTGTCTGCTGTTCGGGGCTCAGGTCGACGCCGTCGACCACGAAGCGGAACTCGTTGCGGGCCATGTGCTTCCTCCGGTCACTCGTACGATTCGGTGCCCAGCCCGCGACGCAGGCTGGTGCGGGTGAAGGCCGCCCAGCCGGCGTGCGAGGCGGCGTCGGTGCGATGCCCGGCGCGGGCGAGCACCCGGGCGGCGTGCTCCGCCCAGCGGTCGGCGGTCGCCGTGGTGTCGCCCCACAGTTCGCGGCAGGACGCGACCGCGAAGGCGACCTGTTCCGGCGCGCCGGTGAACCCGGCGGGTCCGTCGGCGACCCGGATCGTGCCGTCCGGGCGGACCCGCACGCTCGGGAAGTGGTGGTGCAGGCTGGCCAGCGTGGCCAGGTGGGTGGCGTCCCGCCGGCCGGCGGCGAAGCCGGCGCGCAGCTCGTCGTCGCGGCGGTGCCGGATCCCGTGCAGCACCAGCGCGTCGCCGGCCGCCTCGATCCGGGCGACCACCTGCACCGGCACGCTCCAGGCCGCCGGCGAGTTCGCCGACCAGAACGCCAGCCAGGCGGCGAGCCGGGCGTGGAAGTCGGCCTGGACGGCGACCGGGAGTGCGGATCCGTCGGGCGCCCGCAGCGCGGCGGTGGCGATGCGGTCCCGGGAGACGAGTGGCGTCGCGGGGCGGCCCGGTGCGGCCGCCGCGGCGCCGGTGGTGGTGGCGACGGCCAGGCCGGTCACTGTGACCGCAGAGGCCGCCGCCGCGCCGGCGAGCAGTCGCCGACGGTCGAGCAGGTGTCCGTTGTCGTTCATCGTCGGCCCTTCGTCGACGGCAGTGCTCCGACGCTATCGACCGGAAGCGATCAGAAATACACCCTGCGTGACGGGAGGCCGACAGGAAAGCCGGGGATACCCGGCGGCGTGAACGACCGTTCCTGTGCCCGGTTCACGCCACCCCGGCCGGACGGGCGGTCAGGCCCGGAGCAGCCCGGCCACGGCCCGCTGCGCGTCGACGACGGTCGCCGCCGGCAGGTCGAGCGTCCAGAGTGCCGCGGCCAGGTAGTCCAGGACGCGCCAGCGCTGCTCGCCGGTGAGCGGCGGGCGTCGTGGTCCACCGAGGACCAGTGCGCCGGCGTCCGCGGGCACGCCGTCCGGACTCCGTCGCGTCCCGCCCAGCGCCGCGCCCAGCCGGGCGGTGAGCAGCGCGGCGAGCCGGCGGCGGTCCACCCCGATCAGGTACGGCGCCAGCTCCGCGTCCGCAGCGATCAGCCGCAGCCAGCGGTGCACCGCGGCGCGCACAGCGACCGGGCCGAGCCGTTCGCAGGGCTCGCGGGGACAGGTCACCAGCTCCGTGGTCCGCACGACCAGGGGTACGGATGATCGAGCCCGGTCAGTTCACCGCAACCCTTGATATCGATGAATGCCTATCTATAGGCTTGCGGCGTTCCGCTCACCCCCCATCCCAAGGAGTGTGAACCATGCGTAAGCCCAAGCTGTCCCGGATCCTCGCCACCCTCGCGGCCGCGACGCTGGCAGCAGTAGGCGCGGTAGCCGTCAACCCGGCTCCGGCCTCCGCCGCCGTCCGCAACGTCTGCTACAACATCAGCCAGGCCGGCCCGTTCGCCAACACGGCGGTGCAGGCGGCGGCGATCTGGAACAACTACACCAACAACATCAACATGGCCCAGTGCGGGTCCAACCTGCGGATCACCTACACCTACGGCGGCGGCTCGTACGCCCAGCGCACCAGCCTCGGCAACGGCCGCGTGGTGATCGACTACAACCAGGCCCAGCAGTACTCGGCACTGCGCATCATGACGCACGAGATCGGCCACATCCTCGGCCTGCCGGACAACTACAACGGCAACTGCGCCATCCTGATGTCCGGCGGCAGCGCCGGCACGAGCTGCACCAACCCGTACCCCAGCTCCGCCGAGGCATCCCGGGTCGACTCGCTGTTCGGCTTCGCCGTCCGCAGCGCGACGCCCGCCCAGGTCTTCACCGGCAGCTGGCCGGCCGCCTCGACGGTGGGCGCCCAGCGCTGACGACGCACTGACGACGGGGTCGGCGGATCACCGCCGGCCCCGTCCGCGCGTCCCACGCCGGCCGGACGCGGCGTCGTCGGCGAGATCCGCCGCGCGGCGGCTCAGCTCCTCGACCCGCTCCCGGAGCCGGCGCACGGCCCCGGCGTCGTCGTCCACCTCGGACACCTCGTCGAGCAGGCCCACGTAGTCGGCGGCCAGCCGCCGATGCGCCGGGGCAGCCGGCCCGGCATGCCCGTCCAGGTCGATGATCTGCTGGGCGAGGACAGCCGTGGCAGCGCCGAGCGCGGCCCGCTCGTCGGCGCGTGCGTCCCGCCCGGCCCGGCGGGCGTCGGCCAGCCGCCCGGCCCGCCGGCCGCCCAGCCAGAGCACCGCCGCACCGGCGACCACCCCGGTCACCGCGCCGCCGGCCAGCAGGTACCGGGGCAGCGACGGGCTGATGGTACGGGCACCGTCCGGCACCAGACCGGCCCGGACCAGCCGGTCGTAGTTGAGCACGATCACCTTCAGCGCCTCGACCGGCCGGTCCACGAACGCGTCAGCGCCCCGGCCGATGGTGGTCTCGGTGACCACGGCCCGGCCCAGGTCACCACCGAGGCGGGAGCAGCCGTAGGTGTCCCAGTCCTCACCGTCGCGGCTCATCGCCAGCACCAGTGTGCCCTGGGCGGCGCGCTCGGTGTCGTCGCACGCCTCCCGCAGGTCGGCACCGGGCTCCATGATCAGCACCACCAGCCGCCGGTTGCCGATGACCCGTTCGGCGGCGGCCCGGTCCAGGTCCACGCCGGGCGCCACGTAGACCGAGGAGCCGCGTACCTGCCTCGCGATCGGCCCGTCCAGGATGCCGCCGGTCCACAGTGCCCAGCCGGCCAGCGCCAGGCAGGCGAGCACCGCCCGGCCGAACGCGGTACCGACCAGGCGGCCCAGCAGCCGGCGCGGGCCGGTCGCTGTCCCGCCACGACGCTCCGCCGCCTGTCGGGGCCGGTTCGCGACGCGGCTCACGACAGCCTCGCCCGCAGGTAGACGTCCGGCCGGTAGCCGGGCATCCGCACGTCCCGGGCCACGTCGTCCAGCTCGGCCGCCGCGTCGGCGAGCAGTTCGCGTACGTGCCGGTCGGGCAACCCCTCGTCGAAGGCGTCCCGGGCCGCCCGCAACCGGCCCACGCCCCGGACCAGCGCCGGGTCGCTGCGCGCGTCGGTCAGCAGCGACAACTCCACAGCCAGCGCGGAGAGCCCGGCCAGCCGGGCCGGCGTGCCACCGGGGCCGACGTCGGCCGGGCGGCGTCCGGACCCCCGCACGGTACGGATGGACAGCACCACGAAACCCGCCACGCACGCGGCGAAGAGCCAGGGCAGCGCCGGCAACGCCACCCGCAGCGGGTCGAACGGCCGGTACGGCAGCGGGCGGTCGAACAGCCCCGCGTACCGCACGTCGGTGACCTGGGCCAGATACGTGCCGAGCACGTTCTGCTGGGGATAGGCGTAACGGCCGATCCGCCCGCCGAACTGGGCGTAGAAGCTCGCGGTGGCCACCTCGGCGAATTCCGCAGCGCCCGGACCGTGGTACTCGATCCAGTCGCCGTACATCACCACGAGCGGCTGGTCCGGGGCGAGCCGGTGCAGCGCCGGCCCGTACGCGGGCAGCGGCTCCCCGTACGGCTGCGCGGGCAGCACCACGAACCAGGCGCCGTCCGGGAACGCGGTACCAGCCGCCTTCTCCGGCAGGCGGGTCAGCGTGGCTCCGGGGCCCACGTACCGGCCGGTGGCCCGCAACGCGGTGACCATCGGGGCCAGTTCCGGACCGGTCGGCTCCCGCCAGCGCAGGTCGTCGCCGTCCGGCGGGGTCGGCTGGTCGTGCAGCGCGGCCAGCAGCGCGAGCACCGAGCCGGTCACGTCGCCGGTGGCGAACCGGGCCCGCCAGCCCGGCAGGTCGTCCGGCGAGGCGACGTAGAGCCCGCCGCTGACCTCGGTGCCGACGATCCGGATCTCCGCGTTCTCCACGTCCTTGACCCGCCGGCGTTCGGCCTCGTCCAGACCGGGCGGGGCGACCAGGATGCGCGTGCCCCGGTCACCGATGGCGGCCCGGACCCGCTGCTCGTCCCAGCGCGCGACCGCCCCCGGCAGCCGCACCACCGGCTCGGCGGCGACCAGCGCCGTCATCTCCTCGACCGACGGCACGCTCGCGTCGCTCAGCTCCCCGGCCGAGCCCTCCGGCAGCGCGGCGGCCGACGGGGAACGCCCGTAGCTGACCTCCACGCTCTGCCGCTGCGCCACCAGGAACACCACGAGCACCGCCGCCGCGGCGGCCAGCAGCGACCAGCGCAGCAGCTCCCGCCGTACCCTCGTCATCGCCCGGCCCGCCACAGCTCGTCGGCGCGGCGGGCGTGCTCGGCCGCCGCGCGGGCCGCGTCGGCGCCGCCGCGGGCGGCGGCGAGCATCTCGGCGCGGGCCAGCAGCCGCTCGGCCTCCGGCACCGCGGCCGGGGACGCGTCCCGGCTGACTGTGGCGTCGTGGATCGCCGCCCGCGCCGACGACCAGGCGACCCGCCGGTCCTCGGCCCGGACGCGGCGCCGGGGCAGCGACACGGCGAGGAAACCGGCGGCCACCGCCACCACACAGCCGCCCAGCCACTGCAACACGCTCGCGGTCATGATCTCTGTCTAACGCACCGCGGCCAGCGCCGCGCGCCGAGGGCGGCGGTGTACCACCGGCCCGCACCTACGACGACGAGTAGCCCTCGTTGAAGCCCTCCATGAACCCGCCCGCGAACCCGGAGACGACGCACCCGGCACAGCACAGGATCACCAGCAGCGCCGGCACCGCCACCCACAGGACGATCGCCCACCGGCCCATCCCCTCGCTCGGCTGCTCCACGTACGCCGGCGGCGGATAGTACGGCTGTTGCGGGTACGCCTGCTGTTGGTACGCCTGGTGCTGGTACGGATCCTGCTGATAGGGATCGTGAGGATGCATCCGGCCATCGTGCCCACCGGCCGCGAACGCCGGAAGATCCGAACGGTCCGCCGATCCTGCCGCGACGGCCCCTCGTCACGCCCGGTGGGCATCGAGGTGGGTCAGCACCGTCTGGTTGGCCTCCCACCCGTCCGGGAACTTCACCGGCACGTCCAGGTGCACCCGCTCGGTCGACGGATACGCGTCGAGCAGCTCACCGATCCCGGCCCGCGCCACCACCACGCAGGCGTGCCGGTGCCGTGACGCCAGCACGCACAGCCGCCCCGACTCCAGGTGGAACGCGGTGGCGTCGCGCCGGCCGGAGAGCGGGTGCAGCACGATCGTCACGTCGTACTCCCGGCCCTGGAGCCGGTTGGCGGTGTCCACGGTGATGCCCGCCCCGGCCGCGCCCAGCCGGGACCGGATGGCCGCGACCTGGTCGCGGTGGGCGGCCCCGACGGCGATCCGGTCCGCGGTGACCGGCGCGCCGCCCGGCGCGGCCTCGCTCACCGCGACCGCGCCGCGCGCCAGCACCCGCAGCGCCAGCTCCGCGCAGGCCGCGGCGGCCTCCCCGTCGGTACGCACCGTGTGCCGGGCCGGCAGCTCGTGCAACGCCCAGCCGGTAGCGGCGGCCAGCTCGACCGAGGCGTCGTAGGCGTCACCCGCACCGGGCCCGGTGAACGTCAGCGCCCGGTCGGCCGGGCCGGTCCCGGCGCGGAACCCGGTAAACGGGTAGAACGCGGCGGACACCACAGGTGCGGCCGAGTCGGGCAGCCGCCACGACACCGGCAACCGGTGCACCGGCAGCTCCGGGTTGTGCCGCAGCAGCGTGGCCACCGCCGACTGCATCGGATCCCAGGTCAGGCCGGTCCAGCGGAACGTCTCCACGGTGCTGAACGGATCGAGCTGACCGGGGTCGCCGACGAACAGCGCCCGCTCGAACCGCCCCGCCACGCGCAGCAGCGCATCCGCGCGCATCTGGTACGCCTCGTCCACGATCGCCCACGGCCAGCTCCCCTCGGTGACGGTGGCCCACTTGGCCGCCGTACCGATGGTGACCGCCGGCCCTCCCAGGTCGGCGACCTTCGCCGCGACCCGGACCGCCGGGTGGGCGGTGACCCGCTCGGTGGGCCGGTAGTCGGTCGCGGAGAGCCGCCCGACGCGCAGCTCCGGCGCCTTGCGGCCGAGCCGGTCGATGAGATCGTCCACCTGCTCGTTCGTCTGCGCCACGATCATCAGCGGGTCGCCGGTGGCTGCGGTCTCGATCGCGGCGCGGACGACGAGGGTGGACTTCCCGGCGCCGGGAGGCGAGTCCACGACGACGCCGCGGTGCGTGCCGTCGCGCAGATCCCGCAGCACACGCTGGATCACCTGCTCGGCTTCGTGCAAGGAAGGGCCCCCTTTTACGTCTCCGGTAGAGGCGGGGCCCCTTCTTAACACGCCCGCGGGTAGGGCCGCCCACCGCCGCCAGGAAGATCGCCGCCTGCTTCATCGATCAATTTGCGCCCGGTTGTCACCCTCTCAGTCAGGAAAGACGGGGAATCGCGGGTGAGAAGATGGATCTCCACCACCGTCGCGCCGGTTTGGTAATCGGCGTCGTCATGCTGCCGTTCGGTTTCTGCATGGTGTTGTCCGGGCTGACCGGCAGCACCCTTCGACTGGTCGGCGGGCTGATCTTCGGCGGGCTCGTCATGCTCGTCGGCGCTGCGGGCATCGTCGAGGCGGTCCGGCCGTTCCGGTTCCACATCAACGTCGACGGCCTGACCGTCCGGACGGCCGGACTGAACCGGCTGCTGCCCTGGGCGGAGATCGACCACCTGGTCCTGGACCAGCAACCTCCGGTGCTGTCCGACAAGAGGATGCCATCGCCGCTGCTGCTGCTCGTACCCGCCGCCACGTCGGCCCTCGACGTTCCACTGACACACCGCAGCCCGTTGGACGACCGGCCCTGCCTGGTCCTGCTCGAAGTGCACGACGTTCGGGAGAAGACGGACCAGGTAGCCGACGCTCTCGCCCGGTACGGCGGCAGCCGTTTCACCGACCACCGACAGATCGTCCGGCAGCGTTTCGACTCAGCCGACTTCCCGATCGAAGCGCGCGGATACGACAGGGATGCCGTCGACGCCCTCGTGCAGAAGGGCCGGGAGGCGCTGCGGTCGGAGGATCACCTGCTGCGCCTCGCAACGAAGGTACAGGTGGAGTGGGCCCTGCTCGAGTTGCCGCTCGTCGCCCACGGCTACTACCGCGCCCGGGTCGACGCGTTCCTGCGGGACCTGTCCGCCGCGTTGGCACGGTTCGAGGAGAGCGACGAGGAGCCCGGTTGACGTGCCCGCACCCGCTCGCGGGCCCTTCGCACCGCCTACGGCTTGCGGGCGAGCAGTCCGACGAAGGTGTGGTAGGTGTCGGTCTGCTGCTGGGCCGGCGCGTCCGGGTCCGGACGCCACTCCGCAAGCGGCACCAGGCCCGGCTCCAGCACCGTCAGCCCGTCGGCGAAGGCGAGGATCTCCTCGTCGGTACGCCAGCGGCCGGTGCCGAGCGACTCGTTGAACACCCGCTCGACCTCGCGGGCCTTGCGGGAGCCTTCCGGATCCCGCTCGCCCGGGTCACGGAAGTGCGAGATCGCGACGTAACTGCCCGACGGCAGCGCGTCGACCAGCGCCGCCGCCACCGATCGCGGGTCCTCGTCGTCGCCGATGTGGTGCAGGATCGCGAACAGCAGCAGCCCGATCGGGCGGTCGAAGTCGAGGAACCGGCGGACGTCCGGGTCGTTGAGGATCTCCTGCGGTTCCCGGATGTCGGCCTGGATCACCGTCGCGGTGCCCTCCGCGGCGAGCAGCGCCCGCCCGTGCGCCAGGACGATCGGGTCGTTGTCCACGTACACGACGCGGGCGGCCGGGTTGTGCTCGATCGCGACCTCGTGCACGTTGCCCTGGGTGGGCAGCCCCGAGCCGATGTCGAGGAACTGGTCGATGCCCGCCTCGGTCACCAGGTAGCGGATCACCCGGCGGAGGAACGCCCGGTTCGCCTGACCGGCGGCCGGCCCGTCCGGCGTGATCCGCAGGGCGTGCTCGGCGACCTTCCGGTCGACCTCGAAGTTGTCCTTGCCGCCCAGGAAGTAGTCGTAGACCCGGGCCACGCTGGGGATGGTGACGTCGATTCCGGGCGGCGCGGCCTTGTCGCGGGTCACAGGCGTCTCCAGACTCTGTGGACGGTTCCGGGTGTTTTCGGGGAGTGTAGCGACCGTACGGGGTGGATGGTCGCCCCGTTTGGGACCGCTCCCAGTGGACCGGCCCGTCACCAGGGCGTTCATCGATCGACACGCCGCTGTCAGCGCAGCTCCGTCGCCCCGCAGGACCCGTCGTGACCATCCCGGTGTCCGCAGCGCCCACCGCCGGGCAGCCGCACGTCACACCAGACCCGGTACCGCAGGTGCTGCGCGTCCTCCTCGCTGAGCGTCGTCTCACCGAAGTCGACAGCATCCAGGTGCCCGAGCGACCGGGCGAGCGCGGCGGCCAGCTCGACGGCGGCGTCCCGGCTGGTCAGCGTGGTCAGCAGGTGGACGATCCAGCGCGGCTCAGTCATCGTGGCCGCGTCGCCGGCAGCCGTTGTGGCGGGACTGCCACTGCCGCAGCGCCTGGCGGACCCGCTCCGACTCGGTGCGCGCCGTGGTCAGCTCCCGGTGCAGGCGGTCCATCTCGTCGGCGACCCGGCACAGGTAGTCGTGCACCTGCGCCGGGTCCAGGCGACGCCAGCGGGTGTCGAAGACAGCGCTGCGTACCTGGTACGCCTGCACCCGATCCCCGGTCACGTAGATCACCACGCCACCGTCCCGGCCGCCACGGCCTCGTCGGGCAGCCCGGCCGCGGCGAGCGTCGCCCTCCCCCACCGGGCCAGCCGGCAGGGGTACGGGACGCGCTCGCTGCGGCACAGCGGGCCCTGCGGCCAGCGCTCGGGTACGTGTACGCGCACGGCCAGCGCGGCGACGAGCAGGTCCTCGTCGGTGACCGGGGTGAGGACGGGGAAGTCGGCGAGTACGGCGGACATCGGCAAACGCCTCCGGATCGGATCTCGTGGAGTGGCGCCGGGGCGGGCGGGGTCGGCGGAAGCCGCGATCGGGGGACGCGGTGCCGCCGGAGCCCGGCACCCGCCCCGGGCCATGCGCCGACCCTCAGTCCTTCTCCGCAGGAGGCGTATGCCCTGATGATCGTGGCCGCCATGCATGCGCCGCATACGCTCGGTAACCACCCCGGAACATCCCGCGATATGCACAGCGCGTATACCGGCCCGCTCCGGAACGGGTTGAATGGCTAGGCTCGACTTCGGACACAGGTTCTCCGCGAACGGCGAGGTTGCCGGTGACACCTGCGAACTGCCCCCGCTGCGGCGGCCGCCTGGCGCGCGACAACGACACGGGACGCTGCGCGCCCTGCCAGGCCGCCGAACGCGACCGCCTCAGCACGCCGCCCGCCGTACCCGACTCGTTCTGGGACCATGAACCGGTACGGACGGCGTTGGCCCGGCGGCATCTCGGGCAGGTGATCCGGGCGTACCGCCACCACCCGTACCACGGTCGGAACCCGTTGCCGCAGAGCGTCGTCGCGGGGTGGCTAGGGATCACGCAGGCGCAGTTGAGCCGGATCGAGAACGGCCCCGCCCTGGTGCATCTCGACCGGCTGGCGCACTGGGCGACAGTGCTCCGCATCCCGCCGGGATCTCTCTGGTTCGCAGTCGGCGCTGTGGCCGACAAGGTCCGCACAACACCAGACCTGGGCCGGCGAACCCTTCTGGCCGGCATCGCCGCGGTGTCGGCAGGAGCCGGGCTGGTCGGGGTCGGTGAGCAGCCCCGGCCCCGGCGTATCGGCAGTGCGGACGTCTCTCGGCTGAACGCGGTCCTGGAGCTCTACCGGTCGGTCGACTACGAATGCGGTGGCGGCCTGCTCTATCGGGAGGTCGCGCGGTTCGCGGAGTCGGTGTACAGAATGCTTGACTGGTCACACGCGCCCGGGCTGACACCCCGCTTGGTCGCGGCGGTCGCGGCGGCACGTCAACTGGCCGGCTGGACCGCGCTGGACGCCGGCCGGCACACGGACGCTCAGCGGCATTTCGCCGCCGGCGAGCGGGCCGCAATGTCCGCTGACGATGCCCCGCTGGCGGCCCTGATCCGCTACTCGCAGGCCAAGCAGCTACAGCACCTTCGGCACAACCAGGATGCTCTGGCCGCGCTGAGGCTGGCCCACTCAGAGCTGGGATCACGGGCGACCCCGGCGGTGACGGCGCTGCTCTGGGGCGCGGAGGCCGCTTCGACAGCCGCACTCGGCGACCACCGAAGCGCGCTGACCCTCCTCGGTCGCGCGAGTGATCAGTTCGAGCGTGTGGATCCCGAACGCGAGCCGACCTGGATGGCCTTCTACGACCGTGGCGAACTGCTAGCCCAGTACGGCCGCGTGTACCGCGACATGGCCCGGCAGGCCGGAACGCGCGCGGCACAGGCGGTGCGGAGCGTCGAAGAGGCGACCGTCGCCTTCGGCCCGGCGAACGTCCGCAGCATGGTCCTGAACGAGGTCGGCTTGTGCAGCGCGCTCTTCCTCACCGATGAGCCCGAGCGGGCGGTCGCCGTCGGCACGCGCGTGGTCGAGCAGTCGCGTGCGCTGAGTTCCAGTCGAGTGGTTGATCGAGTACTCAACCTGCGGCGCGATCTCGGACGGCACCGCCACCTTCCCGTCGTTGCCGAATTCGAACGGACACTCACCGCACGAGCTGCGGCCACGGCATGAGCGGACGGTTCTCGGAAGAAGCGATGACCCGCGCCATGCGGGAGATCGCCGGCGGCCTCGACGTACCGGCCGACGACGCTCGGCTCCTGCGGCTGACCAACAACGCCGTGTTCGCGTTGCCGGCATCCGGGCTTGTCATCCGCATCGCGCGGACGTACCGGCTCCGGGACCGGGTGACGAAGGTCGTTCAGCTGGCGCGATGGTTCGCCGAGCTGGACGCGCCCACGATCCGGCTGGCGCCTGGCGTGAAGCAGCCCGTGGCGGTCGGTGACTTGGTTGCCTCGGTGTGGACTTACGTGCCACCCGCCGCGCCTACCCCGACGGTCGATGACCTCGGCTCGGCGCTGCGGCGGTTTCATGCGCTCAAACCCCCGCCCTTCCCGCTAGCCGCCTGGGATCCGATCGGGGATGCGCGTCGACGCCTGGCGGATGCCGACGGCTTGAGCGCAGAGGACCACGACTACTTGATGACGTGGTGCGACCGCTTGGAGCCGCAGGTCACCGACCTCAACCAACGCGTCGAGCAGTCGCTCATCCACGGGGACGCACACGTCGGCAACCTGCTCCGGGATGCATCGGGCGGCACCCTGCTCTGCGACTTCGACGCCACTTGTCGTGGGCCTTGGCAGGTGGACCTGGCAGCGGTCGCTGTGGGCGAGGCCCGCTTCGGGAAGAGCGGGGCGCATCGGGCGCTCGCCGAGGCGTACGGGTACGACGTGATGTCCGACCGCAACTGGCCGCTTCTGCGGGAAGCCCGCGAACTCAAAATGATCGCTGCCGCCACTCCGCTTCTCGCGAGTTCGGCGAGCGTCGCGGCCGAATTTGCCAAGCGATTGCAGTCAGTTTCCCAAGGCGACCACGGTCTACGTTGGAAGCCATTCGCCGATCTCGTCTGAGCCTCTCGGCAAGCGACTGCCGCCCGATGGGCAACGCGTCGACCTTCACCTTCAGGTGTCGATGATCCGACAGGCCAAAGGACAAAGCTCCTGACACCTATCGCACCGGCTTCCGCCCGGCGTTCATCGCGATTAGCTTGCCACCGTGGGGGATCTTGAAAAGGGCATCTACGAACACCTGATCACGGAGAAGCTGGCGACGCAGCTCAGGCATGTCGATAGCGCCCTCGTCCGGGACGCGAAGCTGGATGCCGCCGACGCGCATGATGTCCTGGCTCGGCACATCGCGGGCCTCGCGCGCCGGGCGCTCCTCGGCGTCGGCGGCGGGGAGAACAAGCTGGCCCGGCAGGTCGACCTGGCGAACCGCATCGCCGCGCACATCGCTCAGGCCGAGCCCCGCGCCGTCACCGCCGACGACCAGGTGGCGGACGCCCAGCGTCTGCTGCACGCCATCGCCGCACCGCCCACCCCGCCGGCCGCACCGGTCTTCCCGATCCGCCCCTCGACACCGCTTTCCACCGGCGCGCTCCTGGTCAACGGCCGGCACCAGCCGCGCATCGGCCATGAGGTCAGCCACGAGATGGCGTCGGCGGACGAGGTGGACCTCCTCTGCGCCTTCATCAAGTGGCACGGTCTGCGCATCATCGAGCCCGCGATCACCGATCTGGTCGCCCGAGGCGGCCGGGTACGGGTCATCACGACCACGTACATGGGCGCCACCGATCAGCGGGCGCTCGATCGGCTCGCCGAGTTGGGTGCCGACATCAAGGTGTCCTACGAGACGCGGACCACCCGCCTGCACGCCAAGGCGTGGCTGTTCCGGCGGCACAACGGCACCACCACCGCGTACGTCGGTTCGTCGAACCTCTCCAAGGCCGCGCTCGTCGACGGCGTGGAGTGGAACGTCCGCATCTCGAATCTGGAGCAGCCGCACGTCATCGACACGTTCGAGGCGACGTTCGCGGACTACTGGAACGACTCGGCGTTTGAGACCTACGACCCGGCAACCGATGCCGAGCGCCTACGTGTCGCACTGCGCGGGGAACGCGCCGACGACGCCCCGACCGAGATCGCGAACCTGGACGTGCGGCCGTTCCCGTACCAGCAGGAGGTTCTTGACGACCTCGACGCCGAGCGTCTGGTCCACGGACGCTGGCGCAACCTGGTGGTGATGGCCACCGGTACCGGCAAGACGGTGGTAGCGGCGCTCGACTACCGCCGGCTCCGGCGTGCGGGCCACGCCGACTCGCTGCTCTTCGTCGCGCATCAGGAGCAGATCCTGCGGCAGAGCCGGTCGGTGTTCCGCCAGGTCATGGGCGACGGAACCTTCGGCGAGACGCTTGTGGGTGGCGATCGGCCGCATGGGTGGAAGCACGTCTTCGCCTCGATCCAGTCGCTGCGCCGGCAGGAGATCGACCCCGGGGCGTACGACATGGTGATCGTCGACGAGTTCCACCACGCCGAGGCGGCCACGTACACGGCGTTGCTGGAGCGGCTTCGGCCGCGCGTACTCCTGGGTCTGACCGCGACCCCCGAGCGGAGCGACGGCCGCGACGTGCGCCGGTGGTTCGACGGCCGCGCGTCGGTGGAGTTGCACCTGTGGGAGGCCCTCGAACGGCAGTTGCTGGCGCCGTTTCAGTATTTCGGCCTGCACGACGACGTGGACCTGACACGGGTGCGGTGGAAGCGCGGGCAGGGGTACGACAAGGGCGAGCTGGACGGCGTCTACACCGGCAACGACGCTCGGGCACGGCTCATCCTGCACGCGGTCCGCCGCATCGCTGATGTCGGACGGATGCGCGCGCTCGGCTTCTGCGTGAGCATCGGCCACGCCGAGTTCATGGCCGACTGGTTCACCCGGCACGGTGTGCCGTCGGCGGCCGTGACATCGCAGGTCAACCGGCCAGAGCAGCACGTGCTGATCGACCGCTTCCGCAAGCGCGAGCTGAAGGTGCTCTTCACCGTCGACCTGTTCAACGAGGGCGTCGACCTGCCGATGGTCGACACCATCCTCATGCTGCGCCCCACCGAAAGCGCCACGATCTTCCTCCAGCAACTGGGCCGAGGTCTGCGGCTGGACGACGACAAGCCGTGCCTGACGGTGCTCGACTTCATCGGCGGCCAGCACGCGAACTTCCGGTTCGACATGCGCTGGCGTGCCCTCGCCGGGGTCAGCCGGCGGGCGGTCGAAGCCGCAGTCCGGGACGACTTCCCCTCGCTACCAAGCGGCTGCCACATCGAACTGGACCGGGTGGCGAAGGAGATCGTGCTCGCCAACCTCAAGTCGGCGCTGCCGACGTCGAAAAACGCGCTGGTGGCCGAGCTGCGGCAGCTCGGTGACGTGAGCCTGTCCGACTTCCTGCGCGAGACCGGCCTGGAAATCGAGGACGTCTACCGATCGGCGAGCATCGGTGGCTGGGCTGGGCTGCGGCGCCTCGCCGGTCTCGACCCGGCCGAAGGCGGCCCGGACGACCGTGACCTGAGCCGAGCCATCGGCCGGATGCTCCACACCGACGATGTCGATCGGCTGGACCTGATCGCTCAGCTCGCCGCAGGCCAGCGCCCCACCGCCGGGCGGCTGCTCGACATGCTGCACTTCAGCCTGTGGGGGCCGTCGGTGCCGCTGACCGAACGCGACGCCCGGCTCAAGCGGCTGTGGGCGGAACCGGCGCGCTGCGCCGAACTGCGGCAGGTAGTTGACGTGCTGCGTGACCGCATCCATCGGGTCACCGAGCCACCTACCCCGGGCCGGGTACCGCTGCGGGTACACGCCCGCTACAGCCGCAACGAGGCGTGCGCGGCCTTCGGCATGACCAACCCGGGCTCGCTGCGCGAGGGCGTGAAGTGGCTGCCCGACGAGCGCGCGGATCTGTTCTTCGTCACGCTCGTCAAGTCCGAGGAGCACTACTCGCCCACCACCATGTACGCCGACCGCGCTATCACGGACAGGCTGTTCCAGTGGGAGTCGCAGAGCACCACGTCATCGGGCTCGGCCACCGGGCAGCGGTACGTCAACCACGTCGTGCAGGGCTCGACGGTGCACCTGTTCGTCCGCGAGACCAAAATCGCCGACCGTGACCTGGGCGCACCGCCGTACCTGTACGCGGGTCCGATGACGTACCGGGAGCACAGCGGCGACCGGCCCATGCGGATCCTCTGGGAACTGCGGCAGCCGCTTCCCGCCGACATGTACGCCGCCGCGCGGGCGATAGCCGCCTGAGCTAGGAGGCTTCCGTCCGCTTGCCAAGTCAGGCGAACGGACGAGAGGCGTCGGCCTGCTCACGACGTCGGGCTGGCAGCACCCGAGACAACAGCACCGCCACCCCACCCGCGATCACCCCGACCATCGTGCCGGTGACCAGGCTCGACATCACCGTCGCGCCTCGCAACAACGCCTCCCGCGCCTCCGGCTCCAGCCCGGCCAGCCCTGGCGCGTCCATCCCCAGGGACGAATCCCAGAACACCTGATGCCCGGCCGCCAGGAACGCCCCGTACAGCGCCCCGACCACGACGAGCGTCAGGAACGGGCGCGGCGGCCGCCGCCAGAGCACGGCGACCACCCAGCACAGCGGCGGCACGACCGCCAGCAGCGCGGCCACGATCGTGCCCTCCGGCACCACGCCCAGGTCGTGCAGCGCCACGCGCGGGGCGGCCAGCGCGGCCAGCGCGACCAACGCCGGCCAGGGGAACCCGAGGGTACGGCGACCCGCGCTCATCGCGTCACCTCCGGCGAGGCCGAAGCCGACGTCGGTGCGGGAGCCGACACCGAGCCCGGCGCGGTCGAGCGCACGAACTTCAGCAGCGCGACGAACGCCAGGACGGCCGTCACCGCACCTCCGGCGAGGCGCACCCAGTGGCCGGCGACGAACTCGGCGGCGACCTGACGCAGGTACTCGGCGGAGTGCGTCCCGGGCGGGTCGACGAACATGATCTCGTTGCGCGGCCAGAAGAAGACGGCGGAGAACAGGAACTCGCAGACGACGAAGACGGCGGTGGCACCGGCGACCCACCAGCGCAGCCGACGGTCGCGCCAGGTGAGCAGCGTGGCGGCGACGCTGCTGAGGATCACCGACGCGCCGAGCGGCGGGAAGTAGTCGTGCGGGCCGCCGTGGACGAGGAACTCCCGGGCCCGGTCGAGCGAGGCGGGCGCGTCGTTGAAGATGTTCGGGTAGAGCATGACTGTCTCGGCGGCGACCCCGCCGAACGACATCATCGACGCCCAAACCATGATAATAAGGGCGAGCCAGGTCAGTCTTGTGCGTACCACGAGGGTTCTCCTCACGTTTCGGGGATGCCATCGACGCTAGGTCGGCAGTTCTCGACCGTCGTCCGCGTGGCCGCGCGACCGGGTGTCGCTTCTCGGCGTACGCCTCGGGGTCGTCCCTGACGCCTGCGGACGACAGCGGTGAGGGTCCGCGCGGACCTAGGCTCGAAGGCGTGCCCGACACCTCGCCCACCCGCGCCGACGTGCTGCTCGCGGCGGCCACGCTCGGCCTGGTCGTGGTGGCCGTGGCGGCCGACCAGCAGTCGCCCGGCGGCGCGGCGCTCGCGGTCGTGGTCGGCGCGGTGCTCGGCGGGCTGGTGCTGTGCGCGAGGCGGTGGCCGCTGCCGGCGCTGGTCGCGACGGCGGTCGTGATCCTCGGGTACTACGCGCTGGACCTGCCGCCCGTCGGGGTGGCCGCCCCTGCCGCCGCCGTCCTCTACCGGGTGTCCGAGCGCGGGCGGGTCGTCCCGGCCACCGTGGTCGCCGGGAGCCTGCTGGCCGTGTCGGTGGTCGCCCGGCTGGCCGAGGGGGACGACATCGCGGTGGTCGTCGGTACGGAACTCGGCTCCGAGGCGGCGTTGCTGCTCGCCGTCATCGCCCTGGGCGACGCGGTACGCAACCGGCGGTCGCTGCGGGCGGCCCTGGTCCGGCAGGCGGTCGCCGCAGACGAGGAGCGGCACCGGGAGGCAGCCCGTCAGGTCGAGGCGGAACGGCTGCGTATCGCCCGGGAGGTGCACGACACGCTCGGGCACACCATGTCGGTGATCACGTTGCAGTCGGCAGTCGCCCGGGAGGCGCTCGCCGACAGCGATCCGGCGCAGGCGGAGGACGCGCTCGCAGCGATCCGGTCGGTGAGCGGCAGCGCGATGGCGGAGTTGCGGGCGACGCTCGGCACGCTGCGCCGCGAACCCGGGCCGCGGGAACCGGTCCCCGGCTTCGACCAGTTCCCGGCGCTCGTGGACGGCGTACGCCGGGGTGGACTGGCGGTCGACCTGCGGATCGAGGGTCCGGTGGACACGCTTCCGGCGGTGGTGGGCAGCACCGTCTACCGGGTCGTACAGGAGGCGCTGACGAACGTCCTGCGGCATGCCGAGGCCACCCGGGTCACCGTGACGGTCCGCGCCACGCCCGGCCGGCTCGCGTTGGAGGTGGTGGACGACGGTCGCGGCGGTCCGCCCGCCGGGGACGGGACGGGCCAGGGCCTGCGCGGCATGGCCGAGCGGGTAGCCCTGCTCGGCGGCACCGTAGAAACCGGCACCGTCCAAACCGGCAGCACCGGCACGAGCGGCACCGCCGGTTTCCGGGTGTCGGTCCACCTGCCACTGACGGGAGTCGCCGCGTGAACCCGATCCGCGTCGTCCTCGTCGACGACCAGCACCTGGTCCGCACCGGTCTGCGCGCGCTGCTCGACCGGGCGCCTGACATCGAGGTGGTGGGCGAGGCGGGCGACGGCGGCAGCGGCCTCTCCGTCGTACGGGAGCAGCGGCCCGACATCGTGTTGATGGACGTCCGGATGCCCGGCGGGGACGGCCTGGCGGCGACCCGGCGGATCCTGACCGACCCGACGCTGGCCGACGTGCAGGTGGTCATGCTGACCACGTTCGACGACGACGAGTACCTGTTCGAGGCGATCCGTGCCGGGGCGGCCGGTTTCCTGCTCAAGGACACCCCGCCCGACGCGCTGCGGGACGCGGTCCGGACCGTGGCCGGTGGCGACGCGCTGCTCTCCCCCGCCGTCACCCGGCGGGTGCTGGCCGCGGCGGCCCGTTCACCGGTGGCCGACCCGGCGCGGCTGGCCGGACTGACCGCCCGGGAACGGGACGTGCTCGCGCAGGTGGGTGCCGGACGGTCCAACACCGAGATCGGGCAGGCGTTGTTCCTCAGCCCGGACACCGCCCGCACCTACGTGAGCCGGCTGCTCCAGAAGCTGAACGCCCGCGACCGGGCGCAGCTCGTCGTCATCGCATACGAGAGCGGGCTGGTCCGCCCCGGCGAGGGCTGAGCCGCGCCGGGGCGGGTCACAGTCAGGCCGACGCCGCGTCCGCCGGCTCGGGTGCCGCGTGCCGGCCGCCGCCGTTGCGCCGTTCGTCGCCGTGCCCCGGCCACCACGCCTTGTGGCCGATCAGCCCGGTCAGCGCCGGTACGAAGAACATCGACATGACGAACGCGGACAGCACGATCCCGATCGCCACCGCGAAGCCCATCTGCTGGAGGAACGAGATCGGCGCGAGCATCAGCACGCCGAACGTGCCGGCCAGGATCAGCCCTGCGGCGGCGACTGTCGGGCCGGCGTGTTCCACCCCGATCGCGGCGGCCTGGTGCGGTTCGTGGCCCTCGCGCGCCTCCTCCCGGAGGCGGGCGATCATCAGGATGTTGTAGTCGGTGCCGATCGCCACCACGAACAGATAGAGGATGATCGGCAGCTGGAACGTCACGCCCGGGTTGCCCTGGAGTCCCTGGAACACGTAGACGGTGGCGCCGAGCGTGGCGGCGAAGTTGAGGAGCACCGCGATCACCAGGTAGACCGGCGCGACGAGGCTGCGCAGCAGCAGCGCCAGGATGATCGCGATCAGGAGTGCGGCGACCGGCAGGATCACCGACAGGTCCCTGTTGTTCGCCGAGTTGATGTCCGCGAAGATCGCCGTGGTGCCGCCGACGAGTGCCTTGGTGCCCGGCGGAGCCGCCTCGTGCACCGCCTTTCGCAGGTCGTCGCGCACGAGCGTGATCGCCTCGTTCGACATCGGGTTCTCGTTCAGCAGCAGGTTGATCCGGACGACGCTCGGGTCGGTGGCGCTGCGCTCCGGCGGCTGCGCCTGCCCGACGCCCGGTGCGCGGGCCGACGCGGCGGCGAAGTCGTTCACCTGCTGCTCGGTGAGCGGGGTGCCGTTGCCGGTGGTCAGGTAGACCTCGGTGGGCGCGAGCGCCCCGGCGGCGAAGCCGCGCTGGAGGTCCTGGGCCGCCCGCGCCGACTCGGTGTCCTGCGGGAAGCCGGCGCCGAAGTCGTAGTCGGCCTTGTAGCCGAGTACCCCGGCGGCGAGCGCCACGAGCAGTGCGCCGGAGGCCGCTGCCACGATCGCCGGGCGGCGTCCGACGACCGCGCCGAGCCGCCGGGACAGGGTCGCCTTGGGCGGGCGCTGCCACGCCTTCGACGGCCAGAACACCCACCGGCCGAGCAGCGACACGAGCGCCGGGATCAGGGTCAGCGAGGTGACGAGCATGACGCCGACGGCGATGGCGAGCGCCGGACCGAGCGAACCGAAGAAGCCGAGCGAGGCGAGCAGCAGCACCAGGAACGCCACGATGACCGCACCGGCGGCGGACGTGATGACCTCGCCGACCCGCTGCACCGAGACGACCATCGCGGTGCGCTTGTCGTCGCCGGCGCGCAGCCGCTCGCGGTAGCGGAACAGCAGGAACAGGATGTAGTCGGTGCCGATGCCGAAGAGCACGATCAGCAGGATGGTCTGCAGGTCCTGGCTGACGTTGAGGTCGAACGCCTTGCCGGCGGCCGCGACCAGCCCGGTGGTGACGGACATGACGACGCTGATGACCACCACCGGCAGCAGCGCGGCGATCGGGCTGCGGAAGATGATCAGGATCAGCCCGATGATGAGGACGATGGTGGCGACGCCGACGACGGCGAACGCGTCGTTGAACGTGTCCTCGTTGTCGACGAAGCTCGCCACGTCCCCGGCCACCCCCGCGGTCAGGCCGCTGCCGGACAGGTCCGGCCCGAGGGCGGCGCGCAGGTCGCGTACCGCGTCGAGCAGGCCCGGGTCGTCGGGGCTGTCGGCGTCGAGACCGACGGTGACCACCTGCACCGACTTGTCCGGCGCGACTGCCTGCGGGCCGGTGAGGTAGCCGGAGGTCTGCGGAATGTTCCGGGCCTTGAGCGCGGTGGCGAGCTGCCCCACGCGCGCCTCGTCGGCCGGGGTAAGCGGCTTGCCGTCGCTGCGCTTGACCACGACTGTGGCGGTGGCGGGGGCGGCCTGCGGGAACGACTTCGCGCCCAACTCGGTGGCCTGCACCGACTCGTAGGAACGCGGCAGGAAGCTCTCCTGGTCCGCGGAGGTGATGTCGCTCAGCGAAGGACTGGCGGCGATGATCGCGATCGCGGCGACGACCCAGCCGCCGATCACCCACCAGGCCTTGCCCACGACGAATCTGCCCAGGCGCTCGAACATCGTTTCCCCCGTGTGTTCGGCTGTGTCGCACGCGATCCTACGCTGCGTGAGCAATCCCTTTCGGACGGCTCGCGGACTTTCGTCGATGATCCGGGCGGCCGAGCCGGTCTCCGTCCCGCCGGGCGACTACGGCAGCGACGCCGCCGCCTATTCCTGGGTGGCGACAGTGCGGGTGACGTACCGGAGATCCGGGGCGCGGTGGGCGAGTTGATCCACTGGCCGGTCTGCGCGATCTGGCTGCTCGGCGCGGTGCCCGGCCTGCTGATCGTCGCGGACACGGCGCGGCGACGACGCGCTTCCCACCCAGCGGTCCTTACCGCCGCCGGAAACACATAGAGGCAGAAGCGATATGCCTCAGAGTCATGATTATGACTCTGAGGCATATCGCTCTCGACGGCATACGTCTTCAACGAGGCTGGACCACCGAGCCCAGGCGCTCGACGACGGCTGGCGTCACCGCGACGGCTGCCCCGTCTGCGGCGGGCGCGACGAAAACCGGGCGGCGGAAGTGTCGGATGCGGCTCGTAGCCTGAGGCGGTCAACGACGACCACGGGAGGCGACGTGCTCGACCACTTCTCCGTAGCAGTGCGCGACCTGGCGGCCAGCGGCGCCTTCTACGACACGGTGCTGGCCCCGCTGGGCGCGCGTCGGCTGATGGAGCCCGGCCCGATCGGCTACGGCGTCGACGCGCCCGACTTCTGGGTGGAGCCCGCGCCGTCCGGCGCCACGCCGGTGCCCGTGCACATCGCGTTCACCGCGGCCGACCGCGCGACGGTGCGGGCGTTCCACGACGCGGCGGTGGCAGCGGGCGCGGAGGTCCTGCACGCGCCGAAGGAGTGGCCGGAATACCACGCCGGCTACTACGGCGCGTTCGTCCGCGACCCGGACGGCAACAACGTCGAGGCGGTCTGCCACCGCCCGGAGTGAGTCCGTTGTGTCGGCGAGGCACGATGGACCGGTGGAGATCGAGCCGGTCGAGCACGCTCCGGTACGCGCCATCCGCCGGGCCTGGCTGGCGCAGCGCTGGCACGACCTGACGTTCCTGCACTGGGCGGTCCCGCCGGAACGAGTGGCGCCGCTGCTGCCCGCAGGCACCCGGCCGGACACGTTCGACGGGCTCACCTACGTCGGGCTGATCGGCTTCCGGATGGTCGGGCTGGGGCTCGGGCGTGGTCCGGGCGTGCCCTACTTCGGCACCTTCTGGGAGACGAACGTCCGGCTCTACTCCGTCGACGGCTCGGGGCGGCGCGCTGTCGTGTTCCGCTCGCTCGACGCGTCCCGGCTGGTGCCCGTGCTGGTGGCGCAGATGAGCCTGCGCCTGCCGTACAAGTGGTCGGCGATGCGGCTGGACCGCTCCGGTGACACGCTCACCTACCGATGCCGCCGCCGCTGGCCCGGTCCGTCCGGCGCGACCAGCCGGATGACGCTGCGTGTCGGCGCGCCGATCGCCGAGCCGACGCCGCTGGAACACTTCCTCACCGCGCGCTGGGGCCTGCACACCCGCGCGTACGGCAGCACCCGGCACGTGCCGAACTGGCATCCGCAGTGGCCGCTGCACCACGCCGAACTGCTCGACCTGGACGACGAACTGGTCACCGCCGGCGGCCTGCCCGCACCGGACGGGCCGCCGGTGAGCGTGCTCTACTCCCCCGGCGTACCTGTCGTCTTCGGCAGCCCCACGTCGGTCGGGTGACGGCCGGCCGACACGCGGGGCGCACCGATCAGAGTCAGCGCAACGGGTCGTGGGTGCCGTGCGGCACGTCGGGACGGCATCGGCGTACCCGGTCGGCGGCCATCCGACCGCCCACCGCCAGCCCGTACCGCTCCACCGCGGCCAGCCCGTACGCGCTGCACGTGGGCGTGTAGCGACAGGTCGCCGGCCAGCGGTGCGACAGCCAGCGCCGGTAACCGAGGATGGCGGCCCGGCCGGCGCGATCCACGGCGGGCCGCCCGACGACGCCCGCGGTCACCGAACCGAGGGTGAGCAGCATCGAGAAGAGGCCCAGGTCGCAGCAGCCCGGACCGTCACAGGTGGGCACGTCGCAGTTGCACCAGTCCCGGCTCTTCTTTTTCTTGTGGTGCCGCTTCCGGAAGATCACCACGCCATGATGCGACACGCTCGCCAGTGTCGATGAGGCGACCGGATCGGGTCCGGTGTGATCGGGTCGGCGGTCGGCCGGGAACCTAGCGTCGAAGGCGTCACCAGGAAGGAACATCGGGTGCTGGATCGGCTCAACGCCGCGCTGGACCACCTCGAACAGCGGCTCGACCAGCCGCTCGACGTGGCCGCGCTGGCCCGGATCGCGGGCGTGTCGGAACACCACTTCGGCCGGCTGTTCTCGGCGCTGGCCGGGCTGCCGCTGTCGGAGTACGTGCGCCGTCGCCGGATGACGCTGGCGGGCGCCGACGTGCTCGCCGGCCGGGAGTCGCTGCTCGACGTGGCGGTCCGCTGGGGGTACGGCTCGAACGAGGCGTTCGCCCGCGCGTTCCGGGCCGTGCACGGCGTCGGGCCGACGCAGGCCCGGCAGGCCGGTGCGGTGCTGCGGTCCCAGCCCCGGCTGTCCTTCCGGCTCGTCGTCGAAGGGAACACCAGCATGGACTACCGGATCGTGACCAAGGACGCCTTCCGGCTCGCCGGGTTGACGGCGCGGGTGCCGCTCGTGCACGAGGGGATGAACCCGCACATCGTGGCGTTCGTCAGGGGCATCGACCCGGCCACCGTCCGCCGCATCGAGGCGCTGTCCGACCAGGAGCCGCGCGGGATCGTCAACGTCAGCGCCGAGCTGGCCGGTGCCCGCGACGAGGGCGCCGAGCTTGACTACTGGTACGCGGCGGTCACCGGCGCGGACGTGCCGGACGACCTGCGCAGCCTGCCGGTCGAGGCCGGCGACTGGGCGGTGTTCTCCAGTTCCGGGGCGTTCCCGGTGGCGGTGCAGCACCTGTGGCGGGCGGTGTTCACGTCGTGGTTCCCGTCCAACCCGTACGAGACCAGGCCGGGGCCGGAGATCTCGCGGGTCCGGGTCGCCGAGGACGGTGGCACCGCCGACGCGGAGCTGTGGATCCCGGTGCGCCGGGTCTAGAGGCACGCCACCGCCGCCGCTCGCGCCAGCGCGGCCGGCACGTCGTGTACGTGGTACGGGTGCTCGCTCGGCTCGATCGCGGCGAGGAACATCGCGTACACGGCGGCCAGCCGCAGCGGCGCGACCGGCCGGAGCAGGTCGACGGCCCGGTGCGGGTCGCTGCCGGGCACGTCGGCCCGCCACCGCCGCGCCCACGCGTCGACCAGCCGGGCGGCGGCGTCCGCGTCGACGTCCTCGGTGAGGCGCAGAATGTCGAAGGCGGGGTGGCCGACGAACGAGTCCGCCCAGTCGATCACCGTCCGGCGTCCGTCGTCGCCGCGCACGTTGCCGGGGTGCAGGTCGCCGTGCACGAGCGTGTCGGGCAGGCCGCAGTCGCCGACCTGCCGCAACCGCCGATCGAGCCCGTCGGGCAGACCGGCGGCGGCCGACACGTCGTGCCCGGCGAGCCGCTCCCGGATCCAGCCCGCGAGCCCCGCCCCGCGCAGGTCGGGCACCCCGGCCGCGACCAGTTCGTCGACGACCCCGCACGCCCGCAGTTGCACCGAGTGATGCTCCGCCGCGACGGCGGCCCGCTCCCGTTTCCCGGCCCCGTACCGGTCCTCCCCCGGCACGTCCGCCAGCAGCATCCGCCCCTCCCGATCGGCGGCGAGCACCACCGGCCCGTTGACCAAGGAGTTCGTGTCACCAGGGAGATCGACACCGACACCAACTCCTTGATCACCGGGGAAGGCCAGGACCATGGGCTCGTGGCGGGAGAACGGGGGGAGCTGCTTCAGCCACGCCGGCCCCTGGGTGGTGTCCAGGCGCCAGATGGCGGAGAGGTTCCAGGTGCGCTGCTGCGCCACCGCCGTCACCCGGCGGCCGAGCCGGCTCAGCTCGCCGGTCGCCCATGCGACGCTGCGGGCCGGACCGCCGGCGTCCGCCCACGGCTGGCGCAGCGGGTGCGGCGCCAGGTCCACGGTCGCCGGTTCCAGGGGTACGGCGGGCGCGTCGACTGCTTGCGCCAGGTAGCGGACGTGGCCGCCGGGAGGCGCGGGACGGTCGGCGTCGAGCAGCCGCAGCACCGCGACCTCCAGCCCGTGGCTCTGCCGGACCGTGTCGACGATCGAGTGGACCTCCTGCCACCACGGCTCCGGTACGCCGAACGGCGGCAGCGCGCCGAGCGGGCGGCCGGCGGCGTCGAGCAGGACCAGCGTGACGGTGCGGGACACGGCCGGACGGTATCCGGGCACCCCTACGGGAGGCGAGCGGATTGATCCGGGTCCGGTGCGGGACCGGACCCGGATGCCCCGCGCACCGGCGGGCGGAACGCTGAGGCGATGAGCCTCATCGATTCCCGTACACGCCCGTACCAGTGGGTGCGCCCGGTCGCCGTGGCGTCGGCGGCGCTGCTGCTCGGCTACGGCCTGCTGCGCCTGCTCGACCGCCTGGACGGGCACAGCGACAAGGGCGCCTGGGCCTGGAACACCGGGCACACCCTGTTCCTGCTCGGCGTGCTCGGTTTCGCCGCGCTGATCGTCGGGCTGCACGGCCTGCTGCGTACCCGGTCGCCGCGGTTGCGGACGCTCGACGACGTGGCCGCGCCGGCCGGCCTGGTCGGCGCCGCCGCCTTCGTCTGGGTGATCCTCGGTGACCTGTTCCCGCGCTTCGCCGACGCGGTGCCCACGCCCGGCCTGGTGCTGTACGGCGGACCGCTGCTGTTCGAGGTCGGCCTGCTGGTGCTGCTGTACCGGGCGGCGGCGGCCCGGCTGCTGCCGGTGTGGGCGCCGGTACTGGTGCTCGCCGGGTTCCTGGCGATCGCGGTGAACCTCGACCTGCTGCCCGTGGGCGCCACGCTGGTGCTGGCCGGGCTGCTGCCGCTGCGCGTCACGCCCCGCCCGGTGGCCTGACCGCCGTCAGCGCCAGACGGTCCGGCGGAACCCCTTGTGACCGGCGCACACGTCGCGCTGCCCGCCGCTGCGGCTGACCGCGCCGTCACGGCACTGCACCAGCCAGCCGCGGTCGGACCAGAACCCCGGTACGCACTCGAACCAGTCGCACACCCCGGCAGCCGGCCGGCGAATGCGCTGGCCGCCGCAGAAGTCGTACCCGAAGGGGTTCGCCGGGGCGCCGCAGCGGCGCTCGACCGGCGGCTGCGGCGTGCCGCGCGACGGCGCGGGACGGGCGCGGGACGGCTCGGGGCTCGTGGTGGGCCGGACCTGGACGGCGGGTGCGACGTGCTGCGGTGGGGCGGGGGTGACGCTGGCAGCCGGCGTCGCGGCGGCGGCCCGCTCCGAGCCGGCCCGGGTGGGCGGGTTGGACTCGATGAGCATCGCCGGCACGATCAGCGCGAGCGCCGCGCCGACCGCCACCGTGCGCCGGCCGCCGGGCACCAGCGCGGTGACGCGGGCCTGGGCGGGGGTGAGCACGGCGGGGCGTTCGGGCCGTGCCGCGGTGTGCTCCGCGATCAGCTCGTCCAGCTCGGCCACTACCGCGGCGCGCTGCTCGATCGCGTCGGCGAACGCCAGCGTGAGCGTGAACCGGAAGTCGGCCGCCGCGCCGGTGGGCAGCAGCAACCCGGAGGTACGCCGCCGGTCCAGCACCTGGATCAGGGTGACCGGTGCGCCGGGGTCGTGGGACAGGCCGGTCATCCGGCCGTACGCCCAGTCGCGCCGGCCGCGCCCGCCGAGCAGCACCAGGCGCCGGTTGGTGAGCACGGCGAGCCCGGCGTCGACCACCTTGACGCCCTCGGGGCGCCGTGGACGCAGCACGGGTGGGTCGGGGTCGACTGTCAGTTCGGGGGCGGGCAGCACCGCGGTGTGCCGTACCTCGACCAGTTGCGCGGCCGGGAGCGTCCAGAAGACCACCTCGCCGGGGGCAAGCTCCATCGGCAGGCCGACGCCCGCCTGGGCCGAGCCGTGGAAGGACACCGCGAGCGTACGCAGGCGGCGCAGCTCGTCGTCGCGGCGTCGCCACGCCTCGTCGGCGGCGCGGAAGGCCCGCTGTCGCCGCTCGTTCTGCCGGTGCGCCCACCGGTACCGCCATGTGGAACCCGTCGAATCAGTCTTCGCCACGCCGACTCCTCCGCCGCGCGAGCCCACCAATCGGGGTGTCATTCATGTCAACGACGCGGGATGGGTACCAAGACACGCGAAAGTCGCCAATTAGACCGATCGGCTGATTGACCTACACAATCGGCGGAAACTCGCGCGTCGATTCACGTTCCGTGGCACCGGCTCCGGGCGGTCCCGCTTCGTCATGCGCGCGCGGGGGCACGTCGGTAACGTCAGCCGCAACGGCGGGGCGGAGCGCGGCCCCGGGCGGCGAGGAGGTGCACCGGTGGGCGACCCGGCCGTGGTGGTGGGTGTGGACATCGGCACCACCAGCTCCAAGGCCGTCGCGTTCGACACCACAGGCCGGCAACTGGCCAGCCACTCGATCGGCTACCCGCTGGAGGAGCCGAACCCGGGCTGGGCCGAGCAGGATCCGGACCTCATTCATCAAGCCGTGCTCGGCGTGATCCGCGCGGTCGTGGACGAGCTGCGCGTACCGGTGGCCGGCCTGTCGTTCAGCACCGCCATGCACAGCCTGATCGGGCTGGACGCCGACGGCACCCCGCTGACCCCGTCGATCACCTGGGCCGACTCGCGGGCCAGCGCGCAGGCCGAACGCCTGCGGGCCGCGCCGTCCGGGCTCGCCCTGCACCGGCGCACCGGCACCCCGGTGCACCCGATGGCGCCGCTGCCCAAGCTGGTGTGGTTCGCCGAGCAGGAACCGAAACTGCACGAGCGGGTCGCGCACTGGGTCGGCATCAAGGATCTGGTGCTGCGGCGGCTCGCCGACGCGCTCGTCACCGACCACTCGGTCGCGTCCGCCACCGGCCTGATGGACATCCACAAGCTGGCCTGGGACGCCGAGGCGCTGCGCATCGCCGGCATCACCGAGGAGCAGCTTCCCCAGCTCGTACCCACCACCTACGTGCTGCCCGGGCTCACCCCGGAGGCGGCGCGGGCCACCGGGCTGCCGGCGGACACCCCGCTCGTGGTGGGCGCCGGGGACGGGCCACTGGCGAACCTGGGCCTCGGCGCGGTCCGCCCCGGCGTGGTGGCCTGCTCGATCGGCACCAGCGGCGCGATGCGGGTGATGGTGGAACGCCCCGGCGTGGACCCGCTCGGCGGCGTCTTCTGCTACGCGCTCACCGAGGACCGCTGGGTGGTCGGCGGCGCGATCAACAACGGCGGGATCGTGCTCCAGTGGGCGAACGACGCGCTCGCCCCCGAGCTGGGCGAGCACGCCGAGGAGGAACTGCTCGCCCTGGCCGCCACCGCGCCGGTCGGCTCCGGCGGGCTGATCATGCTGCCGTACCTGCTGAGCGAGCGGGCACCGCACTGGAGCGCGCTGCCGCGCGGCGCGTACGTCGGGCTGACCCACGGCCACGGCCGGCCGCACCTGGTCCGGGCCGCGCTGGAGGGCGTCTGCCAGCAGCTCGCCCTGGTCCTCGCCTCGGTCCGGGCCGCCGGGAACGAGGTACGCGAGGTCCGCGCCAGCGGCGGCTTCGCCCGCAGCGCGCTGTGGCGGCAGATCCTCGCCGACGCGCTCGGCATGCCGGTGCGGTTCCCCGCCGGGCACGAGGGGTCCGGCTTCGGCGCGGCGCTGCTCGGCATGCAGGCGCTCGGCCTGATCGAATCGATCGAGGTCGCCGCCGACCTGGTCCGGATCGAGGAGACGGTCCGCCCCGATCCCGCCTCCGCCGCCACGTACGCGGCGCTGCTCCCCCTCTTCTCCGAGCTGTACGACGCCCTCGTACCCACGTTCGCGTCCCTGCGGCGGATGGCGCCGAGCCTGCCGCCGGAACCGCCACCCACCGCACCACCCCGCTGACGACCGAAGGGCGTGATAGCCGTGGTCACACTGCTCGCCGCACCCGCGGAACCGCTCACGAACGCCGGTGACACCCAGCTCGTCCTCGCGGCCCTGCTCGGCATCGCCGCGGTGGTGCTGCTCATCGCGTGGGGCAAGGTGCACCCGTTCCTCGCGCTGATCCTCGGCGCGGCGGTGCTCGGCGTGGTCGCCGCCGTACCCGTCGACAAGATCGTCACGTCGTTCAGCGGCGGCGTCGGCTCCACTGTGGGCGGGGTGGGCCTGCTGATCGCGCTCGGCGCGATGATCGGCGGCCTGCTGGCCGAGTCCGGCGGAGCGGACGGCATCGTGGAACGGGTGGTCGGCCGGGTCTCCGGAACCGCGCTGCCCTGGGCGATGGCCGGTGTGGCCGCGCTCATCGGCCTGCCGCTGTTCTTCGAGGTCGGTGTGGTGCTGCTGGTGCCGATCGTGCTGCTCGTCTCGCTGCGGGTGAACGTGCCGCTGATGAAGATCGGCATTCCCGCGCTCGCCGGCCTGTCGGTGCTGCACGGCCTGGTGCCGCCGCACCCCGGCCCGCTGGTGGCGATCGACGCGCTCGGCGCGAACCTCGGTCAGACGCTCGCCCTGGGCCTGCTGGTGGCGATCCCCACGGTGATCATCGCCGGTCCGGTCTTCGGCAACTTCATCTCCCGGTACGTGCCGGCCACCGCACCGGCCGAGCTGCTGCCGACCCGGCGCGACGCGGCCGTCGACCGCAGCCCCACCCGGCCCGGTGACGGCCGGCTCGACGCCGACGGCGACCTGGTCACCGAGGACGACCTGGTCAACCCGGGCGCCGGGCGGCCCGGCGGCGCGATCGACGAGCCGGTCGGACGGCGCTCGCGCCGGTCCCCGGCGCTCTGGGCGGCGGTGGTGACGGTGCTGTTGCCGGTGGTGCTGATGCTGCTGCGGGCGATCGGCGAACTGACGCTCGGCGAGGACACCACCGGCCGCAAGGCGCTGGACATCGTCGGCACCCCGATCATCGCCCTGCTGGCGGGCGTCATCTTCGCGATGATCTTCCTGGGCTACCGGTCCGGCTTCAGCCGTGCCCAGGTCTCCGGTTTCCTCGGCGGCTCGCTGCCGCCGATCGCCGGCATCCTGCTGATCGTCGCCGCCGGTGGCGGCTTCAAGCAGGTGCTGGTCGACGCCGGCGTGGGCGACCTGGTCGCGAACGCCGCCGACGGCGCGAACCTCTCGCCGCTGCTGCTCGGCTGGCTGGTGGCGGTCGGCATCCGGGTCGCCACCGGCTCGGCCACCGTCGCCACCATCACCGCCGCCGGCATCGTCGCGCCGCTGGCCGACACGCTCGCCGCCCCCGAGGTGGCGCTGCTGGCGCTGGCCGTCGGCTGCGGGTCGCTGTTCTTCTCCCACGTCAACGACGCCGGCTTCTGGCTGGTGAAGGAGTACTTCGGGTTGACCGTCGGGCAGACCATCAAGAGCTGGTCGGTGATGGAGACCATCATCTCGGTGGTGGGCTTCCTCGGCGTCCTGCTGCTCGACGTCTTCATCTAGCGACGGTCAGGGAGCCTCGACGCCGGAGATGCGGAACTTGTGCACCTCGGCGCCGAGGATGTCCGTCACCTGCTCGGCCTCCGGGCCGGAGCCCCGGAACGCCAGCAACTGCTCGTCGGACTCCCACCGCTCGTAGACGTTGATCCGGCCCGGCTCGACCAGGTCGGCGCTGACCGCGAAGTCGACGCAGCCGGGCGCGTCCCGGGCCGCGCGGACGGCGGCCTCGCAGGACGCCAGGTAGGCGTCCCGCCGGGCCGGATCGACGTAGAGGGTGCCGGCGACGATGAGCATGCCGGCCATCCTGCCACCCGCTCCCGGTCAGGACCGGGTGATCGCGTTGGCGTGGATCGCCTCGTTCAGGTACGCGGCCATCCCGGGACGCAGCGTCTCGAAGTACGCGGTGAACCGCGGATCCGCCACGTACATGTCGGCCAGGCCGGTGTGGATCTCGTACGAGCAGTCGTACCACCACTTCGTGATGAGCTGCCGGTGCTCCTCGGCCAGCGCCATCGCCTCCGGGCCGTCAGCCGGCGCGCCCGAGTCCATGAGCGCAGCGAACCGCCGCCCCCAGTCCTCGTTCTCCGCCTTGTTGCGCAGCCAGTCCTCCTTCGAGTAGCGGCCCGCGCGCTCCTGCGACTGCCGGTACGCCTCGGTGCCGCCCCAGCGCTGCTCCGCCTCCTCGGCGTGCTCGTCCGGGTCGAAGTCCCCGAACACCTCGAACCGCTCCTCCGGCGTCAACTGGATCCCCAACGTCCTCGCCTCCATCGCGTGTTCGATCGCCGCGACCATCTCCTGGAGCTTCCCGATCCGCCCGGACAGCAACTCGTGCTGCCGACGCAGGTGCGCCACCGGGTCGGCGTCCGGATCGTCCAGGATCTCGGCGATCTCCTCCAGCGGGAACCCCAGCTCGCGGTAGTAGCGGATGAGCTGCAACCGGTCCAGGTCCGCCTCGTCGTAGCGGCGGTAGCCCGCCGCCGTGCGCCCGCTGGGCCGCAGCAGCCCGATCTCGTCGTAGTGGTGCAGCGTCCGGACCGTCACCCGGGCCGCCCGCGCCACCTGCCCCACCGTGTACGCCATGGTTCCCTCCCTTCCGCGACCAAGGCTGCCGCCTTCCGCTGCGTGAGGGTCAAGGCGGAAACACGACGACGCCCCCGACCATGATCGGCCGGGGGCGTCGTCGGTGCGGTCAGTTGGTGACCTTCTCCTTCTCCGGGGCGGCGAAGGTCGCGTTTGCCGGAGTGCGGAAGGCGTGCACCAGGCCGGCGGCCGAGAGCAGCAGGAGCAGGCCCGCGCCGAGGTACAGGGCCAGGGCGCCCTGCTCGGCCTTGCGGCCGAACTCGCTGAAGCCGTACGAGGTGAGCAGCAGGCCGCGCAGCGTCTCGCCCTTGAACACGGTCTCCCGCTGGGCGCTCACCTCGGCGAGCTGCTTCTGCAGGTCGGCCAGGTTGGCGGCGTTGCTCTGCTCGGCTTGGGCCACCTGCTCGCGCAGCGCGCTCTGCGGCTCGCCCAGGTCGGCGTAGGTCTTGCCACCGGCCATGTTCTTCAGGTGCAGGCCGATGTACTCGTTGGCGTAGCACTCGGCCTGCTTGCCGGTGGTCATCTTCTGGCCGGCGTACTCGCGCAGGCAGTCCGACTTCTTCTCCTCGTCGGAGAGCTTGTCCGCCGGGGTGAAGGTGATGTGCTGCGCGCCGAGCTGGTCGCGTACGTAGTCGTTGGCGAAGTTGGCGTTCGTCGTCAGGACGACGCCGACGACGAGCAGCAGGACCGCCAGGCCCAGCCCACCGATGCTGAACAGCAGGTCGAGAGTCCGTCGCTTCATATCAAGCTCCCGTGTGGAGGGTGTGTTCGTCTTGTTGACGAGAACCATAATGGCGGTGGCGGACCGCAGGTGAGCAGGGTCGAATCCCCTGTCCCGTCCGGGACCTTCGGCCCCCGTGGCCCCGGGCCGGTCAGCGCCCGGCGTCCGCTCCGGACAACGCGGGAAGCAGGTCCGTCAGGGCGGCCGGACGGCCGTACCGCCAGCCCTGACCCTGCCGGCAGCCGATCGCGGTGACCGCCGCGTGCTGTGCGACGGTCTCCACCCCCTCGGCGACCACGGCCAGGTCGAACGCGCCGGCCAGCCGGTTCACCATCTCGACTGTGGCGTACGCGCGGGCGTCGCCGGCGTCCAGCCGGGACACGAACGACCTGTCGATCTTCAGCTCGGTGGCCGGGATGCGGTGCAGATAGCTCAGCGACGAGTAACCGGTGCCGAAGTCGTCGATGGCGATGCGGATGCCGAGGTCACGTAGCTGGGACAGCCGGTCGAGCACCGACTCGCTGCCTTCGATCAGCGCCGACTCGGTCAGTTCCAGGGTGAGCGCGCGGGGCGGCAGACCGGCCGCGCCGACCGCGCCGGTGACGGTGGCGATCAGGTCGGGCCGGCACAGGTGGGCGGCGGCGATGTTCACCGCCACGGTCACGTCGGGCGCGTGCTCGCGCCAGGTGGCCGCCGCCCGGCACGCCTCGTGGATGACCCACCTGTCGATGGCCACGATCAGCCCGGTCTCCTCGGCCAGTGGCAGGAACCGCGCCGGGGTCAGCACGCCCAGCCGGGGATGCCGCCAGCGCACCAGCGCCTCCGCGCTGCGTACCGTGCCGGTGTCCAGGTCGACGATCGGCTGGAACTCCATCAGCAACTGGCCCTCGTCCACCGCGCGGCGCAGGTCGGCGATCAGCTCGGCCCGGCTGACCGCCGACTCGCGCAGCTCCGGCGTGCACGTGCGGTACGCGGCCTTGCCGGCGGCCTTCGCCGCGTACATGGCGATGTCGGCGTCGCGGAGCAGGTCGGTGTGCGAGGTGTGCTGCGGCCCGTACTCGGCGATGCCGATGCTCGCCGACGGGTGGACGCCGAGGTCCTCCTCGCCCGGCAGCGGTTCCAGGGCGGCCAGGAGCCGGACCGCGAGCCGCTCCGGTGACACCTGACGTTCCCCGGCCACCAGCACCGCGAACTCGTCGCCGCCGAGCCGGGCGATCATCCCGTCCGGGCCGACCGCGTCCCGCATGCGTTCCGCGGTGGCGGTGAGCAGCCGGTCCCCGGCGGCGTGCCCGAACCTGTCGTTCACCTGCTTGAAGCCGTCCAGGTCGAGCAGCACCACGGCGACCGGGCCGCCGGCGCGCAACGCCCGCCGCAGCCGCCGGACGAACGTCAGCCGGTTGGGCAGGCCGGTGAGCTGGTCGGAGTACGCGAGCCGGCGCAGCCGGCCGACCAGCCGCAGGTTCTCGTTCGCGGCCAGCCCCTGGCGCAGCGCCAGCACCCCGAGCAGGCCCATCATGCCGACGAAGACCACCTGCGGGGTCTGCCCGCTGGGCTGCCGGGACAGCAGGACCGCGACGATCGCGCCGCCCACCGGCAGGTACGGCAAGGCGACCCGCCACCACGGCGGCAGCGGCGAGTCGACCAGGTCGTCCTCGCCGTCCCCGTCGGACGGAGGCGGATAGCGGGTGGCCAGGCCGACCAGCAGGTAGCTCAGCGGCCAGCAGACGTCGACCGGGTGCCCGGGCGTGTAGTCGCCGCGTGCGACCAGCGAGACGTAGACGGCGTCCGCGCCGGACCGGATCGCCAGGCCCGCACCGATCACGGTGAGCGCCCGCCACATCGGCCGGCCCGGACCGGCCACCGCCACCAGGATGGTGAGCTGCATCAGGTCGAACATCGGGTAGAGCAGCCCGAACGTCCGCATCGGGTCGGCCAGCTCGGCGTCGGTGATGCGGTGGAACACCACCACCCAGCCGATCGGGATGAGGGCCAGCCCGACGATCACCCCGTCGAGCAGGGTGCGGGCCCGGCCGATCACGCTGCGCGGGCCGGTGCGGGAGCACAGCAGCGCGCCGGTGCCGGTGACGATGCCGGCGGCGAACAGGCCCGCCACCAGCGGAGTGTGAGGCAGGCCGAGCCCGCCGAGCCGTTCCACTGTCCACACCGCGCGGCCGAGCGCGGCGAGCACCATGGTGGCGGCGAGCAGTTCCCAGAACCGGCGCAGCACGGCCGGCTGCCGTCGCGCCGCGCCGACGCAGAGCACCGCCGCCCAGCTCGACACCGCCATCGCGCCGACGTCGCTCACCAGCGCCGCGCCCGGCAGCCGGGCGGCCAGCCAGGCCATCTCCCCGAGTACGACGACAGCGGCCGCGACAAGTCCGACACGGCCGACGAGCGGATGACGGGCCGGCGCCGCGGCGGCGAGGCTCACGTCGTGCTGGGATACAACGATGCGCTCCGGCTCTCTTCCAGACGTGCACCCTCGACGACGAGGACCGGACGACGGACGGCGCAAGCCTAGCCAGCGCCGGGGACTGCCGCCAGAGTCGACGACTGTCGGTCAGCGGACCGCAGGCGGGTGCCGGTAGAGGGAGACCAGCACGCCGTAGCGCGGCTGCCCCGGCGGCGCCTCCTCGGCCTCACCGACCAGTTCGTCCAGCGTGGATCGCAGACGCTGGGCCTGGGCCGGCGTGAGCCGCAGGTGTCGCAGGTGCACGAGCGGGTCGGTGTCACCGGCGAGTTCCTCGGCGTACGCCCCGAGCAGCGCGGCGGTGGCACTCGCGTCGGTGCCGGCGCCGACGAGGCGGCGGAACGTGCGTTCGTGGTAGCGCTCGGTGCCGCCCCGGACCTGGCGGCTGTGTGCCGGGCGGACCATGCCGGCCTCGGTCAGCACCGCCAGGTGGTGGGCCACAGTGCCCTTCGCCGCGCCGAGACGGGCGGCGAGCCGGCTGAGCGTGGCGGGACCGGCTCCGAGCGCGAACAGCAGCCGGTGCCGGAACGGGTGGGCCAGCGCCTTGAACTGGGCCGGGTCGCGGATCTCCAGCGGATCGTCGGTCACCGCGAAAGCGTCTAGTTCTCTTGACGCTTTTGTCAACCGGCTGCTCTACTTCTCGCCCACCACGAGAACGGGGACTCGATGGATCCGGACCAGATCACCGCCATCGTCGAACGGGCCGCCGCCCTGGTCGCCGACGAGTACGTCCTGCCCGACGTCGCCGACCGGATCGCCGGCCGGCTGCGCGAGCGCCTGGGCGCCGGCGCGTACGCCGAGGCGGGCGACGCCGCCACGCTCGGCGCGCTCGTCACCGCCGACCTCCAGTTGGCCAACCGCGACCTGCACCTGCGGCTCAAGCATCACGAGCAGCCGCTGTCCGACGAGGCCGACGACCCGACCGGGGCACACTTCGCGCGCCTCGCCGCGCTCGGCATGGGCGGCGTGACCCGGGTGCAGCGGCTACCGGGAAACGTCGGGCTGCTGGAGATCCAGCCGTACGTGTTCCCGCCCGACCTGGCCGGCGACGCGCTGACCGCCGCGCTGCGGCTGCTCGCCGGCACCGACGCGCTCCTGCTCGACCTGCGCGGCACCGAGGGCGGCAGCCCGGACGGGGTGGCACTGATCTGCGGCTGGTTCTTCGCCGAGCCGACGCACCTGCACACCATGCACGAACGCTCCGGCGCCACCCGCCAGTTCTGGAGCGCCGCCTGGCTGCCGGTCCCCCGGTACGCCCCGGAGAAGCCGGTGCACGTGCTCGCCGGTCCGGTCACGTTCTCCGGCGGCGAGGAACTGGCGTACGACCTTCAGCAGTTCGGCCGGGCCACAGTGGTCGGTGAGCCCACCCGGGGTGGCGCGCATCCCCGCGTCGGGCACCGGCTGCACCCCCACCTGGAACTGACGGTGCCGGTGGCCCGGCCCGTGCACGCGGCGAGCGGAACCAACTGGGAGGGCTGCGGCGTCGCCCCGGACGTCGAGACCCCGGCCGACCGGGCACACGACGTCGCGTACCGCCGGAGCCTGGAGGCGCTGCTGGCGGCGGACCCGGACCGGCCGACGGCGGCCGAGGCACGGACGGCCCTCGCCGCCCTGGACTGAGCCGCGCGGGTCAGGACCAGTCCTCCGCCGGGGCCGGGTCCGGCGGCGCGACGGCCGTGCCGGGCGGCCCGCCGTGCGTCCACGGCGTCTCCTCCGGCGCCGGGAACGCGCCACCCGGCAGGAACCCGTCGGACAGGCTGGTCAGGCAGATCCGCTCGCCCACCTCGGGGACGCTGCCGGGCGGCGCGGTCAGCCCCCGGCCCATCCCGCCGGACAGTTCCAGCACCACCTCGGTCTTGCCGTCGCCGCCGGGCGTCACGAACACGACCTTCGCCTTCTGCCCCGGGCGGGCCGGGGAGTACAGCGTCGCGCCCACCGGCATCGGCACCGGCTCGGTGGTGACCACCTGGATGCGCGGGCGCAGCACCGGCCGCTTGCCGGAGTCGTCCACCCGCACCGGGTCGGCGAGCGTCACCTCGCCGACGAACGCCTCCCCGGACAGCCGGTGCTCGGCCATCACCAGCGGATCGTCGTAGGCGCGCTGCACCGCCCACGCGGTCGACGCCCGTTCCAGCCGCTGCAACCGCAGCGCCGCCGCCACCGCGCCGTCGCGTCGCGGCTGCGGGCCGCCCCCGGCGTCGACGTGCTCGGCGTGCGCGGTGAACGCGTCCCGGTCACCGGCCCACCGGCCGGTCACCCGCGCGCCGGCCGGCAGCGTCCGCAACAGCCCGACGCCGCGCCACATCAGCTCCCAGGTGGGCGCGAGCTGGTCCCGCAACAGACCGGCGAGCTCGTCGTACGCGGCCGCGCGGGCCGCCGGGTCGTCCTCGGCCCGGGTGTACGCCTCGATCGCCGGGGCGAGCCGGCGGTTGTCGAAGTCCGGGTCGGTGGCCGGCCCGGCCGGCGGGCAGTTCTTCGGGTCCTCGGCACGGACCGCCGCCTGGGCGCCGGTCAGCCCGGCGGGCGGGTCCAGCCAGCCCAGCACCGCCGGCAGGTGCAGATCCTCCACCACGCTCTGCCCGGTCGCCCAGTGCAACGTCAGCGCGTCGGTGAGCGCCAGCAACGCCGACGAGCCGGGCTGCTCGGCACGCTCGGCGAAGAACGTCAGCCAGCGGCCGAGCAGCGGCACCGACTGGTGCACCGGATAGTCGCCGTCGGTACGGCGGAACCGGGTCGAGCGGCCGAACAGCCGCAGGAACGTGATCCCGGCCGGGTTCGGCACCAGCAGTTGCGGCGCGTCGACGTACCGGTGGCGGACGTCGCGGCCCCGGTCCACCGGCACCACCTCGGTCAGGTCGCGGAACTCGTCCAGGTACGGCAGCACGATCGCGGCCAGCTCGGCGGCGAACGCGAACCGCTGGTCCCGGTTGCGCGGCTGCGGCACCACCAGCAGCCGCGCCTCGTCGGGCGCGGCGCCCACCATCGCGGCCAGCGGGGCGTTCGCCTCACCGGCGAGCGCGAGCGGCACCAGCACCAGCGGCCGCTCCGACAGGTGCAGGTGGCGGACGGTGGCCACCGGCTGGGCCCGCCCGGTGGCGACCGCCTGCGCCCGGGCGAGCGCGCGCAGCGTACTCACGCGGTTTGCCCCGCTAGGGCGTCGGCGCGCAGGCGCGCGGCGGCCCGCAGCAGCGCGGCGGCCTCCGCCTGCTCCGGTTCGGGCGCGGCCACGCCCTCGGCGAGCGCCAGCACGTCGGCCACCTTCTCCACGCCGCCCAGTGCCTCGCGGACCGGCCGGCCCAGCGCGCCGGTCCGGCCGCGCGCCTCGTGCCGGCAGAAGTACGCCAGCTCGCAGGCGGCCAGGCAGTCCGGCGCGTAACGGGCGGGCACCTGGTGCAGCGCGGCGGCGAGCGTGGCCGGATCGGCCGCCGGGTCGACTGTGAACCCGGCCGGTACGGCGGCGAGCAGCTCCTCGACCCGGGCCATCCGGGCCAGCTGGCGGCGCAGCACCAGCAGTTGCCGGCGCACGTCGAGCAGGCTGGCCACCGGCTGGTTGGCGAAGTCGCGCGGGCAGACCAGCACCACCTCGTGCGACACCAGCTCCGGGTCGCGTCCCTCGGCGGCGAGCAGCTCGCGCAGCGCCAGCACGTAGACGGCGGACTGGATCGCGGCGGCGGCGACCTTGCCCGGGTCGGCCTGCCCGTCGATCACCGGAAACGACTTGATCTCCACGACGTGGAACCGGCCGGCCAGCCGGGCGGCGACCAGGTCCGGTTCCAGGTGCACCCGGGTGCCCGCCACGTCCAGGCCGAGCAGCGGGTGGTCGAACAGCGCCGGGCCGTCGCCGCCGGCGGTGAGCGCCGCCCGGGACCGCTCCGGCCGGTCGTCGTCGGCGCCCAGGTCGGTCCAGGTGGCATCGGCCGGGACCGGTACGCCCAGCCGCTCCGCGACCAGGCGCAGCAACTCCGCCCCGCCGTCGGCCTTGACCTGCGCCTCGAACGCGTTGCCCCGGGTGATCGCGAAGCGGGACTGGCCGAACTTCGCCGGGAAGCCGAGTTGCTCGGCGAGCGCCGGCTTGTCCGCACCGGCGCTGTCCAGCACGGCGCGGCGGGGGCAGCCGGGGTTGCCGGTCAGCGCGGCGATGGTGCGGGCGTTGTGCCGTCGGGGCGGCCCACCTCCCCTGATCTGCGCCAGCCGCTCCTCCACGCCACCCATGATCCCAGAATAGGTGTGCGCACCCGGGACTCAGCGGCCGGCGGAGCGGTTCCAGGGCGAGCGGGGCGACTGCGCGCCCGCGACCCGGCGACGCCGGCGGCGGTGCCGGCGCCCGGGCGTGCAGGGTGGACGGGCGGCGGTGTGCACCGGCGGGGCGATCGGAGTGGCGGGCTGCCGGCCGATCAGCCAGTAGAGGAAGCGGGTCACTGTCAGCCGACCGGGAGGCGCTCGGCCTCGGCGCGGGAGATGTCGTACTCGGCGCCGCAGAACGTGCACTGCTGCGCGTACCGGGTGCGCAGCGGGATCAGCGGAATGAAGAAGAGGCTGAACCTGGTGACCCGGCGGGTGATCACCTGGGCGGCCTGGTTGCCGCAGTTGCGGCAGACCTGGGTGACGACGCCGGACCGGACGACCTTGGTCCGCAGCCCGATGATGAAGAACATCGCCCGGCATTACCCACCCGGGGCCCGGGTTAAGCGGGCCCCGGGTGGGTCACCGGAAGGTCAGGCGGGAACCTCGTCGGTCAGCCAGATCGGCCGCCAGTCCGGCACCTCGTGGAAGCGCCGCAGCTCGGCGAACCCGGAGACGATGCCGGTCCAGGCGCCGTACGGCGGGTTGCCCTCGTCGAAGCCGGACTGCACGAACGTCAGCTTCGTCCGGCCCTCGGACTCGTCCAGCTCCCAGGAGGTCACGCCGGTCGGTCCCCAGTCGATGGAGAGCCCCCGTCCCGGCGTCACGTCGAACACCTTCGCGGCCTGACCGGCGTCGAAGCCGCCCATCGCGTACCGGCCGCCCTCCCAGGGCTCGATGCCGATCGGGTAGCCGAACCAGGCGCCCGCCTGCTCCGAGTCGGTGAGTGACGTCCACACCTTGTCCATCGGCGCGTCGATCAGCAGCTCGCCGCGCAGGTCGGCGGAGGTGAAGTCGGTACGCGGCAGCAGCGGCCGGCCGTCCAGGTGGTCGTTGAGGTTGGCGAGCGCCAGGTACCAGTACGTCTGGAGCACACCGCGGATGCTGCTGCCGCTCATCGCCTCCGCGTAGTCGAAGTGACTCTGCCGCAGCGTGAGTATGGTGCCGTCGCCGTCGGGCTCCAGCTCGAACTCGGTGGTGGTCTCCACCCCGTCGAGCGTCCACGCGAAGCGCAGCGTCCGGTCGTCGACGTGCAGCAGCCGCTGGTGTGGCGCGTCGCCCTCGGGCGTGTAGCGGCCCCAGAACTCGTACCGCCGGGGCAGCTCGACCTCGACGTGCTCGGCCAGCCAGACGCGCAGCTCGGCGGGGTTGGTCAGGGCCCGGCGGACGGTCGCCACCGGCGCGGCGAGGCGGGCGCGGATGGTCATCGGCTCAGTCATGCGTGTCGCCTTTCGGGTAGCAGGCCACGGCGAGCTTGAAGGCGTCTCCCTCGGCGCCGCCGTAGCGCGTGAACAGGTCCTGCAGCGTCGTCTGCAGGTCGTGCAGGAACTCCTGCCGTCGCTCGGCGGGCACCCGGATCTCACCGGAGACGCCGACGGACGGCAGTTCGGGGGCGGTGCGGTCCAGCGCGGCGATGTCGGCCTGGACCTCCTCCATGAGGTCGAGCAGGTAGCCCAGGCTCAGCTCGTCGCGGGCCCGGCGGGTGCCGCCGATGCGGCCGACCAGGCGGGGCGAGAGCCAGTACGACCGGGCGACGGCCTGGTAGATGCCCTCGGTGATGCCGCGCACCTGCCGCTGTGCCACCTGCTCGGCCAGCCCGGCCGCGACGAGCTGCTTGACGTGGTAGTAGACGCGCTGCGGCGTCTGCTCCAGCCGGGCCGCGACCTCGGTGCAGGTGCGGGGCTCGGCGAGTTGCCGCAGCACTTCGATGCGCTGCGGCTTGAGCAGGATCTCGGCCTGCTCGCGCTGTTCCAGGTACAGGACGTCTCTCATGGCAAAATCAGTTTGTACGTACAAAACTTCTTTGTCAATGGCATCGACGAAAGGCCGCGCGGTCCGCGCGGCCTTTCGTCGGTACGACCGGTCAGGGCGTCCAGTCCGGACGCAGCGGGTACCCGTTCACCCCTTCCGGGCCGTTGTGCGTGGCGAGCACGTGGTGCAGCTGGATGCCGTTGCGCTCGAACGCCAGCCGGGAGCCGGCCATGTAGAGGCCCCACACCTTCGCGGTGCCCGGCCCGACCTCGCCGACGCAGAAGTCCCAGTGCTCGACCAGGTTGCGGCACCAGCCGGCGAGCGTCAGCGCGTAGTGCTGGCGCAGGTTCTCCTCGTGGTGCACCTCGAACCCGGCGTCGTGGATCTCGCTGATCAGCCGGCCCGGGCCGGCCAGCTCGCCGTCCGGGAAGACGTACCTGTCGATGAACGCGCCGGAGCGGTGCGGCGCCCGGTTGTCGGCGCGGGTGATGCAGTGGTTCAGCAGCCGCCCGCCGGGCTTGAGCCGGGAGCGCAGCGCGCCGAAGTAGGCCGGGTAGTTGCGCACGCCGATGTGCTCGGTCAGCCCGATCGAGGAGATCGCGTCGAACTGCTCGCGCGGCGCGTCCCGGTAGTCCAGGTGGCGCACCTCGGCCAGCTCGCTCAGCCCCTCCCGTTCGATCGCCGCCTGCGCCCACTCGGCCTGCGCCTTCGACAGCGTCACACCGAGCGCCTTGACGCCGTACTCGCGGGCCGCGTGCCGGACCATGCCGCCCCAGCCGCAGCCGACGTCCAGCAGCCGCATCCCCGGCTTGAGCGCCAGCTTGCCGGCGACCAGGTCGTACTTGTTCCGCTGCGCCTCCTCCAGCGTGTCGCCGGGACTGCGGTACACCGCGCAGGTGTACGTCATGGACGGCCCGAGCACCTTCTCGTAGAAGGCGTTCGACACGTCGTAGTGGTGCGAGATCGCGCTGCTGTCCCGGGTACGCGAGTGACGCAGCCCGGTCATCAGCCGCCGCCAGCGCGGGGCCGCCTCCTGCGGCGGGGGCGGCGGCGGGCGCAGCCGTTCCCAGCCCAGCCCCCGGACCAGCGCGAGTGCCTCACTCATCGCCGGGAGCCGCAGCGGCACCTCGTCCTTGATGACCCGCAGCGCCTCGTACGGGTCGCCCGGGTGCACCCCCTCCAGCCCCAGGTCGCCGCTGACGTAGGCCCGGGCCATGCCCAGGTCGCCGGGCGCGGTGAGCAGGTAGGACAGGCCCCGCTCGGTGCGGATCGCCAGGGTGATCCCGGCGTCGGCCGGGCCCAGCGCGCTGCCGTCGTAGCCGGTGACCCGGACGGGCAGGTCGCCGGTGGTGACCGCGCGGACCACGTCCGCGACTGTGGGTCCGGTACGCCGCCCGCCCGCCGGCGGGCCGGCCGGGGCGCTCGCCGCCCCCGGTGTTCGGTCGGTCAGACTCATGCTCGGGATACCGCCTTCTCGTACAGTCCGGTGAGTCGGTGGTCCGGGTCGTAGCGGTCCTTCACGGCACGCCAGGTGTCCCCGCCGTAGAGGCGGTCGAACTCGCCCCGGTCGTAGTACGCGTCGGAGTAGAGCGACTTGTGGCCGCCCACCTCCGACACCATGCGCTCGATCTGGCGGTTGACGTCGCCGTCGGCGGCGCCCGCCGCGATGGGCACGCTCCCCCAGAAGCCGATGTTCACATACGTTTCGCCCGGTTGGAGCGGATATAGCGGCCACGCCTTCGCCGACCCGGGACCGGACGGCTCCCGCAGCCGCAGCGGGCACAGCCACACCGGCGTCATGCCCACGTTCGCGGCGAACCAGCGCAGGAACTCGGGCGTGCGGTCGAGCGGGACCTCGACGTCCTGCACCACCCGCTCCCGGGCCGGGCGGCCACGCCACCTGTCGACCCGGGCGGCCACCTGGTGCCGGTGCTCCAGCCGCACGATCCGGTGGTAGACGTCGCTGCGCCGGTAGCGCCGCGGCCACAGCCGCCGCACCACCGGGTGCTGCACCCCGAACGCCGCCGAACACCAGAACCAGTCGGTGTCCCAGCGCCAGAGATAGTCGTACGCGGTGAGCGTGTCCCGGGTGCGCCGGCGCAGCGAGCGGTAGTAGATCTCCTGGCCGGTGTAGTCGGACGGGCCGTCGTCGGCCTCGTCGGTGAACGTGCCGAGCACCAGGTACGCCTCGCCGGGACTGAACACCACCCCGTCCATGGCGTCGACCGGGTCACCGCCCCAGGCGCCCTTGGCGACCACCTCACCGATCGCGTCGACCAGTTCCTCCAGCCGGGTGAACCGGATGTTGCGCAGCGACACGTACCGGCGGACCGGTTGCAGCTCGATGCGCAGCCGGGTCGCGTAGCCGAGGCTGCCGAGCGAGTTCGGGAAGGCCCGGTGCAGGTCGGCGTGCTCGCCCTGCGGCCGGGTCGTGACGATCTCCCCCGCGCCGGTGAGGACGTCCATCTCCCGCACCGACTCGTGCGGCAGGCCGTTGCGGAAGGAGGTGGACTCGATGCCCAGGCCGGTCACCGCCCCGCCCAGCGTGATGGTGCGCAACTGCGGCACGACGAGCGGCATCAGGCCGTGCGGCAGCGTCGCGTCGACCAGATCCTCGTACGTGCACATGCCCTGCACGTCGGCGGTACGGGCCGCCGGGTCCACAGCGAGCACACCGGTCAGGCCGCTCACGTCCAGGCCGGGCGTACGCGGCGCGGAGCGGGGCCGGAACAGGTTCGAGGTCTGCTTGGCCAGCCGTACGGGTTCCCCGGCGGGCACCGCGGCGTAGGAGCGCCGCAGCGTGTCCACCGCCCGTTCATGATCACGGACAGCGTGCATGAGATCACCTTACGCGCGGGTACGACAATTCGTGGGACGTCCACGGTGGCCTCGCCGACTCGCGGTCGACTCGCGCGTTACCGTGACCGCCATGGCGAATCCCGCGCTGACCGCTCTCGACCACGCCGGCCTGCCGTACCGGGTGATCCGCCACGGTCCGGTCGCGAGCCTCGCCGAGGCGGCCGCGGCACGCGGCGTCGAGGTGCCCGACGTGGTCAAGACGATCGTGGTCCGCCGCGGCGAGGGCGACCTGCTGTTCGTGCTCACGCCCGGCGGCCGGGTGGTCTCCTGGCCGAAGCTGCGCGCCCTGCTCGGGGTGAGCCGGCTGTCGATGCCCGACGCCGAGGCGGCGAAGGCCGCCACCGGGTACGCGCGCGGCACCATCACGCCGTTCGGCTCCACCACCGCCTGGCCGGTCGTCGCCGACGAGCGGCTGCGCGGCCGGGAGGTCACGCTCGGCGCGGGCGAGCACGGCCTCGCCGTCGCCGTCGACGCGGACACCGCGCTGGCCGCGCTCGGCGCGACGGTGGCGGACGTGACCGATGAGGAGCCGACGCGTTGAGCGGTGGCCGGTAGTGCGGCCACCGGCATAGCGTGGAGGACATGCCGAAAGCCGTCTGGAACGACCTCGTCGTCGCCGAGAGCGACGACACAGTGGTGGTCGAGGGCAACCACTACTTCCCCCGTACCGCGCTGCGCGCGGACCTGATCCGGGAGTCCGACACCCACACGGTCTGCCCGTGGAAGGGCACGGCCTCCTACTACACGCTCGAACACGGCGGCGCCACCAGCCCGGACGCCGTCTGGTACTACCCCGATCCCAAGCCGGAGGCGGAGATGGTCCGCGACCGGGTGGCGTTCTGGAAGGACGTCCGGGTCGTCGGCTGAGTCACCGCGCCGCCGGGCGACTGGCACCCGGCGGCCCCGGTGGGTCACTATGCCCCCATGGCCGACCCGCACTCCGACCCGTCCGGCACCGTCTACGGAGCCCGCCGCGCCCGTGGCGCCCGTGGCGTCCGGCTGCCCCAGGACCCGCTGATGCGGGTCGCGCTGGGCGTCGGCGTGGCGGGCGTACTCCTCGGGGCCTTCTTCGCCACCGGTGTGCTCGGCGGCGGTTCCGACCGGCCGGTCGTGCCGGCGGCGGCAGTGCCCACCGTGGCGCCGAGCGAACCGAGCGCGGAACCGACGGCGGAGCCCACGCCGTCGGCGTCGCCCTCGCCGAGCGCGGCGCCGAGCACCCCCGCCGCGCCGGTGGCCACGCCGAAGGTGATCCGGGGCGTGCCGTCCGGGCGCTGCCTCGGCGTGACCGGTGACGAGGCCGAGGGCGCCCAGGCGGCGCTCGCCGACTGCACCGGCGGGCCGGAGCAGCAGTGGGTGGTCACGCCGGTCACCAACGACACCTACCTGCTCGTCAACGCGGCGAGCGGCAAGTGCCTGGACGTCAACGAGGCGAAGACCGACGACGGCACGGACGTGCAGCAGTGGTCCTGCAACGGGCAGGCCAATCAGCAGTGGAAGTTCCAGGCGGCCGGTGACGGCGCGGCGCTGCTCGTCGCAGTGCACAGCGGCAAGTGCGCGCAGGTCGACGACGCGGGCACCGAGCCCGGCCGCGAGCTGGAGCAGGCGCCGTGCAGCGGCGCTCCCGAGCAGCAGTGGGCGGCCGGCTGACCGGTCGGCCCCGGTGGCGCTGACCTGTCAGCCCCCGGTGGCGGCGGCCCGTCACCCCCGGTAGCTCCAGGCCCGCCGGTCCGAGACCACCGGCAGCACGAACGCGGGCTCGTCGGCGGGACGGCGGCGCAGCAGCAGCGACAGCCCGGCCGCGCCGACCGACAGCGCACCGGCCACGTACCAGGCCAGCGCGTAGTCGCCGAGCCGGTCCCGGACCAGGCCGGCACCGGTGGCCGCGAGCGCGGCGCCGAACTGGTGCGCGGCGAACACCCAGCCGAACACCACGGCGCCGGACGCGCCGAACCACTCCCGGCACAGCGCCACCGTCGGCGGGACCGTCGCCACCCAGTCCAGCCCGTAGAAGACGATGAAGACCAGCATGCTCGGCTCCGCAGTACCGGCGAACAGGCCCGGCAGCACCAGCAGCGACGCCCCGCGCAACGCGTAGTAGGCGCCGAGCAGCAGCCGGGCGTCCACCCGGTCGGTGAGCCAGCCGGAGGCGATCGAGCCGGCGATGTCGAAGAGCCCGACCACGGCGAGCAGCCCGGCGGCTGTGGTCTCCGGCATGCCGTGGTCGTGCGCCGCGGGCACGAAGTGCGTACCGACCAGGCCATTCGTGGTCGCGCCGCAGATCGCGAACCCGCCGGCGAGCAGCCAGAACGGCCGCGTCCGCGCGGCGGCGGCGAGCGCGCCGACCGCCCGCGCCGCAGCGCCGCCCGCCGGCCGGGCCGGCGGCACGACCTCGGTCGCGCCGTAGGCGGGCCGCCCCAGGTCCGCCGGATACTCCCGCAACAACCACACCACAAGGGGTACGACCGCCAGCGCGGCCCCGGCGACGACGAGTGCCGCCGTGCGCCAGCCGTGGTCGCGCACCAGCACCGCCAGCAGCGGCAGGAAGACGAGCTGCCCGGCCGCGCCCCCGGCGGTGAGCACACCCGTCACCAGGCCCCGCCGCTTGACGAACCAGCGCCCGGTCACCGTCGCCACGAACGCCAGCGCCATCGACCCGGTGCCCAGCCCGACGAGGACGCCCCAGCACAGCAGGAGCTGCCAGCTCTCGGTCATCCCCACGGTCAGGCCGCTGCCGGCGGCCACCAGCACCAGCGCGCCGGCCACCACCCGGCGGATGCCGAACCGGTCCATCAGCGCGGCGGCGAACGGCGCGGTGAGGCCGTACAGCAGCAGGTTGACCGAGACGGCGGCGGAGATGGTCGCCAGCGGCCAGCCGAACTCGGCGTGCAGCGGGTGCAGCAGCACGCCCGGGGTGGCGCGGAAACCGGCCGCGCCGACCAGCGCGACGAAGGCGACGGCGGCGACGAGCCAGGCCGGGTGCAGGCGGAATCGGGTCACCTACCGAGTCTCGGGCCGGGCGGTTTCCGCGACGAGTGGCCGGAAAGCCATCGTGCGCAATAATCGGGCCATGTCCGTACCGCACCGGGTCGCCGTCCTCGCCCTCGACGGCGTGGTGGCGCTCGACCTCGGCACCCCGGCCCAGGTCCTCGGCGCCGCCCGCGCCGACGACAACATCCCGCTGTACGCCGTGGCGACCTGCACCCCCGGCCGGCTGCCGGTCCGCAGCAGCGCCGGTTTCCAGGTCCTCCCCGACCACGGCCTGGAACTGCTGGAGCGCGCCGACACCGTGATCGTCCCCGGCATCCACTCGGGTACACCGCTGCACGACGGCACGCTTGCCGTCGAGGTGACCGACGCGCTGCGGGCCGCGTACGACAGAGGCGCGCGCGTCATGTCCATCTGCACCGGCGCGTTCGTACTCGCTGCCGCCAGCCTGCTCGACGGCCGCCCGGCCACCACGCACTGGGCGTACGCGTCGCGCTTCCGCCGCCTGCACCCCGGCGTACCGCTCGACCCCGACGTGCTCTTCGTCGACGACGGCCGTGTGCTCACCTCGGCCGGGGTGGCCGCCGGCATCGACCTGTGCCTGCACGTCGTCCGCACCGACCACGGCAGCGCGGTCGCCAACCGGGCCGCCCGGCGCTGCGTGGTGCCGCCGTGGCGCGACGGCGGGCAGGCCCAGTACATCGAACGGCCCGTGCCCCGCGGCGCCGGCAACGGCACCGCCGCCACCCGCGAGTGGGCACGGCAGCGGCTGCACGAGCCGGTGGCGCTGCGCGAGATGGCGGCGCACGCACGGATGAGCGTCCGCACGTTCACCAGGCACTTCCGCTCCGAGACCGGCCTCAGCCCGGCGCAGTGGCTGCTCCAGCAGCGCACCGAGCACGCCCGGGTGCTGTTGGAGACGACTGATCTGAGCGTCGACCGGATCGCCCGGGACGCTGGTTTCGGCACCACCGCCGCACTGCGCCAGCACTTCCACACCCGGGTCGGCGTATCCCCCACCGCCTACCGCCGAACGTTCCGCCCGTCTCCTGCCCCGCGTTCCACTCCGCGTTCCACTCTCGTCGATCATGGAGTTGTGGCGCCTGGAAGGCCGGGCATGCCGGAGTTGTCCACTGCCACAACTGCATGATCGACGGTCCGGGCGGCTCGACGGTTCGGGCGGCTCGACGGTTCGGGCGGCTCAGGCGAGGTGGGGCTGGCGGCGCAGGGCGCGGAGCTGGGCGAGGTGCAGCGGCAGGTGCACGCGGATGTGCAGGTCCAGCGCCCTGCCCCACGGTAGTGAGTCGTCCACGTCCAGGTCGAAGCCCTCGCGTAGCACCGTGTCCACTGGTGTCTCCGCCGCCGGGCCGAGCCGCTCGGCCAGCGCGCACAACTTCTGGCTGGTGGCCCGGAACAACGCGGCCAGACCGTCCAGCCCGCCGCACTCGGAGACCAGCGCGTCCAGTTGCGGACGGTGGATGGTGTCCAGGTCGTAGTAGGCGAACGGCGACCCGGCCAGCACCGCCTCGGTCGCCTCGCTCATCAGCTCGTCGTTGGCGGCGAGGTGCGCGACGATCTGCTCGGCGCTCAGCTGGCCCTCGGGCGGTGGGCCGAACCCGCCCGCGTCGATCTCCGCGAACAACTCCTCGTACGCCTGCCGTAGTGCCGGGGCGTCCACCTCGTCCATGCCCGCATCCAACCCTCGCGGCCGCTGCGGCCACCCCGGCTACCGGGCCCGGTTCACCCGGACGCGTGAAGGCCGGCACCCCGTTGGTTCGGGGTGCCGGCCTTCAGCTCTTGGTCTTACTTGTTCCAGTGCTCGGCTACCAGGTCGGCGGCCTGCTGTTCCCACTGGGCGTAGTGGTCGGGGTAAGCCGACACCTGGACGGTCTGGGCGGCCTTGGTCAGCGGCATGTCCTGCCAGCCGTCGACCTGCTTCAGACCCTTCAGGAACGCCGTCGTGGAGTACTCAGGATCGGTGATCTGCTCCACCGTGCCCCAACCGGAGGAGGGGCGCTGCTGGAACAGGCCCTGCGAGTCGTGGTCGTTACGGTCACCGAGGTGGCCGAGGTTCTCCAACTTCGACTCCTGCAACGCGGTGGCGATCGAGACGACCGCGGCACGCTCGTCCATGCCGGCCTTCTTCGTCGCCGCGATGATCGCCTTCACGTTCTTGGTCTGCTCGTCGTTCAACTCGATACGCGACTGCTCACCCTGCACACCGTGCGGGATCAGCTTGTCACCCTGCACCGTCACCGCAACCGGCTTGGTATGGGTGGTGGTGTCTGCGGCGTGGGCGGCGACCGGACCGGCGAACACGCCACCGGTGAAGGCCAGACCAGCAATACCCAGAACGCTCTTACGCAGAATCGTGTTCATCAGAAATGCTCCATTCGGGGGTCGACGCACCCGCGGGGGACGGGATACGTGGGCACCGTCAGGCGCTCAAAAGTCTTCGAGGGGATCCGGCTGCTCGCGGGGCGGGGGGTGCCTCTGCGCGGCGCCGGAGACGTGTTCAACGACCGGCGGGCCGGGATGATTCCCGGGCCTTCACGGATACCGCCCCGCTCGGGGGCGAGCCCTTGCTCGGTCGTTCACCCGGTTACAACGCCACCGACCCGCCACCGATTCCGCCTCCACGGTGCCGCCCACCACCCCCGAACCGGACACCCACCCCAGAACCCCCGCCCCGCCGGGCAGACCGCCCCACTCCGCCCACCCGTGCTCAAGGAGGTGAGGGCACCGCGCGATCTTGCAGTTTGAGCCCCCGGAACGCCCTGTTTGCGAGGCTCGTGGGGTATGCAAGTGCAAGATCGCGCGGGCTCGGAGGAGGAGAGCTAGGCCGGTTCGGCGCTGCGAGAGCCCCCGACGTCTCGGACTCCGGGGGTCGGCGATCTTGGAGTTGTGGCGCCTCTCCAAGGGTCCAATGAAGCATCGGGCGCATCCTGTTGACGGGTGTGGTCCTCAACCAGGTGCATCTGCACCACTTTGGCGATGCGCCGGATGGCGTTCGCGATGTCGCCGGCGGTGATGGCGAGAGGGCTGGTGATGCTCTCGCCGTCCCGATCGACGCAGAAGCCTGCCTGCTTGTCGAGGTTGCGCTGCTTGGCCGTGGCCGTGAACGTCTCCAAGCTCGGCCACCTCGTACAGCCAGCGTGCCTTGGCGAGTTCCTCCATGGCGAGCACGATCAGCGCCTGCGCCCGGCCGGGGCTGTCATGGGAGGCGAGGAGCGCCGCATCCTCGACCAGCGCCACCGAACGACGTCGTGTCGACGGTGGTCCGAGCCGCCATCAGGGACGCAGATGGTCGATCATGACCCGTTCGACGCGTCGATGAGCCCCTGCAGCGCGTCCCTCGTCGTCGTGAGCTCGGCGATGCGGCCGTCGTACGCCTGGAGATGCTCCACGAGCAGCGGAACTGCGCACGGTTCGAGGCGGTCGGTGTCGTGGATGCAGTCGAGGAGCTCGCGGATAGCCTCCACGGGCAACCCTGCGCCGAGCAGCCACCGGATGGAGCGGACCTGCTCGACGACGGACGGGGCGAACAGGCGCTGGCCGGCGGACGAGCGCTCCGCAGCGATGAGGCCCTGGTTCTCGTAGTGACGCAGCATCCGCGGCGTGGCCGACGTGAGAGCCGCGACATCGCCGATCCGCAGCGCCGCTCCCTGGGTCGCGCCGCTTGCCTCTGCCACTGGTGTCAACTCCTACGGTCGCTTGCATGACCACATCGATCACTCTGTTCAATGGTAGGGCGGCCGAGGCGGCGGACCTCGCGCCACTGGCCTTCGCCGGGTTCGCCCACTTCACCGCGATGCAGGTCCGGGACCATCGTGTGCGAGGGCTGGACCTGCACCTGGCCCGTCTTCGGGACGCCAGCGACGAGCTCTTCGGCCGTCACCTGGCTGACGAGACGATCCTCAAGCAGATGCGCAGCGCTCTGGCGGCCGCTCCCCCGGACGCGTCGCTGACATGCTTCGTCTCCTCGCGGCCGGAAGAGTTCGCCCCCGCTGGGGAGGACGTTGACCTCGACGTGCTGGTGAAGGTCACCGATCCCGCGACTGCGCCGTCCGGACCTCTCTCGCTCGACGTCGTCGAGCACGAGCGGCATCTCCCCCGCGTCAAGCACGTCGGCGAGGTGTCGAAGACGCTCCTGCTCAGGCGCGCGAGCGCCCGGGGCTTCGACGACGCCGCGTTCGCCGACCGATCGGGTCGGCTGAGCGAGGCCACCATCTGGAACCTCGCCTTCTGGGACGGAGAGGCCGTTATCTGGCCGTGCGCCGAGGTCCTCCCCGGCGTCACGATGCAGATCCTGACGCGCCGACTCGACGCACTAAGGGTTCCTCAACGGACGCAGGAGGTCAGGTGCGGCGAGCTCGGCGGGCGTGTCGCGGCCGCGGTGGTGAACTCGTGGACGCCGGGCATCGCGGTCGCGCGACTCGGCGACGAGCCGCTCGTCCAGGACCAGGAATTCCTGCGCATTCTGCACGCCGCCTATGCCGAAGAGCCTGCGGTCGCGCTGTGATCGTCGAGAGCGCTGTGGTGTAACGGCGTGGGCGGTCACCCACTCGTGACCGCCGGCCACCGCGCGGCCCGGTCGAGCTGGAGCGGGGTGGCCACGTCGACCGCGTCCGGAGCGATACCCGAGTCGCGCAGGAACCGACCGTGGGCGGCCGGCTGTCAGCGGCGGCCGTGGCGGGAGCGTAAGTAGTCGGAGACCACGTACTCGCCCAGGTCGTCCAAGTCCGGGGTGAACATGCGGCCACCCGAACGTCGCGCCACCGCGTCCACGAACCGGCGCAGCCCTGGATCGTCGCCCAGCATGAACAGGTTGAGCGTCGCGCCGTACCGGGTCAGCCGGTCCACCTCCCGGATCGTCGCCGAGATGGTCTCCGGCAGCGGCGGCCAGTGGAAGTACGCCTCGCCGTCCTCCGGGTCCAGGTGCGCCGTCGGCTCACCGTCGGTGACCACCAGCACCACCGGCTCGGCACCCGGGTGGCGGCGCAGGTGCCGTCCGGCGATCCGCAGCGCGTGCTGGAGGTTGGTGCCCTGCTGCATGTCCGGCTCCACCGCCGCCAGCTCCTGCTGGGTCAGCGGCATCGCCTCCCGGCCGAAGCCGACGATCTGCAGCGCGTCCTGCGGGAACCGGGTCGCCATCAGGTGCGACAGTGCCAGCGCGGTCTGCTTCATCGGACCCCACCGGCCCTGCGAGATCATCGAGTACGACAGGTCGACGCACAGCACCACCGCCGCCGACGCCCGCCGTTCGGTCTCCACCACCTCGAAGTCCTCGACCGCGAGCGGCACCGGCACTCCGGGACCGGCCCGTCGTACCGCCCGGGTGAGCGTGCGCACCACGTCCAGTGGCTGCTCGTCGCCGTACTCCCAGGGGCGTGACGCCCCGCTCACCTCGCCGGCGGCGCCCGCCGTGCGCAGGTCGTGCTGGCCGCGCGGGCCGGCGGTCAGGTCGGAGAAGACGCGCCGCAGCGCGGTGCTCGCGAGCCGGCGCAGCGCCTTGGGGCTGAGCGTCAGCCCGTCCGCGTCGCGGGTGACCCAGCCCTGGCGGCGCAGTTCGCGTTCCAGCTCCCGCAACCGGCGTACGTCGTCGGCGGCGTCCCGGCCCAGCGTGCGGGCGACGGCCTCCACGTCGACGTCGTCGAGTGTGGCGCCGGGCTGGTCGTGGTCGAGGGAGTCCAGCAGCTCGTCGAGTTCGGCGATCTCGTCGAGCGCGCCGGTGGCCTCGCCGTAGCCGAGCGGCTCGTCGCCGCGGACCCGCTCGCCGCGCTGCCAGTTCAGGTCCGGCCGCAGCGACCGCAGGTGCGCGTCGAGCTGGGACAGTTCACCGGCGAGCCGGTCACCGAGCGACTGGCGCATCAGTCCGGCGAGTTCCTCGCGTTGCCGGTCCGACAGCGACCGCATGAGCCGCTCGCCGGCGGCCGCCCGCCGGGCCAGTACGTCGATCAGCTCGTCGACGTCGGTGGGGCGTTCCGGGAAGAACTCGCCGTGGCGGCGCATGAACTCGGCGAACGCGTCGGTGGTGTCCTCGGAGCGGGCGTGCCGGGCGAGCAGGTCGTTGAGGTCGCGCATCATCTCGGCGAGCTGCCGCTGGACGGCCGGGTCGGCGGTGGCTCGCGCAGCGTCGCGCAGCCCGGCGAACCGCTGCTCCAGCACGTCGCCGCGCAGCCCGTCGAGGATCCGCTGGTACGTCTGCCGCGCCTCGGCGCTGGCCCAGTCGTACTCGGACAGCTCCGACACCGCGCGGGCGGTGGAGCGGGGCAGGTTGTCGAGCACGGCCTCGGCGAACCGGGCGTCGTCGCCGTCGCGGCCGCGCAGCTCGTCGCGTTCGGCGGCGAGCGCCTGGTCGAGCAGCGCCCGGGCCCGGGTGACGGCGCCGTCCAGGTCGCCGCGGCGCAGCGCCTCCCGGCGCAGGCGGCGGGCGCGGGCGGCCAGGTCGTCCAGCCCGCCGCGCCCCTGCGGGCCACGTCGCAGCAGCTCGCGCAGCGATTCACGCAGGCTGCCGCCGGCGAGCACGTCCGAGCCGACCGCGTCCACCGCGGCGCGCACGTCGTACGGCGGGGCGAGCGGGTCGGGTCCGCCGCGCCACTGCCCGTACCGGAAGCGGTTGCCGCCGGCCACTGTCAGTCCCGGTCCCCGTAGACGGTGCGCCCGGATTCGGTGACGTCCTTGCCGAGCCGGCGGGTCAGGTGCAGCCCTTCCAGCACGAACTCGATGCCGGCTGCGGCTTCCTCCGGGCTGGGGGCGTCGCCGAGCCCGAGCCGGTCGAGCACCTTGGCCAGCCCCGGCACGGTCCCGACCTGGCGCAACAGTTCGGACGAGGAGACCAGTTCGCCGGTCTCGACGGCGCCGCCCTCGGCGACGATCGCGGTGAAGCCGGACAGGTCGAGCCCGGCGAGCCGGGCGCGGAACGTCTCGGCGGTGGCGGTACGCAGCAGGTGCGCGAGCACCTCGATCTCGCGTCCTTCCTCGCCGCTCTCGAACTCGACCTTGCCGCGCAGCGTGGAGGTCACCGACACGGTGTCCCCGATCCGGGCCACCGGCGCCTCCGGCCGGGACGCCGCCCCGGCGCCACCAGCCGAGGCAGCGGCACCGACGCCCGCAGAGGCAGAGGCAGAGACAGCAGCACCTGCCAGCAGACCCGAACGACGCAACGCGGCGGCGGCGACCGTCTCCGCGGCGGCGATGGCGAACCGGGCGGACACGCCGGAGCGCGGGTCCACCGACGGGGACTCCCGCACGTCGCGGGCGAACCGGGCCAGCACCTCCAGCACGTGCTCCGGTACGACGGCGACCAGGTCGGCCTCCTGCCGGATCAGTGCCAGCTCCAGGTCCAGGTCCAGCGGGTAGTGGGTACGGATCTCCGCGCCGAACCGGTCCTTCAGGGGCGTGATGATCCGGCCCCGGTTGGTGTAGTCCTCCGGGTTGGCGCTGGCCACCAGCAGCAGGTCCAGCGGCAGCCGCAGCTGGTAGCCGCGGACCTGGATGTCGCGCTCCTCCAGCACGTTGAGCAGCGCCACCTGGATGCGTTCGGCCAGGTCGGGCAGCTCGTTTACGGCGAAGACGCCCCGGTTGGTACGCGGTACGAGCCCGAAGTGGATGGTCTCCGGGTCGCCGAGCGTGCGGCCCTGCGCGAGGCGGATCGGGTCGACGTCGCCGATCAGGTCACCGACGCTGGTGTCCGGCGTGGCGAGCTTCTCGCCGTACCGCATCGAGCGGTGCAGCCAGCCGATCGCCAGGTCGTCACCGGCCGAGTCGACGAGCGCCTGGGACGCCGGGGTGAGCGGGTGCATCGGGTGCTCGTTGAGTACCGAGCCGGGGATCACCGGGGTCCATTCGTCGAGCAGCGCGCCGAGCGAGCGGATCAGCCGGGTCTTGCCCTGTCCGCGCTCGCCGAGCAGCACCATGTCGTGCCCGGCGAGCAGCGCGCGCTCGACCTCGGGCAGCACCGTGTCCTCGTAGCCCACGATGCCGGGGAAGCGTTCCTCGCCGGAGCCCATCCGGGCGAGGAGGTTGTCTCGGAGTTCCTGTTTGACCGTGCGGTAGCGGTGGCCGGTCGCGCGCAGCTCGCCGAGCGTGCTCGGCAGGTCGGCGGGCGGGACCGGGGAAACCTGGTTGGGAGCGGTCACCCGACCCACGCTAGCGCGCTCCGACGGCCGGCGGCCTCCGTCGTCGATGTCGCGACAAGGGAAGCCGCCGGAGCGCCGCTCACTTCCCGAGGCGGGCGCGGACCATCCGGGGTACGGCGGCCAGCCCGGTGACCGGGCGGAACGCGTGCGCGGCGGCCACCAGTGCGGCGTACTCGTCGTCGGCGAGGTCGATCTCGGCGGCGGCGGCGTTGCGTTCCATCTGCTCGACCCCGGAGGCACCGGGGATGGCCACCACGTTCGGGTGCCGCAGCACGTACGCGAGCGCGATCTGGCTCGGCGTGGCGTCGTGCGCGTCGGCGACCTCGCGCAGCGTGGCGATCAGCGCGGTGCCGCGTTCCAGGTTCTCCGGCAGGAAGTACGGGTTGGCCCGGCGTACCGCCCCGGCGGGCGGGTTCGTGGCGTCGTAGCGGCCGGAGAGGAAACCCTGCGCCAACGGCGAGTACGCGATGACGATGCGGCCGGCCTGCTCCGCGTACGGGATGAGGTCTTCCTCGGGCCCGCGGTCGATCATGCTGTAGCGGACCTGGTTGCTCAGCACCCGGCGGCCCAGCGCGGCCTCGGCGAACCGCCACCGGCGCAGCCCGTAGTTGCTGACGCCGACCTCGCCGACCAGCCCGACGTCCTGCAGCGAGCGCATGCCGCGCATGGTGGTGGTGTCGGCGACCACCGGGTTGGCCTGGTGCACCTGGTAGAGGTCGATGCCGTCGACGCCGAGCCGGGCGGCGGAGGCGACAGCGCGCTGCTGCACCACCGGGGCGACCGGCAGCAGCGGGAAGATCTTGGTGGCGACCACGACCTTGGCCCGGTCGTCGCCCAGGGCCGCGCCGAGGATGCGCTCGCTGCGGCCGAAGCCGTACAGCTCGGCGGTGTCGAACAGGGTGACGCCCAGGTCGAGCGCCCGCCGGACGATCTCGGCGGCGCGGCGCTCGTACTCGGGGCCGTAGCCCCACTCCTTGGAGCCGAACTGCCAGGTGCCGAGGCCGATCTTGGAAATGGGCTTGGGGGTGTCGAGCCGCACGTAACGCATGAGGCCGAACGTACCCGGGCTGCTGCGTGCGCACTCCGGTCCGGACAGAATGGCCTGGTGACCTACCTCGCCAGCGACGACCGTTACCACGAGATGATCTACCGGCGCAGTGGCCGCAGCGGGCTGAAGCTGCCAGTGATCTCCCTCGGCCTGTGGCACAACTTCGGACCGGACCGCCCCTTCGAGCGGCAGCGCGACATCGTCCGCCGCGCCTTCGACCTCGGCATCACCCACTTCGACCTGGCGAACAACTACGGCCCGCCGCCCGGTTCGGCGGAGGAGAACTTCGGCCGGCTGCTCGCCGGCGACCTGAAGCCGTACCGGGACGAGCTGGTGATCTCCAGCAAGGCCGGTTATCTGATGTGGCAGGGCCCGTACGGCGAGTGGGGTTCGCGCAAGTACCTGATCTCGTCGCTGGACCAGTCGCTGCGCCGCCTCGGGCTGGACTACGTCGACATCTTCTACTCGCACCGGTTCGACCCGGAGACCCCGCTGGAGGAGACGATGGGCGCGCTCGACGCGATCGTCCGCTCCGGCAAGGCGCTCTACGTGGGCATCTCCAACTACGACTCGGAGCAGACCGAGCGGGCCGCCGCGATCCTGCGCGACCTGGGTACGCCGCTGCTGATCAACCAGCCGTCGTACTCGATGATGAACCGCTGGACCGAGAACGACGGCCTGCTGGACACGCTGGAGCGCGTCGGTGCCGGCTGCATCGCCTACAGCCCGCTCGCCCAGGGTCTGCTCACCGACCGTTACCTGAAGGGCATCCCGGCCGACTCGCGGGTGCGCACGAGCGTCTTCCTGGACGAGAGCGACCTCGACGACGAGACGATGGCGACGGTCCGAGGGCTCGCCGCGGTGGCCGAGCGGCGCGGGCAGACCCTCGCGCAGCTCGCCCTGACGTGGGCGCTGCGCGACCCGCGCATGACCAGCCTCATCATCGGCGCGAGCAGCGTCGGGCAACTGGAGGGCAACGTGGCCGCGTTGAACAACCTCGACCTCGCCGGTGACGACCTGGCCGAAGTCGAGAGCCTGCTCGGCTGAGTCACCAGATGCGGCGCCGCCCGGCGCGGTGGTTGCGGACACCGCACGGCCGCCCGGGCGGCGGCCCGCCGGTCCGCCGCAGTCCGACCACCGCCGCCGCGAGCAGCGCGACGACGAGCGCCGCCGCGCCGAGCACGAGGGGCCGGGACAGCGGTCCGCCGTCGGTCACCGTCGCGACCGGCACCGCCGGCTCGTCGTCGGCCGCCGGCACGGCGAGGGTACGCGGAGGCGACGCGCTCGCCTTCGGCGCTGCCGGCGGCGGATCCGACTCACCGCGTGCGGCCCGGAAGATCACGTCCGAGCAGGAGTAGTACGTGTCCTGGGTGTCCGAGTTCTGCCAGATGACGTAGACGAGGTGCCGGCCGGTACGCCCTGCGGGCAGCTTCCCCCGCATCTCGTACGCGCCCGCGCGGATCGGCGGGTCGGTGACCTCGAGGAACGGCTTCTCCTCCAGATCCGCCCAGGTGAGCACGCGCTTCGGCGAGTACGAGCCGGTGGTGACGTAGTACCGGAACGTGCCCCGGTGCGGAATGGTGGTGCGGTAGCGGAACGTGTGCCGGGCACCGGCCGTGAGCGTGGTGGCGGGCCAGTCGGCGCGCGCCAGGTCCAGTCCCCGGTACGCGGACAGCCCGCCGCTGCACAGCTCACCGTCCGGGATGCGTTCCCGGTCCCGCCCGTCGATCCGGGCCACCCGGATGTTGTCCCACTCGCGTACCGCCGCTCCGGCGGCGATCGCGGCCCGGCAGGCGGGCGTCTGCGCCCGGCCACCCTCGGGCCCGCACGCGGCGGCCCGGCTCAGCGGACTGGTCGGCGCACCGTGCGCCGCGGCCGGCGCGGCGCCCAGCGGCACCGTCGCGGCGACGGCGGCGAGCGCGGCGAGCGCGCGACGTGCGGCCATGTGATCGACCTCCCGCGCACTGGTACGGCCGCGAGCCGCCAAAGGTTCGATCCGCGCCGATCGGCCGAGGGGACATGACCGAACGGACAACCGGGGCGGCGACGGAAGCCGGAGGGGCCCTACAGTGACGAAACCCTGTGATCGAGGAGCGTCCCTTGTCCGAGCCGGCCCCGTCTCCCGAGCCGTCCCGCGCCGCCCCCGCGGCCGGGTCCGCGCCGGGCGACGTCCCCGCCCCCGCACAGCCGTACCTGCTGGTCCTGCCCACCATGGAGGGCGCTCCCGCGCCGGCTCCCTGGCCGGGCGCCGAGGGGCAGCCCGGCTGGGCCATTCCGGTCACCGTGCCGCCCGGCACCCAGGGGTACGCGTTGTTCCTCCCGCTGGTCCCCGCGCCCGGCCAGCCGACGGCGCCCGGCCACCCGACGGCGGCGGTGCCCGCCCAGGCGACGGCGCCCGCCGCCGAGCGCTCCCCGGCGGAGGGCGCCGCCCCGGCCACCGGCGACGCCGCATCGTCCACCCCGGATGCCGGCCCGGAGACTCCCGCCGGCTCCCCCGGCACGCCAGCGGTTACCGGCCCGTCCGGCGCCACGCAGGCGCCTACCGCCGGTGCGCAGACGCCTGTTCCCTCTCCGGGTGCGCAGCCTGCCTCCGGGGCATGGACCGCGCCGGGCGCGCAGCCGACCTCCGGGCCGCCGCCCGCGCCGGGTACTCAGCGCGCTCCGGGCACGCCGCCTCCGCACGGCGGTGGGCCGACGCCCGCGCCGCCGTACCCCGGAATGGGGTGGGGTGGCCACCCGCAGGCGCCGACGTGGACGCCGCGACCCCAGGTGCCGCGGACCTCATTCCTCGGCGCGCGGTGGCCCGGCCCGAAGGCGGCGACCGGGCGGGCCGTGCCGCTCGCGGTGCTGGCCGCCGCGGTCGGCAGCGCGGTCTTCGTGCCGCTGGGCCGCGTCGGCGTGGGCTGGTTCCTGGGCTGGCTCACGCTCACGCTCGCGGTGGTGCTGGCGGTCCGGTCCAGGACCGCGGATCTGCCCCGCGCCGACAAGCTCATCCGGGCCGGGTGGGCGGCGGCCGCGCTGGCCCTGATCGCCGTGCCGGCGTTCCGCAACGCCTGGTGGCTCGTGACGTTCTGCGTGCTCGGCGCGCTCGGCTGCGCCACCCTCGCGATCATCGGCGGGCGGCTGGTGCGCTCGGTCCTGTTCGGCCTGGTGGCGACGCCGTTCGCGGCGTTGCGCGGCCTGCCGTGGGTACGCCGGCACATCACCGCCTCGCCGCAGGAGGCGACGGTACGCAAGGTGACCGTCTCGGTGGTCGCCACGGTCGTGGTGCTCGTGGTCTTCGGCAGCCTGCTCGCGTCGGCCGACGCGGCGTTCTCCGAGGCGCTCGGCTCGCTCGTCCCCGAGATCAACATCGGTACGGTGTTCGGCTGGCTGTTCCTCGCAGTGGTGGGCGGTCTGATCGCGGTGGCCGCGCTCTACACGCTCGCCGCGCCGCCCGACCTGTCCACCGTGGATCGCGAGGGTGAGCGCCGTCTCGGCCTGCTGGAGTGGGCCCCGGCCATCGGCGCGCTCACGCTGCTGTTCGCCGGGTTCGTGGTGGTGCAGTTCACCACGCTCTTCGGCGGGCAGCAGCACGTGCAGCGGGTCGCCGGGCTCAGCTACGCCGAGTACGCGCGCAGCGGCTTCTGGCAGCTGCTCTTCGTCACGCTGCTGACGGTGGCGGTGCTCGGCGGGGTGAGCCGCTGGGCACGCCGGGAGCAGCCGGTCGAGCGGATCATGCTGCGCGTGCTGCTCGGGCTGATCAGCGCGCTCAGCGTGGTGATCGTGGCGTCGGCGTTGTCCCGGATGTGGACGTACCAGAAGGTCTACAGCTTCACCGGCGAGCGGATCTTCGTGATGGCGTTCGAGATGCTGCTCGGCACGGTCTTCCTGATGATCATCGCGGCCGGCGTCAAGTGGCGGGGCCGGTGGATCCCCGGCACCACGCTCGCGCTGGCTGTCGCGATGCTGCTCGGCCTGGCCGTGCTCAACCCGGAGGACTACGTCGCCCGCCGCAACACGCTGCGGTACGAGCAGACCGGCAAGATCGACGCCTGGTACCTGCGGGCGTTGTCCGCAGACGCCACCCCGGCACTCGCCAAGCTCCCCGACCCGGTCCGCCGGTGCACGCTGAGCTGGATCGCCGACGACCTCGCCGAGCCCGACCCCTGGTACGCCTGGAACCTGGGCCGCCAGCGCGCCCGCAAGGCCCTCGACGAGGTCGGCCCGCAGGCGATCGGCGGCCCGAAGGACTGCCGCCGGGCCGACCAGTTCGACCTGCCGAAGACCCGGCGTCCCCGCTGACGTCGCAGGCCGGGCCGCGAATCCACGCGGCCCGGCCGGACCGTCAGGCCGGGCCGCCGCCGAAGCCGATCTCGTTGCCGTCCGGGTCGTGGAAGATCACCTTGCGGACGCCGTTGTCGTAGGTCTCCTGCGCTGTCGGCGTCAGGCCCCGGGCGGCGATCGCGGCGACGCGGGAGTCGAGGTCGTCGACGAAGACCGTCTGCATGGCGTGACCGGCGTGCTCGGGCCGCACGTCGACGTAGAGGTAGCGGTGCTCGGCCAGCTCCCACACCGCCTCGCTGTCGTTCGGCCGGAACTGCGGTGGGGCGCCGAGCAGCCGCTCGTACCAGTCCGTCGCCACCGCGAGATCGCGTACCGGGACGCCGGCGAACAGGTCGACAGTCATCCGGCCAATCTATCCGGGTCGACGTGCCGGCGCGGGCTCACGCCGTACCGGCGTTTGAACGCCGTGCTCAGGGCGAACGAGCTGCCGTAGCCGACCCGGCGGGCCACCGCGCCGACTGTGGCGCCGGGCTCGCGGAGCAGGTCGGCCGCGAGCGCCAGCCGCCAGCCCGTCAGGTACGCCATGGGCGGCTCGCCGACCAGCGCGGTGAAGCGCCGGGCCAGCGCCGCCCGCGACAAACCCACCTCGGCGGCGAGCGACGCCACCGTCCACGGCCGGGCCGGGTCGTGGTGAAGCATCCGCAGCGCGCGGCCGACCACCGGATCGGCGTACGCCAGGTACCAGGCGGGCGCGGCGGCACCCGGCCGGGCGAACCACTCCCGCAGCGCGGCGATGAGCAGCAGGTCGAGCAGGCGGTCGAGCACCGCCTCCTGGCCGGGGTCGTCCTTGACGATCTCGGCGGCCAGCAGCGGCACCAGCGGCGTGTCCCAGGACTCGCGCCGGACCACCGCGAGCGGCGGCAACGCCTCCAGCAGCCGCCGTCCGACAGTTCCCCGCACCGGGTACGTGCCGGTGAGCAGCACGGTCCGGCCGTCCGGCCCGTTGCCCCAGGTGCGTACGCCCCAGCGTGTCATCGCGAACAGCTCGCGCCCGTCCGGCGTGGTGCAGCGCTGGCCCGGGTGCACGACCACCTGCGGCGCCGTGGCCGGGTCGTCCGCGACCGTGTACGGGGCCGGCCCGCGCACGATCGCCACGTCACCGCCGGTCAGCCGCGCGGCCTGCCCCTCCTCCGGCACGATCCAGCCGTCCCCGCGCACCACGGCGACGAGCGTGAGCGGAGCCTCGTCCCGGATCAGCATCGACCAGGGCGGGGTGAGGATCGAACGCAGCAGGAAGGCACCCCGCGCGCGGGGACCGTCGAGCAGGCCGGAGACGGCGTCCACGAGACGATTGAACACAGGATCGCGCGCCCTGACCATGTGCCGTCTCACCGCGCGGCGGTTCGATGAGGACATGCGACTCGTTCAACAACTGACGCTGGTCGGCGCCACAGTCGGGGCCGGGCTGATGGCGGGCCTGTTCGCCGCTTTCTCATACGCCGTGATGCCGGCGCTGCGCGGCGCGGACGACCGCACGTTCGTGGACGCCATGCAGCGCATCAACGTCACGATCGTCAACGGCTGGTTCCTGCTGGCGTTCCTGGGTACGCCGGTGCTGGCGGCGCTCGCGGCGGTGCTGGCGTGGCGGGGTCCGGCGCGGCCGGCGCTGCCGTGGATCGTCGCCGGGCTCGCGCTTTACCTGGTGATGTTCGTCGTCACCGTGGCGGTGAACGTGCCGCTGAACGACGCGCTCGCGGCGGCCGGCACGGCCGATGTGGCTGCGGCACGCGAGCGCTTCGAGTCCGCCTGGGTCACCTGGAACGTGGTCCGGGCGCTGGCGAGCACTGCGGGGTTCGGCGCGCTGTGCTGGGCGCTGGTGCTCGCGGGCCGCGCGACGGGTTGAGCGGCTACGGCTTGTCGTCGACCAACGGCAGGTAGCTCTCCGGCAGCCAGCGCACGACCACCTTCGGGAAGAGCGTCCCGCCGAGCCGCCGGTAGAAGCGCTGCGCCGCCTCGTTCTCCGGCTTCACCTCCCACCGGATGACGAGCCGCTCGGCGGCGGCCCGCTCGGCCAAGGCGGTCATCAACCGCAGGCCCACGCCACCGTTCCGAGCCTCGGCACGGACGAACAGGTCGTCGAGCGCGAGGATGTCGACGCCGCTCCACATGTGCAGGCGCCGCTGCGCGGAGACGTAGCCCAGCGCCTCGCCGTCCCGCTCGGCAAGCAGGACCGTCACGTCGGCGCGGCCCAGCACCTCGCGCCACCGCTCGGGGGTGGCGCCGACATGCTCGCTCTCCCCCTCGTGGGCCGCGATCTCCCGGACCAGGGCGTCCACCACGGCCGCGTCGTCCGGACCAGCCTGGCGGATGCGGATGGCGTCGTTCACGGTGTTCTCCTCACGGTCGGATCACGGGCGGACGATCATGATCATCCCCGGAAGGCGTCACCCCATGATCCGACTTTCGGGCCGTCCTCGATCAGGGCGTCGGCCGGTACGGCGCATCCCCCACGATCACGCTGCGCTCAACTGCGGCCCGCGCTGTTTCCGCTGGTCGTTCAGCTCGGCGGCACTCTCGCCGGGCAGGGAGCGCGTGCCGTCCGATCGGCCGGCGAAGCGGGCAAGGGCGACTGTGTTGCGCCGCCGCAGAACCGCCGCCGAACCTGCATCTGCATGCATTCACTATGCCTGCATCGAGGAGGCCGGAAGACAACAAACACCTGGGGAGGGTTCCCAAGTGTCGGGGCGGCAGTCGGATCCCGCCGGCCCACCTAATCGCGCCGGGGGCCCGTTCTGATCAGCGCGAGCGAGATCACGATCACGACGATGCCGAGGCCCGCCAGGACGGTCGGCGCCTGCAGGAGCAGATCCTCCGTCGCGTACCCGTCAGGCGTGGCAGCCCGGGTCGGATCCGTCCTGTCGACGCGTACATCGAGTAACTCCCCGACGCGGAACTCACTCTCGTCGAGTTCGCTGGAGAACCGCTCCCGGTGCCGCACGCCGTCGAACGTGTAGTCCACAGTCAGCCTGTTGGCGGAGAACGAACGGGTGATCCTGAACCGTTCGACGTGGACCACTTCGCCTGTCGTCTCGGCGCCGACGCGAATCCGCTCGTCGATCGCCTCGTTCAGCCGACCGGTGAGCAGCATCCCCCCGCCGATCAGGAGGGTGCCCAGCACAACCGCGAGGACCAGCTTCAACTCTCGCCAGCCGAACGGGCTCCCCACTACCGGCCTCCTCGTGCCTCGGTTCGCATCGGTCAGTCGCCGGCCGGGACAAGTGCGTTGTGAAGTGTTCCGACGCCTGCATCAATGGTGTGGGCGGCGCACGGGGCGATCCAGATGTTGGTGCGCTGCTCGTCCCGCCGTGGACGCGCCCAGAGGCCGCGTGTGAACCTGATCGACAGTTCAAGGTCAGATGTTGGACCACCTGACAAGCAGCCCGGCAAACTTGTACAATTTATTGTACGTAACGCTTGGGAGGCAGCAACATGCGCACCGTTCCCTACTCGGAAGTCCGGCAGAACCTGGCCAAGATGCTCGACCATGTCGTGGACGACGCCGAGGAGGTGGTGGTGACCCGCTCCGGCCGGGAGGCCGCGGTCATCATCTCGCTACGCGAGTACGAGTCGTTGAAGGAGACGGCCTACCTGATGGCCAGCCCTGCCAACGCGCGCCGCCTGAATGAAGCCGTCGAAGAGCTGCGCAACGGGGGTGGGGAGATGCACGACCTGATCGACCCCGACGCCAGTTCAGGCGAGACGTCGGCAGCGTGAAGGTCCAATTCGCCGGCAAAGGCTGGGAAGACTATCTGACCTGGCAACGAGATCGCCAAATGCTCAAGCGAGTGAACGCCTTGATCGAGGACATCCGACGCCACGGCCACCAAGGCATCGGCAAACCGGAGCAGCTCCGCGGAAACTGGGCGGGATTCTGGTCGAGACGCATCGACCAGGAACACCGCCTCGTATACCGGATCATGGACGACACAGTGCAGATCGCACAGTGCCGCTACCACTACGAATGAGGTACCGGACTCTCGCCGAGGGGCAGGGCCCTCAAGGCGGTCTGCGTGCCGTCGTCATGCAACTCGCCGTAGAGAACCTACGACCGGCAGGCGGGCAAGCATCTGGAGCTTTCCACCGGCTACGGCTGAAGCTAGGTTGCGCCCCTGACGACGGCGTCCCGACCGTGACGGCTGCTGCTGGCGGCACAGGCCGCCCTTCCCGAGGATCCGGTTGCACGACAGCCGGAGAAACAAACCAGCAGCCTGGTCGAGCAATCGTCGACCAGGCTGCTGGTTTGCTGTTCCAAGGGTGGAGCCGAGGGGACTCGAACCCCTGACCCCCACACTGCCAGTGTGGTGCGCTACCAGCTGCGCCACGGCCCCTTGCGGTCGTCCCCGGTCGCCCGGGCACGGAGAGAACTATACACACGCCGCCCCGCATGGTCATCTCGCGGGGGTCCCCCGCCGAGGGGGTCAGTTCAGCGCCACGTCCGGCGGGAAGTGGGCCACCGCCGCCATCATGCCGCCCTGCCGGCGCAGCACCATCGGCCAGAGATCATCCGGTCGGTCGACGAAGGCGTCACCGGGCAGCGCGTCGAACACGAACCAGGAGCCCTCCTCGATCTCGCGCTCGACCTGCCCGGCACCCCAGCCGGAGTAGCCGGCGAACACCCGGATCCCGCCGACCGCCTCGCGCAGCTTCTCCGGGTCGACCGAGAGGTCGATGGTGCCGACCGCGCCGGAGACGCGGTGGAAGCCCTTGACCGGCCGGACGGGGTGCCGCATCCGGGCCAGGCAGATGGCGGAGTCGGGCTGCACCGGGCCGCCCTCGAACAGCACCGCCGGGTCGCGGGCGAGGTCGCTCCAGTCGCCGAGCACGTCGGCCACCGAGACCTCGGTGGCCCGGTTCAGCACCACCCCGAGGGCACCGCCGGGTTCGTGGGCGACGAGCAGCACGACCGTACGGTCGAAGTTCGGATCCTTGAGCCCTGGTGTCGCGACCAGCAGTCGTCCGGTCATCGACTCCATGGCTCGGCCACCGATCGCCTGCCCCTCACTCTGCATGTCCGACACCCGTCAGCCGTGCGCCCGTACGGGCCCGCGGCCGTCGACCGTCCACCCTGTCAACGCCATGTCACGCACCATAGCCTGCACCCGGCCCGCTGGTTAAGGTCTGACGGGCGGGTGATCACGACGGATCGAGGGAGGGCCGGATGGCGGCGCAGGCCGAGCTGGCGGTGATCGGCGGGTCGGGGCTCTACGCCCTGCTCGACGGGGTGGAACACGTGGTGGACACCCCGTACGGCGAGCCGTCGGGCCCGATCACCGTCGCCGAGGTGGGCGGTCGCCGGGTGGCGTTCCTGCCCCGCCACGGGCGCGATCACCGCTACCCGCCGCACCTGATCCCGTACCGGGCGAACCTGTGGGCGCTGCGGTCGCTCGGCGTACGCCAGGTGCTGGCGCCGTGCGCGGTCGGCGGCCTGCGGCCGGAGCTGGGTCCGGGGACGTTCGTGGTGCCGGATCAGTTGATCGACCGCACGAGCGGGCGCACGCAGACGTACTACGACAGGGGCGCGGTGCACGTGTCGTTCGCCGACCCGTACTGCCCGGCCGGGCGGCGCACGCTGCTCGACACGGCGGCCGGGCGTGGCGTGCCGGCGGTGGACGGCGGGACTGTCGTCGTGGTCGAGGGTCCGCGCTTCTCGACGCGGGCGGAGTCGCGCTGGTTCGCCTCGATGGGCGGCACGATCGTCAACATGACCGGTCACCCGGAGGCGGTGCTGGCCCGTGAGCTGGCCCTCTGCTACACGTCCATCGCGCTGGTGACGGACCTGGACGCGGGTGTCGAGGCGGGCGAGTCGGTCACCCACGAGGAGGTGTTCCGGGTCTTCGCGGAGAACACCGACCGGCTGCGCGGGCTGCTGCTGGACGCCGTCGCCGCGCTGCCTGCCGAGCGGGAGTGCGGGTGCCGGAGCGCCCTGGACGGGATCAAGCTGCCGTTCCCGCTGCCCTGAGCGCGGGAAGCGCCCGAAAAGTCGCCTTCGGCCCGATAGATTCGGCTGGTCGGGAGACTGGGCACCGGGCCGGCTCCGGCATCCGCGTGCGGAACGGAGGCAGCCGGCGATGGCGACGGTGCGGGAGGCGACCTACGACCTGCTGCGCGCGCTCGGCCTGACCACTGTCTTCGGCAACCCGGGCTCGACCGAGGAGCCGTTCCTCCAGGACTTCCCGGACGACTTCCAGTACGTGCACGCGCTCCAGGAGGCGTCGGCGGTCGCCATGGCGGACGGCTACGCCCAGGGCACCGGCCGGCCCGCGCACGTCAACCTGCACACCGCGCCGGGCACCGGCAACGGCATGGGCAATCTGGTCACCGCCTGGCACAACCGGACCCCGCTGATCGTCAGCGCCGGTCAGCAGACCCGCGAGATGCTGCTGATCGAGCCGCGCCTGGCCAGCCCCCGGGCGGTCGAGCTGGCCCAGCCGTACGTCAAGTGGGCCCACGAGCCGGCCCGCGCGCAGGACATCCCGGCGGCCTTCATGCGGGCGTACGCCTCGGCGGTGCAGCCACCGGCCGGGCCGGTCTTCCTCTCCCTGCCGATGGACGACTGGGACCGTCCGGCCGACCCGCCGCCGCAGGTGCGTACCGTCGCCACCCGGATCGCGCCGGACCCGGACCGGCTGCGCGGCTTCGCCGAGGCGCTGGCCGCCGCCCACGCCCCGGCGCTGGTGCTCGGCGCGGCGGTGGACCGGTCGGACGCCTGGCCGGACGCGGTAGCGCTGGCCGAGCGCCTGGCCGCGCCGGTCTGGGCCGCCCCGGCGCCGGAGCGAGCCGTCTTCCCGGAGCGCCACCCGCACTTCCGGGGCGTGCTGCCGTACGCGATCGGGCCGCTGTCGGAGGCGCTGCGCGGCCACGACGTGGTGCTGGTGGTGGGCGCGCCGGTGTTCCGCTACTACCCGCACGTCCCGGGCGACTACCTGCCCGGCGACGCGCGGCTGCTGCACGTCACCGACGACCCGGACGAGGCGGCCCGCGCCCCGGTCGGGGAGAGTCTGCTCGGTGACGCCGGGCTGACCATGGCCGCGCTGTGCGAGCTGCTGCCGCCGGCCGGCCGGGCGGCGCCGTCACCGCGCCCGCAGCCGGCCCCGCCGGAGCCGGCCGACCCACCGAGCGCCGACGCGTTGTTCGCCGCGCTCGCCGCCGCGTGGCCGGCGGACGGGGTGCTGGTGCAGGAGTCGCCGTCCAACCTGGCCGCGCTGCGCCGCCGGTTGCCGATCGACCGGCCGCGCTCGTACCTCACCATGGCAAGCGGCGGCCTCGGCTTCGGGCTGCCCGCGGCGGTCGGCCTGGCGCTCGCCGAACGCGACACCGGGCGCGGCCGCCCGGTGGTCGCGGTGGTCGGCGACGGCTCGTTCCACTACTCGGTGCAGGCGTTGTGGACGGCGGCGCGGCTGCGGCTGCCGCTCGCCGTCGTGGTCCCGGTGAATCAGCAGTACGCGATCCTGAAGGCGTTCGCCGACCTGAAACACACCCCTGGCGTGCCGGCGCTGGACCTGCCCGGGTTGGACGTGACGGCGGTGGCGCACGGCTACGGGTGCGCCGCTGAGGTGACCACGCCGGACGGGCTCGGCGCGGCACTCGCCACAGCGCTCGGCGCGGACCGGCCGACGGTGCTGCCGGTGGCGATCAGCACCGACGTGCCGCGGATCCTGTGAGCCTCAGCCGGGCTGGACGACGAGCGGGGCGCCGCTGCCGGCGTCGAGCACCACGCGCCCGCCCACCGGCGCGGCGAGCGTGACGCTGACCGGCTTCAGCACGAGCTGCTGGGTGCAGGGGCCGGTGGGCGAGACCACGGCGCCGCCGATCACCACCACGTCCGGCCGTTCCAGCACCAGCGGCGTGGGCGGGCCGTCGCAGGCGCCGACGCCGAGCACGTAGTCGATGCGGTTGCCCTCGACGGCCCGTAGTTGCTGCGCGGACGCCAGGCCCGCCGGGAGCGGTCTGCTCGGCACCGTGCCGCCGGACACCCGGCCGGTCACGCGCGGCGCGACAGCGACCCGGGCCACGGGTACGGCCAGTTCCTCCACGGTGAACAGCCAGGCGGGCACCTCGGCACGTCCTCGGCTGGTCCACACCGGCGCGCTGCCCAGCCGTACCCCGGTCACGGTGAGCGCCACGCACGCGCCGGGCGCCGAGGTCGACACCGGGTCGTTCGGGCCGGGTCGCCCGGTCGGTGCCGGATCCGGTGCGGCTGGACGCCCGTCGCAGGGCGGCGGATCGCCCTGGTGGAGTTGGGCGTACGCGTCGGCGGCGCTCACCAGCGGCACCCGCAGCGTGCCGTCGGGGAACCGGATCGTGCCGTCCTTCGGCACGTCTGCCGGGATCGGGATCTGGTCCCGGTACCAGCCGGCGTTGAACGCCGTCTTCGTCTCCGCGGTGGTGCCCGGGTCGCCGGTGAGCACAGTGGCGTCCTGGAGCGGGACGTACCCGTCGTGCCAGCCCGGTACGGGCCGCCAGCCGGATGCCACCTCCTGCGCCCGCTCGGTGAACGCGGGCCGCTGATCCGGGCCGGCAGGCGGGGCCACCCCCGGATCGGCGCCGGGCGTGGCGCAGGCGGAGAGGGCCAGCAACGGGATCCCGAGGAGGGCGAGCACGCGACGCATACGGGGTTGGACGCGTGCCCGTCCCGGCCGGTTCCCCCGGCTCAGTCCTCGCCGCCGAGGTCGGCCTGGTACGCCTCCCAGAGCAGGTCGGCTCCGTGCCTCCGGTGCCTGTCGAGCGCACGCAGCAGATCGCGGGTGCGCGCCCGTACCTCCGCGGCGGACACCCCGGGCAGGCGTACGGCGTGCTGGAGCGCCGCGAGCGCCGCGCTGATCGCGGCGTGCTCACCGACCAGCAGGCGTACGCCCCGGTCCAGGCGGGGCGCGGCGCGCACCAGGTCGGCGTAGTGGCCGCCGGCTCCCTCGGTGACGCGGACGTGTTCGGTGAACCCCCGCCGGACGGGGTCCAGATCGGTGAGAAGTCGCTCCCGCCAGCGCGGCCCGGCGGTGGCCAGCGCCCGCCCGAGGGCGCGCAGGTCACCGGAGGCGCTCGGGAGCACGGCGGTCGGCTGCTGGATCGGACTGGTGACCATGGGACACCTCCCGCTGCTGGGTGCGAACCCGTATGGCGATGGTGGACCCGGTTCGAGGGCCTGTCCAGCGGTCGGTGCCGCCTCATCTGCCCCATCGGCATCAGCAGCCCCGCGAGTTGTCACCGGCCCCGGAGACGACTGTGCGCCCCGGTCCGGGTGGACCGGGGCGCACAGGCCGTGTGGTGGAGGTGCCGGGAATCGAACCCGGGTCCTTCGCCGGTTTGTCAGGGCTTCTCCGAGCGCAGCTCGCTATGCCTCTACTCGGCCCCACCGCTCACGCGAGCAAGTTGGTGTGACGGGCCCAGTCGCTGATTGATCTCGCCGCACGGACCCCGCGACCGGGTCCGATTGGCCAGCCTTCTAGCTGATGCCGGCTAACTGGGTCGAAGGCACTCCCAGGCCGACAGACTTGCTACTCGCCTCAGGCGGCGAGAGCGAAGTCAGCGCGATTGTTCTTGGCGCTTATTGGTTTCCGACGACCGATTCTCGAGACGACGTCGGCTTCCTCGGCTCGCTTCCCCTGTCGCTGCGTACGAAGTCGAAACCAGTCACCCCCTCGAAGCGCTGCCCCTGTCGGCAGCACACCAAGCCTAACGCCTGGCGCAACCGGTTTCATCCCGAGGCCCGCCTGACGCGGACCACCGGGATGAACCGGACGAATCACTCACCCATGCCCTTGCCGCGCCGGCCCACCGCCCGGGCGATCTCCCGGTCGGCGTCCCGCTTGGCGAGGTCCTGGCGCTTGTCGTACGACTTCTTACCCCGGGCCAGGCCGATCTCCACCTTCGCCCAGCCGTCGGAGAAGTAGACCTGCAACGGCACCAGCGTCAGGCCGCTCTCCTTGAGCTTGCCCAGCAGCCGGTCGATCTCCAGCCGGTTGAGCAGCAGCTTGCGGGTACGCCGGGGCTCGTGGTTGGTCCAGGTGCCCTGGGCGTACTCCGGGATGTGCATGGCGTGCAGGTAGATTTCGCCGTCGCGCTCCTGGGCGAACGCGTCCACGAGCGACGCCCGCCCGGCCCGCAGCGACTTGACCTCGGTGCCGGTCAGCGCCATGCCCGCCTCGTACGTGTCGAGGATGGCGTAGTCGTGGCGTGCCTTCTTGTTGGAGGCGACCACCTTGCGACCCTTTTCCCGTGGCATCGGCGCCACCCCCTTCCTGATCGACTCACCGGCCACCGGCCGGCGAGCGGAGATCATGCTACCGGAACCACAAGGGCCCTCCCGCGCCGTTTATTCCGGCGCGGAAGGGCCCTCGGTGAGCCGTACGAGGTGACTAGACCCGCAGGTAGAAGCGGAGCGTGACCCAGGCGGTGACCGCGCTGACCACGCCACCGACGGCGGCCATCAGCGGGAAGGTCAGGAAGATCTCGGACCAGGAGATCGGGGTGATGAGGCCCTCCAGGGCCGCCATCGAACTGCCGGCCGACAGCAGCTTCACCCCGACCAACGCGAGCAGGCCCAGGATGGAGCCGAACAGACCGGCCACCACCGCCTCCAGCACGAACGGCGCCTGGATGAACCAGTTCGACGCGCCGACGAGCTTCATGACCGCCACCTCACGCCGCTTGCTGTAGGCGGCGACCTGGATGGTGTTCGCGACGAGCAGCAGGGCGGCGATGGCCATCACGGTGGCGATCGCGAGCGCTCCGTTCTGGAAGCCGCTCAGCACGCCGAAGACCTTGTCGAGCAGCTTGCTCTGGTCGACGATCGTGTCGATGCCCTCGGTGGCCTTGTACTTGTCGTAGATCGCCTTGTACTGCTCCGGGTCGTTCAGCTTCACCCGGTACGACTCGGGAAGCTGGTCCGGCTTGACGGCGCTGACCAGGTCCGGGGCGTCGGCGTACATCTGCTGGAAGCGCTCGTACGCCTGCTCCTTGTTGACGTACGTCGAGTCCTTGACCAGGGGATCCTGGCCGAGCTGCTGACCCAGCGCGTCGACCTGTTCCTTGGTGGCATCGGTCTTCAGGAAGATCGAGACCTCGACGTTCTCGTAGTAGAGGTCCTTCATGTCGCCGACCTTCTGGTAGAGAAGGCCGCTGCCGCCCAGCATGAACAGCGACACCGCCATTGTGATGATCATGGCGATGGTCATGGTGACGTTGCGCCACAGCCCGACCAGTACTTCGGACAGGACGTACTTCATCCGCATCGGGATATTCCTCCGGCTCTCCGGCGTGAGGTTTCGTCGTCAGGGTCTACGGAACGTCGTCCGGCTCAGCCGTAGACGCCGCGGGCCTGGTCGCGCACGATGCGGCCGCTCTCGATCTCGATCACCCGGCGCCGCATCTGGTTCACGATGTTGGAGTCGTGCGTGACCATCACGACGGTCGTACCGGTGCGGTTGATCCGGTCCAGCAGGCGCATGATCTCGATCGAGGTGTCCGGGTCCAGGTTTCCGGTCGGCTCGTCGGCCAGCAGGATCAGCGGCCGGTTGACGAACGCCCGGGCCACCGCGACACGCTGCTGCTCACCACCGGAGAGCTCATGCGGGTAGCGGTGCTCCTTGCCGCCGAGACCGACCAGCTCCAGCACCTCCGGCACGACCCGGCGGGCGACCGCCTTCGTCTTACCGATCACCTCCAGCGCGAACGCCACGTTCTCGTACGCGGTGCGGTTCGGCAGCAACCGGAAGTCCTGGAAGACGCAGCCGATGGAACGCCGGAAGTGGGGTCGCTTCCAGGAACGCATCGACGTGACGTCCTTGCCGTTGACGACGACCCGGCCCTTGTTGGGCGTGACCTCGTGCAGCAGCAACTTGATGATGGTGGACTTGCCGGAGCCGGATGGACCGATGAAGAAGACGAACTCGCCCTTCTCGATCGAGACGGACACGTTGTCGAGCGAAGGCCGGGACGCCTTCGGGTACGTCTTCGTCACTTGCTCAAGCTGAATCACGGGTCGGTAGTCTACGCGGTGTAACCGCAGAGCCAAGCCCCACGCCCCGCCGAAGCGGTGCGCGTCATCGATTTACCCGGTCAGCCCGAGATCGATGACGCGCTGCGTCCGAGCGTGATCACGCACTGTCAGCGCTGAGCTGCTGCTGCTTCCGCCAGCGGATTCCCGCCTCGATGAAGCTGTCCAGGTCACCGTCGAAGACGGAGGACGGATTGCCCGTCTCCTGTTCGGTACGCAGATCCTTCACCATCTGATACGGGTGCAGGACGTACGAGCGCATCTGGTCGCCCCAGGAGCTGGTGCTGCCGGTCTTCAGGCCGGCCAGCTTCTCCTCCTCCTCCTGCCGCTTGCGCTCCAGCAGCCGGGCCTGGAGCACCCGCATCGCGGAGGCCTTGTTCTGCAACTGGGACTTCTCGTTCTGGCAGGTCACCACGATGCCGGTGGGGATGTGGGTCAGCCGCACCGCCGAGTCGGTGGTGTTGACGCTCTGCCCGCCCGGGCCGGACGACCGGTAGACGTCCACCCGGACCTCGTTCTCCGGGATGTCGATGTGGTCGGTCTGCTCGGTGACCGGCAGCACCTCGACCCCGGCGAAGCTGGTCTGCCGGCGGCCCTGGTTGTCGAACGGGCTGATCCGCACCAGCCGGTGCGTGCCGGACTCCACGCTGAGCGTGCCGTAGGCGTAGGGCACCTTCACCGTGAAGGTGGCCGACTTCAGGCCCGCCTCCTCGGCGTACGAGGTCTCGTAGACCTCGGTCGGGTAGCCGTGCCGCTCGGCCCAGCGCAGGTACATCCGCAGCAGCATCTCGGCGAAGTCCGCGGCGTCCACGCCACCGGCGCCGGCCCGGATCGCGACGAGCGCCTCCCGCGAGTCGTACTCGCCGGAGAGCAGCGTGCGGACCTCCATCTCCTGGATGGCCTTGGTCAGCCCGGCGATCTCCGACTCGACCTCGGTCAGCACGCCGGGGTCGTCCTCGGCCTGGGCGAGTTCCAGCAGCACCCCGGCGTCGTCGAGCCGGGAGCGCAGGTCACCGAGCTTGGTGATCTCGCCGTTGACGTACGACAGCTGCGACGTCACCTGCTGCGCCTTGGCCTGGTCGTCCCAGAGGTCGGGCGCGGAGGCCTCCTGCTCCAGCCGGGCCTTCTGCTCGCGCAGCTTGTCGAGGTCGAGCACAGCCTCGATGTTGCGCAGCGTGGCGTCGAGGTCCTTGAGCTGTTCGGCGTAATCGGCAGCGGTCACGACAGACAAGACTACTGCCTATCCTGGCCCGGCCGCCGCAGGTGGTCAGCCGACCGGCGCGGTCTTCAGCCAGGACAGCGCCGCCTTGTGGTAGGCGACGGCGAACTCCAGCGCGCTGGCGTCGTAGCTGTCGCCTTCCTTCTTGGCGTTCTTGACCTGCTCCCGCACCGCCGCCAGCGCCTCGGTGTGGTACTCGTTCGCCGTCGCGTACAGGTTCTTGAGCTGGCTCGACGAGTGCAGGTCACCGAACGCGATCCGTAGCGCTATCGGGTTACGGATGGTGTCCTTGCCGGGATTCTCCGCCAGCCAGCGGGAGAATGTCCGTTTCCCGGCCGCCGTCAGCGCGTACGGCTGGCTCATCCGCGGCCCGGGCTTGCCGAGACGCACCAGACCCTTCTCGGCCAGGACCGGCAGCTCCCGGTAGACCTGACTGCGGGTCATCGACCAGTACGGCGCCAGCCGGCGCTCAGCGGCGGCCATCAACTGGCCGCCAGTCATCGGGCCGTCGTGCAGCAGACCGAGCAGAGCTGCTGCCGTCGGGTTGACTCCGGATTCCGCCATGCCCTCTAAGCTGCCACTTTGTCGGCTCTGGCGTCCAGGATTTGCTCATTTCGGCACCCGATGACGGGTCCGATGTGCACTGTCGGATGAGGAAGAGGGCCCGCCCCGGCCGGGACGGGCCCTCCGGCGAGCGTCTCAGCCCATGTGCGGGTAGGCGTGATCGGTCGGCGGGACGAACGTCTCCTTGATCGTCCGCGGCGACATCCAGCGGACCAGGTTGTGCCAGGAGCCCGCCTTGTCGTTGGTGCCGCTGGCCCGGGCGCCGCCGAACGGCTGCTGCCCGACCACCGCGCCGGTCGGCTTGTCGTTGATGTAGAAGTTGCCGGCGGCGTACCGCATCTTCTCCGCCACCCGGTCGACCACCCGGCGGTCGGTCGCGAAGATCGACCCGGTCAGCGCGTACGGCGCGATCGACTCGGCCTGGGCGACCACCTCATCGAAGCGGGCGTCGTCGAAGACGTGCACGCCGAGGATCGGCCCGAAGTACTCGGTGGTGAACGTCTCGTGTGCGGCGTCGGAGCACTCGAACAGCGTCGGCCGGACGAAGTAGCCGACCGAGTCGTCGGCGGTGCCGCCGGCCAGGATGCGGCAGGAGTCGTCACCCTTGATCAGCTCCAGCGCGGCGGTGTGCCGGCCGAACGCCTTGTCGTCGATCACCGCGCCGCCAAAGTTGCTGAAATCGGTCACGTCGCCGTAGGTCAGCGAGTCGGCGGTGGCGGCGAGCCGGTCGCGCAGGCCACCCTCCCAGATCGACCGCGGGACGTACGCCCGGGAGGCGGCCGAGCACTTCTGGCCCTGGTACTCGTAGGCGCCCCGGATCAGCGCGGTGTGCAGCGCGTCCACGTCGGCGCTGGAGTGCGCGACCACGAAGTCCTTGCCGCCGGTCTCGCCGACCAGCCGGGGGTAGCCCCGGTAGCGGGCGATGTTGTCGCCGACGGTCTTCCACAGGTGCTGGAACACCTTTGTCGAGCCGGTGAAGTGGATGCCTGCGAGGTCCGGGTCGGCCAGCGCCACCTCGGAGACCTCCTCGCCGCGGCCGGTGACCATGTTGATCACGCCGGGCGGCAGGCCGGCGGCCTCGAACAGGCGCATGGTGAAGTGCGCCGCGAACTGCTGCGTCGGGGACGGCTTCCAGACCACCGTGTTGCCGAGCATGGCCGGCGCGGACGGCAGGTTGCCGGCGATCGCGGTGAAGTTGAACGGGGTGATCGCGTAGACGAACCCCTCCAGCGGCCGGTGGTCGAGGCGGTTCCAGACCCCGGGCGAGGACAGCGGCTGCTCGGCCAGGAGCCGCCGGGCGAAGTGCACGTTGAACCGGAGGAAGTCGATCAGCTCGCAGGCCGAGTCGATCTCGGCCTGGACGGCGGTCTTGGACTGGCCGAGCATGGTGGCCGCGTTGAGCGTGTCCCGCCAGGGGCCGGCGAGCAGGTCGGCGGCGCGCAGGAAGATGGCGGCCCGCTCCTCGAACGGCAGCGCACGCCACATCGGAGCGGCGTCCTTGGCGGCCTTCACCGCGGCGCGGGCGTCGTCGTGGGTGGCGTGCCCGGTGACGCCGAGGACGTGCGCGTGCTTGTGCGGCTGCACCACGTCGATCGACGCGCCGCCGGCCATCCGGCGCTCGCCGGCGATCGTCATCGGCAGCTCGATCCGCTCGGCGGCCAGTTCGGCCAGCCGTCGCTGGAGCCGTTCCCGGTCGGCGCTGCCGGGCTCGTAGTTGTGCACCGGCTCGTTGAGCGGCTCGGGTACGGAGAACACGGCGTCCATCACAGGCTCCTGGCGATCTCGACGGCGACGGCGAAACCGGACCCGCGGGCGTCGGCCGGCGGCCGGACGCCGGACACCGCGGGGTCAGCGGCGGCGGGACCTGGCCCGATTCTGTCACGAGACGCCCCCGCGGGCCCCGCCTCCCCGGCACACCGGACAGCCCAGCTCGTCTCCGGACCTTCAGCCGCCGCCCACCCACAACCGACGAAACATCGGAGTACGGGACGACACGTCGTCGATCCTTCGGCGCGCTCGGTTTCGGTGCCTGCCGTACCCGGCCCGCCCGAGCGGCGGCGGCACGCCGCGTACGCTGGATGACCGGTGACCTGCCCGGCCCGGCGCGGGCGATCCGGCGACCGTCGAAGGGGAGACGATGAGCAACCAGCCCGGCAGCTCCACGGCCGCGGAGACGGACGAGCCCGAGGCCGTCGAGCCGTCGGCCGGCGAGGCGACCACGGACGAGGCCACGGCCACGGACGAGGCCGCTGCGACCGGGCGGCCGGAGTTCGCGCCGGGCGCGATCGTGCTCGCCCTGCTCTCGGTCGGGTGGCTGGCTGCCATGCTCTGGTCGACCCGCGAGGCGATCCACTCCACGGCTGCCGGCGTCACCGCGATCAGTCTCTCCGCGTACGCGCTGCCAGGCGTCATCACCGCCGCGCTGGTCACCGGCGCCACAATGGCCCTGCTCGCGACGAACCGGCTGGGCCGCGCCACGCTGCGCTTCCTGGCCGCCGTCGGCACCGGCCTCCTGGTCGGGCTCGTCACCGCGGTGGCGATCAACCTGACGTACGCGGACAACGCCACCACGAACACCATCGCCGGCACCGCGGCGGCGGCAGCGATCATCGGCGGGGCGATGGCCGGCGCGCGCCAGGCCCGGGTGGTGGGGGCGATCACGCTCGCCACGCTCACCGCGCAGATCTTCGTGGTGCTGTTCAGCCGCGTCCGCGATCCGCTCTCCGACCTGTTCGGCGCCGGGGAGACCCAGCAGTCGGTGCTCGACGCCGCGAAGTGGGTCTCGCGTACCGAATCGCTGCTCGCCGGGCTGCTGGCCGGCCTGGCCGCGTACCTCTATCTGACCTGGTCCCGGCGCCGGGCGGAGCGCCGCGACGGCGCGGCGTCGCCGCTGCGCTGGCCGGCCTACCTGGTCGCCGGGGCGGGCGCGGGCCTGCTCCTGCTGCTCACCGAGGTGATCATCCGGATCGGCGGTCGTGGGCTGCTCGACCTGGCCGCCGCGCTCAGCGAGGCCGACGAGGTGGCGCAGACCGCGCTGGGCACCTCGCGGGTCGACAACGGGATCTGGGTGCTCTTCGTCGGCGCGCTGACCACGCTCATCGTCTTCGGGCGCACGCTCGGGCCGCGCCCGGTGGACGACGACGAGGACGAGCCCGCGGCCTGAACCGGCCCGGTCAGCCCGCCTCGCGCAGCAGCAGGTCCAGCTCGGTCACGTCGTACCACTCCAGTTCGTGGTCCTCGGCGCCGTCGACGGTGAACTGGGCGTCCGGGTCGCCGGCCTGGGCCTCCACCACCACGTCGACGGCGGCGGCCACGTCCTCGACCGCGTCCGCGCCGTCCACGTGCAACGCGGCGATCGACTTCACCGGCACCGGCCCAGCCGGCCGGACCACGCTCGACCCCAGCTCGCCGTCGACCCGGCCGACCGCGCGGGCCGGCAGGTCGGCCGAGACGACCACCCGTCGCCGGGGCGCTGTGGGGTCGTTGCGGAGCAGGAGCAGCGCGTCCTGGGCGGCCCGGGTGAAGGCCACGTACTCCAGCTCCTCCTCGTCGCCCTCGGCGTACCACTCGCGCAGCTCCGGGGTCACGGCGTGCGCCGCCTCGGCGCTCAGCCCCTCCTCGCGCAGCCGGGCGAGCATGGGAACGGTCGCCGGCAGGTACACCCGGACAAGCTCGTCGGTCACCGGTCACTCCCACACTCAGGCCGATCGTCGGCGGGCGCCGACTCCGGGCGCCGATCATGCCGTACGCCGAGACCGTCATACACCCGACACCCGTGCGGGTGAAGTCTCCCGCCGGTGTGTCTCCCGAACGGGCACGTAGCGATGTCACCCGGTGGTGGCAAACTGAAGCAAACGCAACCAACCCCGGGAGTCACACCGTGGAGTCGAGGTTCCTGCTGCTGTCCGACGTCGCCGCCGAGCTGAACGTGTCGGACTCGCAGGTCTACCACATGGTCCGCAGCGGCGAACTGCCCGCGATCAAGATCGGTGGCCGGGGTCAGTGGCGGGTCGAGCGCGCCCGGCTGGAGGAATACATCGAGCGCAAGTACGCCGAGACGGCCGAATGGGTACGCGGCAACCCGCTCGGCGAGCGCGACGAGGAGTGACCGCCCGGGGACCGCCCGCCATTGACGACGGTCGTCCGCGTCCGGGAAGATGAGAGCCTGTCGGAGGCAAACGAAGGCAAACGCAAGGATTCGAGATGGTCGACACCCGCCGTCCCCGCGCACCCCGCCCGCCGGTCCGTCTCCGGCCCGCCCCGCCGCTCGACCCGCCGTGCACCGACGAGGAGCCGCTCTGGAGTCCCGTCGGTCAGCTCACTCTCGACCTGGCCGACCCGCGCCGCCGTGCCGCCGCACGCCCCGCCGGTCGCGCCCCCGACCCGGCGCCCGCCTGGCCCCGCTGGTCCGGTGCGCAGGCGTCGGCCCTCGCCTCCGCCACACCCGAGGGAGCGCGGGCCGCCCACCTGTTCGTGCGCACCTTCCTGGAGATCGTCAACGGCTTCCGGCCGCCCGGCCAGCTCCGGCCGCTCTGCCTGCCCGAGTCGGCCGGCCCGGTGGCGGCCGAACTGACCCGTGCGGCCCGCCGGGTGACACCGGTCCGCCGCCGTACCGCCCGGCCGGCGCTGCTGCTGCGACGCCTGCGGGTGTGTGAACCCCGCGCGGGCGCGGTCGAGGCCACCGCCGTGTTCGCCGGCGCCGGAGGCGCGAGCTGGGCGGTAGCGATACGCCTGGAACGCCGCAGAGGCACCTGGCTGTGCCTCGTCCTCGACGTCCTCTGAGCCCGGCCATCGCCTCCCCGACCCGGCTCGCGCCGCACCGCGGCCACCCGCGCCGATCTGCGAGCGGGCGCAGCCAACCAGCTCCCGGCTCCCGGCTCCCGGCTCCCGGCTCCCGGCTCCCGGCTCCCGGCTCCC